>NZ_JADDOJ010000002.1 GCF_015159745.1 Ramlibacter aquaticus | reverse complement strand
GGGCGGGCGGCAGCGCGGCGGGGCATGGCGCGAGTCTGCCGTTGCGTGGCAGCTTTTGCAACCTCCTTGGCAGGCCCGGGCGCATCCCGATTCCTATGCTGGCGGCAGGGCCGCATCATGGCCGCCACAGCGACGAGAAAGAACATCCCATGCCCATCCTGCAGACGCAGCTGAACACGCGATCCGCCGACTTCCAGGCCAATGCGCAGGCCATGCAGGCCCTGGTCGACGACCTGGCCGAGCAGGTGCGCAAGGCCGAGGCCGGCGGCGGCGAGGCGGCGCGCGCCAAGCACACCGCGCGCGGCAAGCTGCTGCCGCGCGAGCGGGTGCAGCGCCTGCTGGACCCGGGCACGCCCTTCCTGGAACTGGCGCCGCTGGCCGCGCACGGCATGTACAAGGGCGACGCGCCCTGCGCGGGCGTGATCGCCGGCATCGGCCGCGTGAGCGGCATCGACTGCATGGTGGTGTGCAACGACGCCACGGTGAAGGGCGGCACCTACTACCCGATGACGGTGAAGAAGCACCTGCGGGCGCAGGAGATCGCGATGCAGAACCGCCTGCCCTGCATCTACCTCGTCGATTCCGGGGGCGCCAACCTGCCCAACCAGGACGACGTCTTCCCCGATCGCGAGCACTTCGGCCGCATCTTCTACAACCAGGCCAACATGAGCGCCAACGGCATCGCGCAGATCGCGGTGGTGATGGGCTCCTGCACCGCCGGCGGCGCCTACGTGCCGGCCATGAGCGACGAGACCATCATCGTCAAGAACCAGGGCACCATCTTCCTGGGCGGCCCGCCGCTGGTGAAGGCCGCCACCGGCGAGATCGTGACGGCCGAGGAACTGGGCGGCGGCGACGTGCACACCCGGCTGTCCGGTGTGGCCGACCACCTGGCGCAGAACGACCTGCACGCGCTGGCGCTGGCGCGGCAGGCCGTGGCCACGCTCAACAAGCCCAAGGTGCCGCCGGTGGAACTGCGCGCGCCGCGCCCCCCGCTCTACGACGCCCGGGAGATCTACGGCGTGGTGCCCACCGACGCGCGCAAGCCCTACGACGTGCGCGAGGTCATCGCCCGCATCGTGGACGGCTCGGAGTTCCACGAGTTCAAGCCGCGCTGGGGCGGCACGCCCGGCGGCGCCTCGACCACGCTGGTCTGCGGCTTCGCCCACATCGAGGGCATGCCGGTGGGCATCATCGGCAACAACGGCATCCTCTACAGCGAGTCGGCGCAGAAGGGTGCCCACTTCATCGAACTGTGCTGCCAGCGCAAGGTGCCGCTCATCTTCCTGCAGAACATCACCGGCTTCATGGTCGGCAAGAAGTACGAGAGCGAGGGCATCGCCCGCCACGGCGCCAAGATGGTGACGGCCGTGGCCACCGCCAGCGTGCCCAAGTTCACCATCATCATCGGCGGCAGCTTCGGCGCCGGCAACTACGGCATGTGCGGCCGCGCCTACTCGCCGCGCTTCCTCTGGATGTGGCCCAACGCCCGCATCTCCGTCATGGGCGGCGAGCAGGCCGCCAGCGTGCTGGCCACGGTCAAGCGCGACGGCATCGAGGCCAAGGGCGGCCAATGGAGCGCCGAGGAAGAGGCCGCGTTCAAGCAGCCGCTGCTGGACCAGTTCGCCCACCAGTCGCACCCCTACTACGCCAGCGCCCGCCTCTGGGACGACGGCGTGATCGACCCGGCCGACACCCGCCGGGTGCTGTCGCTGGGCCTGTCGGCGGCGATGAACGCGCCCATCGGCGAGCCGAAGTTCGGCGTCTTCCGCATGTGAATTCCTGGAGAACCTGATGCTGTATCCCACGATCTACGACACGCCCGAGCACCAGGTCCTGCGCGACCAGGTGGCGAAATTCATCGCCCGCGAGGTCGAGCCGCACGCCGCCGCCTGGGAAGAGCAGGGCATGGTGCCGCGCGAGGTGCTGCGGCGAATGGGCGAGGCCGGGCTGTTCGGGCTGATGTACGAGTCGCAGTACGGCGGCGCCGAGGGCGACGCGCTGACCAACCTGGTCTTTGCCGAGGCCTTGTCGCAGTCCACCTTCGGCGGCTTCATCATCACGGTGCTGGTGCACACCGACATGGCCAGCCCGCACCTGCACCACGCGGGCAACGCGGCGCAGAAGGACAAATACCTGCGCAAGGTCATCCGTGGCGATCTCATCACCGCGGTGGGCATCTCCGAGCCGGGCGCCGGCTCCGACGTGGCGGGCATACGCACCCAGGCGAAGCGCGACGGCGACCACTGGGTGCTCAACGGCACCAAGCTCTACATCACCAACGGCGTGCACGCCGACCTGTACTTCGTCGCCGCCAAGACCGGCCCCGGCAAGCGCGAGGTCTCCATGTTCATCGTCGAGAAGGGCACGCCCGGCTTCAGCGTGGGCCGCGCGCTCAAGAAGACGGGCTGGCTCTCGTCGGACACGGCCGAGCTGGTGTTCGACAACGTGCGCATCCCCGCCGCCAACCTGCTGGGCGAGGAGGGCAAGGGCTTCTATTCGGTGATGAAGAACTTCCAGACCGAGCGCATCGCCCTGGGCGCGATGGCGGTGGGCCACTGCCAGCGCGCGCTCGAGCTCACGCTGGACTACGTGCGCACCCGCCAGGCCTTCGGCGGCCCGCTCTGGAACCAGCAGACCATCCGCCAGCGCATCTCCATGCTGGACGCCAAGGTGCGGGCCGCGCGGCAATTCATGTATCACTGTGCATGGCGCGTCGACCAGGGCCACGACATCGTGCAGGATGTGTCCATGCTCAAGGCGCTCACCGGCGAGCTGGTCAACGAGGTGCTGCAGGCCTGCCAGCAGTTCCACGGCGGCATGGGCTACATGCGCGAGACGCCGGTGGAACGGCTGTGGCGCGATGCGCGCGTGCTGGCCATCGGCGGGGGTGCGACCGAGGTCATGCTGGAGGAAGTGGCCAAGCGCTACTGAGGAAGGGCACGCCATGAACCACCTCATCCTCAGCACCCGTGGCGCGGTCGCCACCGTCACGCTCAACCGCCCGGAAGTGCGCAACGCCTTCAACGACGAGGTGATCGCCGAGCTGACGCACGCCTTCACCGACCTGGGCCAGCGCGAGGACGTGCGCTGCATCGTGCTGGCCGCCGCGGGCACCGCCTTCTGCGCCGGCGCCGACCTGAACTGGATGAAGCGCATGGCCGGCTACACCCACGCGCAGAACGTGGAGGACGCGGCGGCGCTGGCCGAGATGCTGCGCGTGCTCTACCGCTGCCCCAAGCCCACCATCGCGCGGGTGCAGGGCGACGTGTACGCGGGCGGCACCGGGCTGGTGGCGGCCTGCGACATCGCCGTGTCCGCGGACACGGCCACCTACTGCCTGTCGGAGACGAAGCTGGGCCTGATCCCGGCCACCATCAGCCCCTACGTGATCCGCGCCATGGGCGCGCGCGCCGCGCACCGCTGGTTCCTCACGGCCGAGCGCTTTTCGGCCAGCGAGGCGCACCGCATCGGGCTGGTGCACGAGCTGGTGGCGGCCGAGGCGCTGGACGCCGCCGTGGACGGCATCGCGCAGGCGCTGGTGCAGGCCGGCCCGCAGGCGGTGAAGGCCAGCAAGGCGCTGGTGCAGGACGTGGCCGGGCGCGAGATCGAGCCCAAACTCATCGCCCGCACGGTGCAGGGCATCGCCGACATCCGTGTGTCGGACGAAGGCCGCGAGGGCATCCAGTCCTTCCTGGGCAAGCGCAAGCCGAGCTGGCTGGCCGACTAGGCATCTCGAAGACCATGGACGCGCTCAACGGCCTCGCCAACCCGCCCCAGCTGCTCGCGCTGGCGGCGGCGCTGGGCTGGGCCAGCGGCATCCGGCTCTACCTGGCGGTGTTCGCGCTGGGGATGGCCGGCCATTTCGGCCTGGTCCCCTTGCCGCCCGGGCTGCACGTGCTCGCCAGCCCGGTGGTGCTGGGTGTCGCCGGCTTCATGGCCTTCGTCGAGTTCTTCGCCGACAAGATTCCCTATGTGGACACGGTCTGGGACACGGTGCACACGCTGATCCGCATCCCCGCCGGCGCGGCCCTGGCGGCCGGTGCGCTGGGTGCGGACGGGACCACCATGGCCTGGGTCGGCGCCCTGCTGGGCGGCGGCCTGGCCGCCACCAGCCATGCCGCCAAGCTCACCACGCGGGCGGCGGTCAACACCTCGCCGGAGCCCTTCTCCAACCTCGCGGTCTCGCTGGCCGAGGACGGGCTGGTGGCCGGCATGCTGTGGCTGTCCGCCACGCACCCGATGCTGTTCGCGATCGCCCTGGTGGGCGTGCTGGCGCTGTCGGTGCTGCTGATGGTGCTGTTGTTCAAGTTCCTGCGCGCGGTGGCGCGGCGCCTGTCCGGCTTCATGGCCGGGCGGGGCCTGCCCGAGGCGCCGCCGGGGCATTCCTGATGAGAAGAAAAAACGGAGCGAGGAGCCCATGTTCCAGAAGATCCTGATCGCCAACCGCGGTGAAATCGCCTGCCGGGTCGCCGCCACGGCGCGCCGCCTGGGCATCCGCACGGTCGCCGTGTACTCCGAGGCCGACGCCCGCGCGCGCCACGTGCGGGCCTGCGACGAGGCGGTGGCCATCGGCGGCAGCGCGCCGCGCGACAGCTACCTGCGCTGGGAGCGCATCATCGAGGCGGCGAAGCGCACGGGTGCGCAGGCGATCCACCCCGGCTACGGCTTCCTCAGCGAGAACGAGGAGTTCGCGCAGGCCTGCCAGGAAGCGGGCCTGGTGTTCATCGGCCCGCCGCCCTCGGCGATCCAGGCCATGGGGCTGAAGGCCGAGTCCAAGCAGCTGATGGAGAAGGCCGGCGTGCCGCTGGTGCCCGGCTACCACGGCCGCGAGCAGGACCCGGCCCTGCTGCGGCGCGAAGCGGCCCGCATCGGCTACCCGGTGCTCATCAAGGCCAGCGCGGGCGGCGGCGGCAAGGGCATGCGCGCGGTGGAGAGCGAGGCGCTGTTCGACGACGCGCTCGCCTCCTGCCAGCGCGAGGCGCAGAACAGCTTCGGCGATGCGGCGGTGCTGATCGAGCGCTACGTGCAGCGGCCGCGCCACATCGAGATCCAGGTCTTCGGCGACACCCACGGCAACTGCGTCTGGCTCTTCGAGCGCGACTGCTCGGTGCAGCGGCGCCACCAGAAGGTGCTGGAGGAAGCGCCCGCGCCCGGCATGACAGAGGCGCTGCGGCGCGAGATGGGCGAAGCGGCGGTGGCGGCGGCCCGGGCCGTGAACTACGTGGGCGCCGGCACCGTCGAGTTCATCGTCGAGCAGCGCGAGGGCGGCATGCAGTTCTTCTTCATGGAGATGAACACCCGCCTGCAGGTGGAGCACCCGGTGACCGAGGCCATCACCGGCCTGGACCTGGTGGAGTGGCAGCTGCGCGTGGCCGCGGGCGAGCCGCTGCCGAAGAGGCAGGACGAACTGCACATCCACGGCCACGCGATCGAGGCCCGCATCTGCGCCGAAAACCCCGACAACAACTTCCTGCCCGCCACCGGCCGCCTGGCGGTGGCGCGCTGGCCGGCGCACGTGGCCTTCCGGCGCAACGCCCAGGGCGAGCCGGGCCTGCACGCCGCGCCGGTGCGGCTGGACGCGGGCTTCGGCGAGGGCGACACCATCTCGCCCTTCTACGACTCCATGATCGCCAAGCTCATCGTGCACGGCGCCACGCGCGAGCAGGCCCTGGCCCGGCTGGACGCCGCGCTGGCGCAGGTGCAGATCGTGGGCGTGGCCAACAACGTGCAGTTCCTGCGCCATGTGGTGCGCAGCCGCTCCTTCGCCCAGGCCGACCTGGACACGGCGCTCATTCCGCGCGAGGAGGCGGCGCTGTTCAACCAGCAGCCGGTGTCGCTGGCGCGCGCCGCCGCGGCCGCCATCGCCGCCGCGCTGCGGGACGAGCGCCTGCAGGCCGGCGCCGACCCCTTCAGCCGCCGTGACGGCTGGCGCTCGCACGGCGTCACGACGCGCCGCTTCGAGTTCGAATTCGCGGGCGAGCGTGCCGCGGCCGAGCTGGCCTGCCTGCACGACGGCGCGCTGCACCTGCGCGTGGACGGGCGCGAAGGCCTGCTCGCCTTCGAGGCGGCGCCGGACGGCCTCGCGATCGAGTTCGACGGCGAGCGCTTCAACGCCCGGGTCGACCGCTTCGGCGAGGTCGACCACGTGTTCACGCCGCAGGGCGCGGCGGTGATCACCGCGATCGACCTGCTGGCCCATGCGGGCGAAGGCGCGAGCGAGGGCGGGCGGCTCACCGCGCCCATGCCGGGCAAGGTGCTGTCCTTCGCGGTGAAGGCGGGCGACACGGTGAAGAAGGGCCAGGCCCTGGCCGTGATGGAGGCCATGAAGATGGAGCACACCATCGCCGCGCCGGGCGACGGGGTGGTGGCCGAGCTGCTCTACGCCCCGGGCGACCAGGTCGCGGAGGGGGCGGAGCTGCTCAAGCTCGCCAGCGCGGGCGCAACGGCACAATAAGCCCATGCGTATCGTTTTCTCCGCCACGGGCATGAAGGCCGCGCCCTGGCTGGCCGGGCTGCGCGAGGCCCTGCCCGGGGCCGAGGTGCTGGAGTGGCAGCCGGGCGCGCCGCCGGCCGACTACGGCGTGGTCTGGGCGCCGCCGCAGGCCTTCATCGACGAGCAGCCCGGGCTCAAGGCGCTGTTCAACCTGGGGGCGGGCGTGGACGCGCTGCTGCGCCTGGCGCTGCCGCCCGGCCTGCAGGTGGTGCGGCTGGACGACGCCGGCATGGCGGTGCAGATGGCCGAGTTCGTCTGCCATGCGCTGATCCGCCATTTCCGCGAGCTGGACGCCTACGAGCGTGACATCGAGGCCGGCACCTGGTCGTACCGCAAGCCGCGCGATCGTGCTGAGTGCCCGGTCGGCATCATGGGCCTGGGCGTGCTGGGCGCGCGCGTCGCGCAGGCGGTGCAGCAGTTCGAGTTCCCGGTGCGCGGCTGGAGCCGCTCGCCCAGGGCGCTGCCGGGCGTGGAATGCTTCGCCGGCGCGGACCAGCTGGACGCCTTCCTGGCCGGCACGCGGGTGCTGGTCTGCCTGCTGCCGCTGACCTCGGAGACCGAGAACATCCTCAACCAGCGCACGCTCTCGCGCCTGCTGCCGGGCGCCTTCCTCATCAACGTGGCGCGCGGCGCGCACCTGGTGGAGGCCGACCTGCTGGCCCTGCTGGACAGCGGCCAGATGGCCGGGGCGGCGCTGGACGTGTTCCGCACCGAGCCGCTGCCGGCCGGCCACCCGTTCTGGACCCACCCGCGCATCACCGTCACGCCGCACACCTCGGCCCGCACGCTGCGCGAAGCCACCATTGTCCAGGTCGCGGCCAAGCTGCAGGCGCTGGAGCGTGGAGAGCCCATCGCCGGTGTGGTCGAGACGAAGCGCGGATACTAGGAGCCCCATGAACATTCCCTCTCGCGTCAAGCTCGTCGACGTGGGCCCGCGCGACGGCCTGCAGAACGAGAAGCAGCCCGTGCCCGCCGAGGCCAAGGTCGGCCTGGTGCACCGGCTGCAGGAGGCCGGGCTGAAGGAGATCGAGGTCACCAGCTTCGTCTCGCCCAAGTGGGTGCCGCAGATGGCGGACAACGCCGAGGTGATGGCCGCGATCCAGCGCCAGCCCGGCGTGCGCTATTCGGTGCTCACGCCCAACATGAAGGGCCTGGAAGCGGCGCTGCCCTCCAGACCGGACGAGGTCGTGGTCTTCGGCGCGGCCAGCGAGGCCTTCAGCCAGCGCAACATCAACTGCTCCATCGCCGAGAGCATGGAGCGCTTCGCGCCCGTGGTGGCGGCGGCCCGCGCGGCGGGCGTCTACGTGCGCGGCGCGATCTCCTGCGCGGTGGGCTGCCCCTACGAGGGCGATGTGGCGCCCGAGCGGGTCGAACTCCTGGCGCGGCTCATGAAGGAGATTGGCGTGCAGCACATCGGCGTGGCCGACACCATCGGCGTGGGCACGCCGCTGAAGGTGCAGCGCGCGCTGGAGGCCGCCCTGCGCCACTACACGCTGGCCGACATCTCCGGCCATTTCCACGACACCTACGGCCAGGCCCTGGCCAACACCCTGGCCGCGCTGCAGATGGGCGTGTGGCAGTACGACACCTCGGTCGCCGGCCTGGGCGGCTGCCCCTACGCCAAGGGCGCGACTGGCAACGTGGCCACGGAAGACGTGGTCTACATGCTGCACGGCATGGGCATAGAGACCGGCATCGACCTGGACAAGCTGGTCGACGCCGGCCAGTACATCAGCGAACGCCTGGGCCGCAAGCCGAATTCGCGCGCGGCGACGGCGATCCTGAACAAGCGGGCGGGGTAAGAGCGCAAAGTGCCATAATCTCACTTTGAGATAGCATGGCCGGATGCGGGTGATCTCGAACCGGGCCCTGGTGGACTTTGCATCCGCGCATCCCGAGGCGCATGCTGCGCTCCAGGCCTGGCGACAGATCCTCCAGTCGGGCAGCTATCCCAACTTCGCGGCCTTGCGCCGCAGCTTCAATTCAGTGGATCGGGTGGGCGATTACCATGTGTTCAATGTAGGCGGGAACAAGGTGCGCGTGGTTGCAGCCCTTCATTTCAACCGCCAGATGGTGTTCATCCGCCACGTGTTCACGCACAAGGAGTACGACCTGTGGAAGCCGTGATTGACAGCCGGACGGCCGCTGAACTGGGCCGCCATGTGGCTGCGATCGAGAAGCACGTGCCGTTGCGCCCCATCCGGTCCATGAGCGATTACGAAGCCGCCGTGCAAGCCCTCAACGCCCTGCTCGACGCCGGCGCCGCCCAGGAGTCCCATCCGCTGGCCAACTTGGCCGCGACGCTGGGCGAACTGGTGGCCGACTATGACGAGGCCCACCATGCCATGGCCGCCGCGACGCCCGCCGAGATTCTTCTGCACCTGATGCAAGCCCATGGGCTGAAGCAGGGCGACCTGCCCGAGGTGGGCTCGCAGGGGGTGGTCTCTGAAATCCTGCGCGGGCGCCGTGAACTCAACCTGCGGCAGATCCGCGCGCTGGCACAGCGCTTCGGCGTGTCGCCAGCCCTGTTCCTCGGCAAGGAGGCTGCGTGATGTGCGGCGCTGAACTCACCGCCCTGCCCGAAGGCGTGCAGCGCGTCGCGCGGCTCCTGGAGGCGGCCGGCCACCCGCACCGGCCGGTGATGCTGGACGATGCGGCGCGCACCGCGCGGCAGGCGGCCGACGCGCTGGGCGTGGCGCTGGGGCAGATCGCCAAGAGCATCATCTTCCGGCGCAAGGCCGACGAGGTCGCGGTGCTGGTCGTCACCTCGGGCGACCGCCGGGTGGACGAGAAGAAGGTGGAGGCGCTGGTCGGCAAGCTGGGCCGCGCCGATGCCGAGTTCGTGAAGTCGCGCACCGGCTTTTCCATCGGCGGCGTGTCGCCCGTGGGCCATGCGCAGCCGCCGGTGACGCTGATCGACCGCGAGCTCTACCGCTTCGACGAGATCTGGGCCGCGGCCGGCCACCCGCACGGCGTCTTCCGCCTGAAGCCGGCCGACCTGGAACAGCTCACGGGTGCGCCCGTGGCGGACGTGGTGCAGCCTCCGGTGGCCGCGTCATGAGCGCACACCACGCCCTCGCCCGGCAGGCCCGCCGCGTCCTCGGGGATGAGGTGGCGGCCGTGCCCTCGCCGTGCATCTCGCTGTGCCGCATGGACGCCGACAACCGCTACTGCCAGGGCTGCCTGCGCACCCTGGACGAGATCGCGAGCTGGTCCACCCTCGGCGAGGACGCCCGGCGCGAGGTCTGGACGCAGATCGGCCAGCGCATCGCGCAGGCCGGGGAGCGCGCGTGAAGACCCTCACTTTCCACCTGGACTTCATCTCCCCGTACGCGCACCTCGCGTTCGAACACCTGCCGCAGGCCCTGCAGGGCATCAGCCACGCGGTCGACTACCGGCCGGTGCTGTTCGCCGCCATGCTCAAGCACGGCGGCCAGCTGGGCCCGGCCGAGATTCCCGGCAAGCGCGAGTGGACCTACCGCCAGGTGCTCTGGCTGGGCCATGCGAACGGCATCGACATCCAGATGCCCGCGGCCCATCCCTTCAACCCCTTGCCGCTGCTGCGCCTGGCGCTGGCCTGCGGCCGCGACGGCCTGGTGAACCGGCATGTGGCCGAGACCGTATTCCGCCACGTGTGGCACGGCGGCGCCGACGCGGCCGACCCCGCGCGCCTGGCGGCCCTGCGCGCACGGCTGGCCCCGGCCCGGGACCCCGATGGCGACGAGGTGAAGGCCGAGCTGCGCGCCAACACCGAGGCGGCCATCGCCGCCGGCGTGTTCGGCGTGCCCGCCCTGGTCGCCGACGGCCGTGTCTTCTGGGGCTTCGACAGCCTGCCCATGCTGCGGGCCGCCCTGCAGGGCGACCCCTGGTTCGACACCCACTGGGACGGCGCTGCAAGCGTGGTGCAAGGCATCCGGCGCTGAATCGGCGGGCAGCGACTGCCCCAGATGCCCAACGCCTTCAATTTCGCCGCCTCGCCCTTCGACTGCCTGCAGCCGCAGGAGCGCCGGCTGGTGCGTGACAGCGTGGACATCGCCTACTTCCGCGCCGGCGAGCTCATCCTGGACGTGGGCGCCCGGCCCACCCACCTCTTCGTCGTCATCAAGGGTCGCGTCACCCAGCACGACGGCGAGGAGCTGGTCGCCACCTACGGCCCCGACGACACCTTCGACGGCCGCGGCCTGGTGGCCGGCCGCGTGAGCCACCGCTTCGTCGCCGCCGAGGAGGTGGTGGCCTACCAGCTCGCGCAGGCCACGGTGAGCAGCCTGATCGCCTCCAACGCCACCTTCGGCGCCTTGCTCTTCTCCGACCTGGGCCACAAGCTCAGTGCCATCGCCCAGCGCCAGGACGGGCGCGAGATGCAGTCGCTCACGCTGTCGCGCGTGGACGAGGCCTACCTGCGGCCGCCGCAGTTCGTCGATGCGACGACCGACATCCTGTCGGTGGTGCGCATCTTCCAGCAGCACCGCAGCTCCAACGTGCTGGTGCGCGACCGCGCCAGCGAGCCGCCGCGGCTGGGCATCTTCACCGCCACCGCCCTGCAGCGCGCCATCCTGGACGGCCGGCCGCTGGACCGGCTGCCGGTGGGTGAGCTGTCCAACTTCCAGCTCATCACGGTGCGCCCCGGCGACCAGCTGGGCGACGCGATGGCGCTGATGCTCAGGCGGCGCGTGCACCGCGTGGTGGTCATGGAGGGCGAGGAGATCCGTGGCGTGCTGGAGGCGCTGGACCTGTTCAGCTTCCTGTCCAACCACTCGCACCTGATCTCGGTGCGCATCGAGGACGCCACGGACCTGCAGGGCCTGTCGCAGGCGGCTTCGCAGATCACGAAGCTGATCGCGCTGCTGGAGCGGGGCGGCACCAAGGTGGCGCTGATCGCCCAGCTGGTGCAGGGCCTGAACGCGCGCCTGTTCGAGCGCGCCTGGCAGCTGGTGGCCGGCCCGGACCTGGTGGCCCACAGCTGCCTGTTCGTCATGGGCAGCGAGGGCCGGGGTGAACAGCTGCTCAAGACCGACCAGGACAACGCGCTGGTGCTGCGCGAGGGCTACCTGCCGCCAGCGGACCTGCAGGCGACCTGCGACCGCTTCTCGCAGGTGCTGGCCGATTTCGGCTACCCGCCCTGCCCGGGGCGCGTCATGGAGAACAACCCCGCGTGGCGCGGCGACGTGGCCGCCTTCTCGCGCCAGGCGCGGGAATGGCTGCTCATGCCCACGCCCGACAGCCTGATGAAGCTCGCCATCTTCATGGACGCGCACGCCGTGGGCGGCGACGCGAAGCTGCTGGACGCGGTGCGCGACAGCCTGTTCCAGCTCTCGGCCGACAACGACCTGGTCCTGGCGCGCTTCGCCGCCGCCATCGACAGCTTCGCCCCGGCGGCCGGCTGGCTGGGCCGGCTGTTCTCGCTGGGCGGCGAGGGCGAGGGGCGGCTGGACCTGAAGAAGGAGGGCCTGTTCCCGCTGGTGCACGGGGTGCGCGCGCTCGCCTTCGCCCACGGCGTTCGCGAGACCGGCACGGCCGCGCGCATCGCGCGGCTGGCCGCGGCCGGGCAGCTGCCCGCGGCGCTGGGCCACGAACTCACCGACAGCCTGCATTTCTTCATGGGCCTGCGCCTGAAGGCGGGCCTGGCCGAACTGGACCGCGGCCAGCCGGTCAGCGGCGCGATCGAGCTCGCCAGCCTGGGCTCGCTGGACCGCGACCTGCTCAAGGACACGCTGGAGGTGGTGCGCCGCTTCCGCGGCCTGCTGCGCCAGCGCTTCCGGCTGGACCTGGTGTCGTGAAGCCGCCCGCGCTGCCCACCCGCTGGTGGCAGGCCCTGCGCCGCGAGTGGCTGCTCTACCACCTGGGCCTGCCCGAGTTCCGCTTCATGTTCGATGCGCCGCCGCCCGGCGAATGGGTGGCGCTGGACTGCGAGACCACGGGGCTGAACGTGCGCAGCGACGAGATCATCTCCATCGGCGCGGTGCGCATCGCCGGCAACCGCATCCTCACCAGCGAGCGCCTGGAACTGCTGGTGCGGCCCGAGCGGGGCGTCTCGGCCGAAAGCGTGCGCGTGCACCGGCTGCGCGAGCAGGACGTGGCCCAGGGCCTGCCGGTGGACGAGGCGGTGCGGCGCCTGATGCACTTCATCGGCAGCCGGCCCCTGGTCGGCTACTACCTGGAGTTCGACCTCGCCATGCTGGACCGGGCCGTGTTTCCCCTCCTGGGCATGGGCCTGCCGCAGCCGCGCATCGAGGTCTCGCGCCTGTACTACGAGTGGAAGTTCAGCCAGCTGCCCGCCGCCGAGCAGCAGGTGCGGGTCGACCTGGACCTGCGCTTTTCCACCCTGATGCAGGACCTGGGCCTGCCCGAGCGCGAGGCGCACGACGCGCTCAACGACGCGGTGATGGCCGCCCTGGCCTTCATCAAGCTGCGGCAGTTGCTGCAGCTGCCCTGAGGGCCCCCCGCGGCCTTGGCATGCAATCCCGTGAACGCGGGATGCGCCAGCGGCCCGGCGGCTTTGCACCGGTGGGCGGTTGCTGTAGCCTGCCCGGCAACAAGAGGGGGAGTTCCAGATGCTGGATTTCAACGCACGCCGTGGCTTCCTGCGGACGTCCTGCGGCCTGGGCGGGGCCGCGCTGCTCGGCGGATTGATGCCCGGGGCTGCCGCGGTCGCGGCGACCCCACCCACAGGAGGAAATGCCATGGACACCATCGACGCGCGGCTGGCCGCGCTCGGCCTGCAACTGCCCCAGCCGCTGAAGATGCCGCCCGGCCTGAAGCTGCAGTTCCCCTGGGTGCGCGTTCTGGGCTCGCGCGCCCTCATCTCCGGCCACGGGCCCACGGACGCCGAGGGCAACATCGCGCAGCCGCTGGGCAAGGTCGGCGCGGAGGTCAGCGAGGAGCAGGCCTACCACGCAGCCCGGCTCACAGGCCTCGCCATCCTGGGCAGCCTGAAGCGCGAGCTGGGCAGCCTGGACCGCATCGCCGGCTGGGTCCGTGTCTTCGGCATGGTCAATTCGGCGCCCGGGTTCAACCGCCAGCCGGCCGTGATCAACGGCTTCAGCGACCTGATCCTGGAGGTGTTCGGCCCGGAGCGCGGCGCGCACGCGCGCAGCGCGGTCGGCCTGGCCGAGCTGCCGTTCCGCATCCCGGTCGAGATCGAGGGCGAGGTCGCGCTGCGCGACTGAGCCCGGGGCGGGCGCTGCGGCGCGTGGCGGGGGCAGGACCCCGGGCCGTCGGCCAGGCCGCCCGGCGGGACTGTGCGGCCCGGGCGAAAACTGCTAGCCTGCCGCTCAACAATGAGGAGAAGGCCATGGTGGGTTCCAATGCACGGCGCAACTTCCTGAAGACCTCCTGCTGCCTGGGCGGGGCGGCCCTGTTCGGCAGCCTGGTCCCCGGGCGCTCCGCGAGCGCGGCCAGCCTGGACGTCCCGGTGGTGGACAAACTGGCGATCAAGGTCCTGGTGGACAGCAGCTTCGACATCTTCCTGCGGCCCACCCAGGTGCACGGGGTGGCCTTCGCGCCATCGCGGCCCCAGGGCGACTACCGCCGCTCCCTGCACAACGAGTGGGGCCTGTCCCTCTGGCTGGAGTCGCAGCGTGGCAGCGAGATGCGCAGCTTCATGCTGGACTACGGCTACACGCCGGAAGTCCTCGCCAACAACATGGAGTTGCTGGGCGTGGACCCGGCCCGGCTGGACGCCCTCATCATCAGCCACGGGCACTTCGACCACTTCGGCGGCCTGATGGGCTTCCTGGACCGGTACCGCGACAAGCTGCCGGCGGACATGAAGCTCTACGCCGGCGGCGAGGACAACTTCTGCCACCGCGTGGCACGCACCGCCACGCCGGGCCAGTTCACCGACTTCGGCACCCTGGACCGGCGTGAACTGGCCGCCCGCCGGATCACCACGGTGCTGGCCGAAACCCCGGCGGTCATCGGCGGCCACGCGTTCACCACGGGGCGCATCCAGCGCAACAGCATTGAGAAGGTGCTGCCGCAGACCCTGGTCGAGTTCGGCATGAAGGACGGCCTGGGCTGCGACAGCTCGCACTACCTGCCCGCCGAGATGGCGGGCAAGATCGTTCCCGACGAGCACATCCACGAGCACGCCACCTGCTACCACGTCAAGGACCGGGGCCTGGTGGTCATCAGCAGCTGCGGCCACGTCGGCATCGTCAACACGGTGCGGCAGGCCCAGGCGGTCTCCGGCGTGGAGAAGGTGCACGCCATCGTGGGCGGCTTCCACCTGGGCCCGGCGCCCCAGGACTACCTGGTGCAGGTGGTCGCCGAGATCCGCAAGCTGCAGCCCGACGTGGTGATCCCCATGCATTGCAGCGGCCTGAACTTCGTGCAGGAAGCGCGTGCCCAGATGCCGGGCAACCTGCTGCTGTCGACCACCGGCGGCCGCATCACCTTCGGCGCCTGATGAGCGCGGCGGCCGCGGCGCGTCCGGGCCTGCTGGCGCTCGTCCTGGCGCTGGCGGCCTCGTCCACCCTGGCCCATGCGCCCGGCCGGCGTTCGGCGGCCGAGCTGATGGACGCCATCATGTGGAACCGCGAAACCATCGGCGGCCCGTTCGCGCTCACGGATCAACAG
The DNA here is from genome assembly GCF_015159745.1 of Ramlibacter aquaticus. Lineage (GTDB taxonomy): Bacteria > Pseudomonadota > Gammaproteobacteria > Burkholderiales > Burkholderiaceae_C > Ramlibacter > Ramlibacter aquaticus. Next base: position 100,564 of record NZ_JADDOJ010000002.1, on the reverse strand, counting down.
GGCCGGCGCCGCACCGACGCGGACTTCCGTGGCCGGCTCATGCTGGTGTACTTCGGCTTCACGGCCTGTGCCGACGTCTGCCCGGGGGACCTGCAGCAGATCGCCACGGCCTTGCAGCAGCTCGGGCCGGCCGGCGAGGACGTGCAGCCGATCTTCATCACGCTGGACCCCGCGCACGACACCCCCGCGCGGCTGGCCCAGTATGTGCCGCACTTCCACCCCCGCCTGCTGGGCCTGACGGGCACGGCGCGCCAGATCGACCAGGTCGCCTCGGCCTACCGCGTCTACTACCGCACGGTCGCCCGGCCCCGGCGCGCCGGTGACGCCGTCGACCACTCGGCCTTCATCTACCTGATGGATCGCGAGGGCAAGTACCTGGGCTTCTTTCCGCCCGGCACGCCGGCCGCGCGCCTGCGCCAGGTCATCCAGCCCTACCTCGGCACCCCGTAGCCGCCGCGCGAGCCCGAGGGCCGTCCAGGGCAGGAAAAAAAAAGCCGGGCCCGCGGGCCCGGCCGGTGGCGGCGGCGCTGGGCGCCGCGGTTGTCAGGTTCAGTGGCCCGACGCGCCGGAGGCGCCCAGGCCGGTCTCCGAACGCACGCGCTGGGCCGCGAAGGCCGCGCGTTCCTTCTGCGCCTGCGGGCTGCGGTCCAGCACCGAGAAGAGCCAGATGCCGACGAAGCCGATCGCCATGGAGAACAGGGCGGGCGAGGTGTAGGGGAACAGCGCCGAGCCCTTGGGGTTGCCCAGCGTGGCTTCCCACACCGAGGGCGACACGATGGTCAGGCCCACCGAGGACACCAGGCCCAGGAAGCCGCCGATCACCGCGCCCTTGGTGGTGCAGTCCTTCCAGAGCACGGAGAGGAACAGCACCGGGAAGTTCGCCGAGGCCGCGATGGCGAAGGCCAGCGAGACCATGAAGGCGATGTTCTGCTTCTCGAACACGATGCCCAGCAGCACCGCGACCACGCCCAGCGCGATGGTGGTGATGCGCGAGACCTTGAGTTCGCTGGCGGTGTCGGCCTTGCCCTTCTTGATCACCGTGGCGTACAGGTCGTGCGACACGGCCGAGGCGCCCGAGAGCGTCAGGCCGGCGACCACCGCCAGGATGGTGGCGAAGGCCACGGCCGAGATGAAGCCGTAGAACACGTCGCCGCCCACGGTCTTGGCCACCAGCACCGCGGCCATGTTGGCCGTGCCGGCGCCGCCCTTGATCACGCCCTTGGCGACGTCGGACAGCTCGGGGTTGGTCAGCACCAGGGTGATCGCGCCGAAGCCGATGATGAAGATCAGCACGTAGAAGTAGCCGATCCAGGTCGTCGCCCACAGCACCGACTTGCGCGCTTCCTTCGCATCCGGCACGGTGAAGAAGCGCATCAGGATGTGGGGCAGGCCGGCGGTGCCGAACATCAGCGCCATGCCGAAGCTGATGGCGGAGATCGGGTCCTTCACGAAGCCGCCCGGGCCCATGATGGACAGGCCGGCCTTGGCCGCCGCCTCGGGCGACTTGCCGCCGTTGGCCTCGATGGCCGTGCGCACCTGCACCGCCTTGGCGAACAGCGCCTCGGGGCTGAAGCCGAACTGCGCCAGCACCATGAAGGCCATGAAGCTCACGCCGGCCAGCAGCATGATGGCCTTGATGATCTGCACCCAGGTGGTGGCGGTCATGCCGCCGAACAGCACGTAGACCATCATGAGCGCGCCCACGATGACCACGGCCATCCAGTAGTCCAGGCCGAACAGCAGCTTGATCAGCTGGCCCGCGCCCACCATCTGCGCGATCAGGTAGAAGGCGACCACCACCAGCGTGCCGGCGGCCGCGAAGCCGCGGATCGGGGTCTGCTGGAAGCGGTAGCCGGCCACGTCGGCGAAGGTGAACTTGCCCAGGTTGCGCAGGCGTTCGGCCATCAGGAAGGTGATGACCGGCCAGCCGACCAGGAAGCCGATGGAGTAGATCAGGCCGTCGTAGCCCGTGGCCATCACGGCCGCCGAGATGCCCAGGAAGGACGCCGCCGACATGTAGTCGCCCGCGATCGCCAGGCCGTTCTGGAAGCCGGTGATACCGCCGCCGGCGGTGTAGAAGTCGGCCGCGGACTTGGTGCGCGAGGCCGCCCACTTGGTGATCCACAGGGTGAGGATCACGAAGCCGCCGAACATGGCGATGGCCGTCCAGTTGGTGGCCTGCTTGGCCGCCTGGCCCACGTCGGCGCCCGCCGCGAGGGCCGCGCCGGTGGCCGCCAGGGCCGCCAGCGCGGCCAGGGTGTTCTTCAGCGTGCGGCTCACTTGGAGGCCTCCTTCAGGATCTCGGCGGTCAGCGTGTCGTACTCGCTGTTGGCCTTGCGCACGTAGATGGCGGTGATGACGACCGTGAACACGATCACGCCCATGCCGATCGGGATGCCCAGCGTGGTCACGCCGGCGCCGATCGGCTGCGCCAGGAAGGACTTGTCGAAGGCGATCAGCGCGATGTAGCCGTAATAGACCACCAGCATCAGCACCGCCAGCGTCCAGCCGAGCTTGTTGCGCTTCTCGCGCAGTTCCTTGTACTTGGGATTCGCCTGAATCCGCTCGACCACCGGGTCGTTCATGCTCTGTCTCCTGTCTCGCCCTGTGAAGGCTGTTCCCCGGGCGCGAAGGCGCCCGGCTTGCGCGCGATTCTGTGGAGGGGGACTGACCGCCTGCTTACTCGGTGCGACGGCGGGGCCGCGCCGCGCGCGAGGGCGTCGCGGGCGAAAAAGCGGGCCGGGGTGCACGCGAACGCACATTGTTTTGCCATGCTGAACGCGGGCCTCGGGTTGCACCCTAGTCTGTAAGCCCCGTATCAGTTGCGCGTCAGTTCCTGTTGGCGTCCGGTCAGCAGAGGGTCAGAGAGCCCGTCTGCCGGCCGGCCTGAGGGGCGTGAAAAATACTTGGCGCCTGGCAAGACCCCATGGCGCGAACTGTCAGGGGCGCTTCCCTAGAATGTTTGCCCCGACCACCGAAGGCCACAATGACACAGGGATTGATCCGTATCCGGGGTGCGCGCCAGCACAACCTGAAGAACCTCGACGTGGACCTGCGCACCGGCGAGCTGACGGTGGTGACCGGCCCCAGCGGCTCGGGCAAGTCCAGCCTGGTGTTCGACACCCTGTACGCCGAAGGCCAGCGCCGGTACGTGGAGACCTTCTCCGCCTACGCCCGCCAGTTCCTGGACCGCATGGACAAGCCGGCGGTGGACCGGGTCGAGGGCGTGCCGCCCGCGATCGCGATCGACCAGACCAACCCGGTCCGCTCCTCGCGCTCCACCGTGGGCACCATGACGGAGCTGAACGACCACCTGAAGCTCCTGTTCGCGCGCTCCGCGCAGCTGTTCGACCGCGAAACGGCCCGCCCGGTGCGGCACGACACGCCGGAAACCATCTACGCCGAGCTGATGCGGCGCACCGCCGCCGCCGACCCGCGCCTGGTCGTCACTTTCCCGGTGGAACTGCCCGGCGGCACCAGCGCCGAGGAAGTGCAGCAGTGGCTGGCGGCCAGCGGCTTCACCCGCGTGCAGGCCGAGCGCGAGGTGGCCACGCCGACCGGGCCGCGCAAGGTGCTGGACGTGGTGGCCGACCGCTTCCGCCTGCAGGGCACCGAGAAGGCGCGCGCCATCGAGGCCATCGAGGTGGCGCTCAAGCGCGGCTCCGGCCGGCTCGCGGTCTATGCGCAGAAGCCGGACAGCGAGGACTACGAGGCCTGGAAGTTCTCCACCGGCCTGCACTGCCCGGAGAGCGACATCCGCTACGCGGACCCGATCCCGTCCATGTTCTCGTTCAACTCGGCGGTGGGCGCCTGCGAGGCCTGCCGTGGCTTCGGCCGGGTGATCGGCGTGGACTGGGGGCTGGTGATCCCCAACGACAAGCTCACGCTGCGGGCCGGCGCCATCAAGCCGATCCAGACCCCCGCCTGGGCCGAGGCCCAGGACGACCTGATGCGCCATGCCGAATCCGCCGGCATCCCGCGCGACACCGCCTGGAACAAGCTGACGCCCGAGCAGAAGGCCTGGGTGCTGGACGGTGCGCCCAACTTCAAGGAAGGCAACTGGAACAAGCAGTGGTACGGCATCAAGCGCTTCTTCAAGTACCTGGAGAGCAAGTCCTACAAGATGCACATCCGCGTGCTGCTGTCCAAGTACCGCAGCTACACGCCCTGCGAGACCTGCGGCGGCGCCCGGCTGAAGCTGGAGAGCCTGCTCTGGCGCATAGGCACCCGCGAGGACGCGGACGCCGCGCTGCCGCCGGCCCGGCGCTTCATGCCGGTGGGCGTGCAGTGGTCGCGCGCGCAGCTGGAGTCGCTGCCCGGCCTCACGCTGCACGACCTGATGCTGCTGCCCATCGCCCGGCTGCGTGATTTCTTCTCGCGCGTGGAGCCCACGGCCGAGGCGCACGCCGGCGGCGGTGACCTGCAGGCGCTCAAGCTCCTGTTCGAGGAGATCAACACCCGCCTGCGCTACCTGGTCGACGTGGGCATCGGCTACCTCACGCTGGACCGGCAGAGCCGCACGCTGTCGGGCGGCGAGGTGCAGCGCATCAACCTCACCACGGCGCTGGGCACCTCGCTGGTGAACACGCTCTTCGTGCTGGACGAGCCCAGCATCGGCCTGCACCCGCGCGACATGGGCCGCATCACGCAGGCCATGCACCGGCTGCGCGACGCCGGCAACACCCTGGTGGTGGTGGAGCACGACCCGGCCGTGATGGTGGCCGCCGATCGCGTGATCGACATGGGCCCCGGCCCCGGCGAGCGCGGCGGCGACATCGTGTTCGACGGCACGGTGCAGGACCTGCGCGCGGCCGACACGCTCACCGGCGCCTACCTGGGCGCGCGCAAGCACGTGGGCATGGGCTTCAAGCGCGCGGTCACCGACGCCACGCCCCGGCTGATCCTGGAGGGCGCGCGCGAGCACAACCTGCAGGACGTGTCCGTCGAGTTCCCGCTGCAGCGCATGGTCTGCGTCACCGGCGTCTCGGGCTCGGGCAAGTCCACCCTGGTGCAGGACATCCTGGCGCCGGCGCTGATGCGCTACTTCGGCAAGGCCACCGAGGCGCCGGGCGCGCATGCGCGCCTGCTGGGCGCAGACCACCTGAGCGACGTGGTGTTCGTGGACCAGTCGCCTATCGGCAAGACGGCGCGCTCCAACCCGGTCAGCTACGTGGGCGCCTGGGACGCGATCCGCGAGATCTTCGCCACCGCGCCGCTGGCCCGCCAGCGCGGCTACACCGCCGCCAAGTTCAGCTTCAACTCCGGCGACGGCCGCTGCCCCACCTGCGGCGGCTCGGGCTTCGAGCACGTGGAAATGCAGTTCCTCTCCGACGTCTACCTGCGCTGCCCGGACTGCGACGGCCGGCGCTACCGGCCCGAGATCCTGGAGGTGACCATCGAGCGCCAGCCGGTGGGCACGCCCCGGCCGCGCGTGATGAGCGTGGCCGACGTGCTGGAGCTCACCGTGAGCGAGGCGGCGCTGCTGTTCGCGGGCGACCGCGAGGTGATACGCGCGCTGCAGCCCATCGTGGACGTGGGGCTGGAGTACGTGAAACTGGGCCAGCCGGTGCCCACGCTCTCGGGCGGCGAGTCGCAGCGCCTGAAGCTGGCGGGCTTCCTGGCCCAGGCGGCCAAGGCCGCCACCGGCTCGCGCCAGCCCACCGCCACGCGCGGCGTGCTGTTCCTCTTCGACGAGCCCACCACCGGCCTGCACTTCGACGACATCGCCAAGCTGATGCGCGCGCTGCGCAAGCTGCTGGAGGCGGGCAACTCGCTGATCGTCATCGAGCACAACCTGGACGTGATCCGCGCGGCCGACTGGCTGATCGACCTGGGTCCCGAGGGCGGCGACGCCGGCGGGCTGGTGGTGGCCGAGGGCCCGCCGGAGGAGGTGCGGCAGCACGCCAGCTCGCACACCGCCCTGGCGCTGCGCGAGTACGACACCACGCTGGGCGTGGGCGAGCCCCTGGCGGCCTACGCCGCGCCCGCCCGGCGGCCCGAGCCGCCGCAGGCGATCCAGATCGTCAACGCGCGCGAGCACAACCTCAAGTCGCTGTCGGTCGAGATCCCGCACAACCGCTTCAGCGTGATCACCGGCGTCTCGGGTTCGGGCAAGTCCACGCTGGCCTTCGACATCCTGTTCAACGAGGGCCAGCGCCGCTACCTGGAGTCGCTGAACGCCTACGCGCGCAGCATCGTGCAGCCGGCCGGCCGGCCCGAGGTGGACGCGGTGTACGGCATCCCGCCCACCGTGGCGATCGAGCAGCGCCTCTCGCGCGGCGGCCGCAAGTCCACAGTGGGCACCACCACCGAGGTCTGGCACTTCCTGCGCCTGCTGTACGTGAAGATGGGCGTGCAGCACTGCGTGCACGACGGTGCCGCGGTGAAGCCGCAGACGCCGGACAGCATCGCCGCCCAGATCCTGCGCCGCTACCGCGGCCAGCACGTGGGCCTGCTGGCGCCGCTGGTGGTGAACCGCAAGGGCGTCTACACCGAACTGGCCGACTGGGCGCGGCCGCGCGGCTACACCCACCTGCGCGTGGACGGGCAGTTCCTGCCCACCACCGGCTTCCCGCGCATCGACCGCTTCAAGGAACACACCATCGAGCTGCCGGTGTGCGACCTGGACGTGACGCCCGCGAACGAGGCGCTGCTGCGCGCCAAGCTGGCCGAGGCGCTGGAGCACGGCAAGGGCGTGCTGCACCTGCTCGCGCCGCTGGACGGCCTGCGTGACGCGCTGGCGGCCGGCGATCCGCACCACCACCTGGGCCGCGTGGAGGTGTTCTCCACCCTGCGCGCCTGCCCGGTGTGCAGCACCAGCTACCCCGAGCTGGACCCGCGCCTGTTCTCCTACAACAGCAAGCACGGCTGGTGCCCGGACTGCGTGGGCACCGGCGTCAAGCTCACGCGCGAACAGCGCAAGGCCTACGACGACACCCTGTTCGCCGCCGACGACAAGGGCCGCGAGCAGAGCTTCGAGGAGCCCGAGGTGGAGGAGGTCGGCGACGAGCCCTGCCCGGCCTGCCAGGGCGCGCGCCTGAACGCGCAGGCCCGCAACGTTCTCTTCGACGGCACCGGCATCCACCAGGTGGCGGCGCTGTCGGTGGGCGAGGTGCGCGGCTGGGTGCAGGGCCTGCAGGCCCGCAACGTGCTGAGCGTGCGCGAGGAAGGCATCGCGCGCGACCTGATCCCCGAGATCCGCAGCCGGCTGGAATTCCTGGAGGAGGTGGGCCTGGGCTACCTCACGCTGGACCGTGGCGCGCCCACGCTCTCCGGCGGCGAGGCGCAGCGCATCCGCCTGGCCGCGCAGCTGGGCAGCAACCTGCAGGGCGTGTGCTACGTGCTGGACGAGCCCACCATCGGGCTGCATGCGCGCGACAACCAGATCCTGCTGGACGCCCTGCACAAGCTGGGCGACAAGGGCAACACGCTGGTGGTGGTGGAGCACGACGAGGACACCATCCGCCGCGCCGACCACATCATCGACATCGGCCCCAGCGCGGGCAAGCGCGGCGGGCGTGTGGTGGCCCAGGGCGACGCGGCCGCGGTGGCGGCCGTGGACGAGTCGGTCACCGGCCGCTATCTGCTGCACGCCATGCGCCACCCGGTGGCCGCGCGCCGGCCGGTGCCCTCGGGCACCGCACTGCAGTTGCGCGGCGCCAGCCTGCACAACCTGCAGGCGGTGGACGTGGAGGTGCCGCTGCAGCGCCTGGTGGCGGTGACCGGGGTCTCGGGCTCCGGCAAGTCCACGCTGGCGCGCGACGTGCTGCTGGCGAACGTGCAGGCCGCGGTGCAGCAGCGCAGCACCAAGGCCGGCCGCGACGCCGACGACAAGGGCAAGCACCCGGCCTGGAGCGGTTGCACCGGCCTGGACGGCTACCAGACCGTGGACCGCGTGCTGGAGGTGGACCAGACCCCCATCGGCAAGACGCCGCGCTCCTGCCCGGCGACCTACATCGGCTTCTGGGACACCATCCGCAAGCTCTTCGCCGACACGCTGGAGGCGCGGGCGCGCGGCTACGGGCCGGCCCGGTTCTCCTTCAACACCGGCGAGGGCCGCTGCCCCAGCTGCGAGGGGCAGGGCGTGCGCACCATCGGCATGAGCTTCCTGCCGGACGTGAAGGTGCCTTGCGAGTCCTGCCACGGCGCGCGCTTCAACCCCGAAACCCTGGCCGTGACCTGGCGCGGCAAGAGCATCGGCGACATCCTGCAGATGGAGGTGGACGAGGCGGTGGAGTTCTTCGGCGCGATGCCCTCCATCAGCCACCCGCTGCAGCTGCTCAAGGACGTGGGGCTGGGCTACCTGACGCTGGGCCAGCCCTCGCCCACGCTCTCGGGCGGCGAGGCGCAGCGCATCAAGCTGGTGACCGAGCTGTCCAAGGTGCGCGACGACGTCACGCGCCGCGGCCAGAAGCCGCCGCACACGCTGTACGTGCTGGACGAGCCCACGGTAGGCCTGCACATGGCGGACGTGGAGAAGCTGGCGCGCGTGCTGCACCGGCTGGTGGACGGCGGCCACAGCGTGGTCGTCATCGAGCACGACCTGGACGTGATCGCCGAGGCCGACTGGGTGATCGACCTGGGGCCCGAGGGCGGCAACGCGGGCGGCCGGGTGGTGGCGGCCGGCACGCCGGAGCACCTGGTGCTGCTGGGCACGCACACGGGGAGGGCGCTGGCGCCGGTGCTGGCGCGCTGAGGCGCTGCGGCTCCGAGGCGCTGGAGGGGGCCGCCCCTTCCGTCGCCTGGACCGTTACAGGACAGGCCCTTCCGTCGCTCTGAACGGAACGGGGTGGTCTCTTCTGTCGCGAGAGGGCTGTTTCTTCTGTCGCCCGGACCGGGACGGGGGTGGGCCACTCCGCTCATGTCCCCCGCCGCGCTGCGCGCGGCTCCTCCTTGACTTCGCTGCGTGGCCCACCCCCATCCCGCTCCTCGAGCACGGGCGCGCCGCCGTGCGGAGCTCGTTTCAAGCTCAGGGCTGGGTCACGTACGTACTGCTCCAGTTCAACTCTGCTGGTGTGAGCCAAACTCACGCACGATGCGCTGCGGGCTGCCCCCAGACGATCGATCGCCCAGGTCTCCAGGACCGTGGCAGGGGCGGCTCATGGAGCGGAATCAAGGAGGAGCGTTGCCGCTTGCGGCAACGCGGGGGACATCCGCGGAATGAGTCGCCCCTGTCGCGGTCCGGGCGCGTGAGCGGTGTTGTCTCCTCCCCCACTCCGGGCGCGTGAGCTGCGCTGCAGCCCCGCTTCCGACCGCCCTGCCTCAGGCCGCGCCGCGCCGGGCGCTCAGGATCGCTGCGGCCGCCTGCGCGAAACCCGCGCCCCGCTCCGCTGGCGTGACGTAGGCCGGCGGGTGCTGCAGCTGCGAAGCGAAGCGCTGGATGTTGGCCACGCCCAGGCTGTGCGGAAAGTGGCGGAACATCAGCTCGTCGTTGGTGGAGTCGCCCACGTAGGCCCAGCGCTGCAGGTCGTCTTCCAGCGCCAGGCCCAGCAGTTCGCGCGCGATCCATCGCGCGCCCTGCCACTTGTCATGCGCGCCGTACCAGCCGTTGATGTGGATGGAACTCACCGTCGCATTCATGCCGGCCTCGCGCATCCGCGCCACCACGGCCTCGATGTCGGGCTGCGGCAGGTGGGTGAACTCGGAATGGTCGATCGCGATGTCGGTCTCGCGGCCGGCGCTGTCGCGTGCCAGCGTGGCGCCCGGCACCTCGCGCAGGATGCGCTGCGCGACCTGCTGCATGCGGGCGTAGTTCTCGCGCCGCTCGGCCTCGCCCTGCTGGTAGAGCTTGCGCAGCCGGCCCTGGCCTTCATGCACCAGGGCCACCGCGCCGTTCTCGGCCACGATGGCGTCCACCGGCCAGGCCGCGGCGAAGGGCTGGCTCCAGCCGACCGGGCGGCCGGTGATGGGGATCAGGTGCAGGCCGGCCGCCTTGAGCGATGCGAGCGCGGCCAGCGCGTCGGGCGTAATCCCGCCCTCGGTGGTCAGCGTGTCGTCGATGTCGGTGAACACGCCGACCAGGCCGGCGCGGGCCGCCGCCGGCCAGGTGGCCAGCGGGCGCAGGGCCCGTGCATCGGCCTCGCCCTGCGCGGCCCGGCCCGCGGCCCGCGCCGCGCAAGCCGCCGCGTCCTCGCCAGCCCCCGGGGCGCTCATGGCCTCACTGCGCGCCGTGCAGCGCCAGCCCCGCGTGCTCGCGCAGCGGGTGGAAGTGGATCTTGGGGAAGCGCTCCTGCGCCAGCCGCACGTCGTAGGGGCTGGTGCACAGGAAGGCCAGCGCGTCGGCCGCGTCACGCGCCATGCGCTGCGGGTAGGCGTCGGTGAAGGCGCGCAGCTCGGCCGGCGTGTCGGCCGTGATCCAGCGGGCGCCGGTGTACTGGCAGCCCTCCAGCCGGATGTCGGCGTCGTACTCGGTCTTCAGGCGGTGCTGCACCACCTCGAACTGCAGCTGGCCCACCGCGCCCAGCAGCATGGGACCGCCGATCTCCGGCCGGAAGACCTGGATCGCGCCTTCCTCGCCCAGCTGGGCCAGGCCCTGCTGCAGCTGCTTGGTGCGCAGCGGGTTCTTCAGGATCACGGTCATGAACAACTCGGGCGCGAAGAAGGGCAGGCCGGTGAACTGCAGCGCCGCGCCGTCGGTGATGGTGTCGCCCAGCTGCACCCCGCCGTGCGTGGTGAAGCCGATGATGTCGCCGGCGTAGGCCTCGTCCACCGCCTCGCGCCGCTGCGACAGGAAGGTGACCACCGAGGTGGGCCGCAGCTCCTTGGCGGTGCGCTGCACCTTGAGCTTCATGCCCGGCGTGTACTTGCCCGAGGCCATGCGCACGAAGGCGATGCGGTCGCGGTGGTTGGCGTCCATGTTGGCCTGCACCTTGAAGACCACGCCGGAAAAACCGCCGTCGTCGGGCTGGATCACCTTTTCCTGCATCTGGCGGTTCACCACCAGGTGGCTGGTGCGGGGGCCGGGCGAGGGCGCCAGGTCCACCAGGGCGTCCAGCACTTCCATCACGCCGAAGTTGTTCACGCCGGAGCCGAAGAACACCGGCGTCTGCTTGCCGGCCAGGAAGGCTTCATGGTCCCAGGCGGGCGAGGCGCCCACGGCCAGCTCCATGCTCTGCTCGGCGTTCTCGAACTCGGCGCCGAAGCGTTCGATGAGGCGCGCGCGGTCGGTCAGCGGGATGGTCTCGAAATCCTGCGGCAGGCGCTCGGAGCCGGATTCGAACACCGTCATGGCGTTCGTGCGCAGGTTGATGATGCCGCCGAAGCCCTTGCCCTGGCCCACCGGCCAGGTCATGGGTACGCAGGGCATGCCCAGCTCGCGCTCGATCTCGTCCAGCAGCTCCAGCGGCTCGCGCACCTCGCGGTCCATCTTGTTGACGAAGGTGATGATGGGCGTGTTGCGCTGGCGGCAGACCTCGATCAGGCGCCGCGTCTGCGCTTCCACGCCGTTGGCCGCGTCGATCACCATCAGGGCCGAGTCCACCGCCGTCAGCACGCGGTAGGTGTCTTCCGAGAAGTCCTTGTGGCCGGGCGTGTCCAGCAGGTTGATGACGTGCTCGCGGTAGAGCATCTGCATCACGGACGAGGCGACAGAGATGCCGCGCTGCTTCTCGATCTCCATCCAGTCGGAGGTGGCGTGGCGCGAGGCCTTGCGCGCCTTCACCGAGCCCGCGATCTGGATCGCGCCGGAGAACAGCAGCAGCTTTTCCGTCAGCGTGGTCTTGCCCGCGTCAGGGTGGGAGATGATGGCAAAGGTGCGGCGGCGCCGCGTCTCGGCGGTCAGGGGCGAGGCAGACAAGGGAGGGCTCCGGAACATCCGGTCACTGAAACCCCCGATTGTCCCATGAGGGTGCTACGGTGCCCGGATGGCCACGCCGAATGCCGATCCGGACCGTGAAGTCCCGCAGGTGCAGGGCCGCGAGCTCATCGTCTCCCACCCCGGCAAGCTGCTCTTCCCCGAGGCGGGCGTGACCAAGCGGGACCTGGTGCAGCACTACCTGGCGGTGGCCCCGGGCGCGCTGCGCGGCGCGGGCGGACGGCCCTGCGTGCTCAAGCGTTTCCCGGACGGCGTGGGCGGGGAGGCCTTCTTCCAGAAGCGCGTGCCCTCGGCCCGGCCGGACTGGATCGAGGTCGCGACGATCCGCTTCCCCTCCGGCCGCACCGCCCAGGAGATCGTGCCGCGCGACGCGGCGGCGCTGGCCTGGATGGCCAACCTGGGCTGCCTGGAACTGCACCCGCACCCCGTGCGCGCGCAAGACCTGGACCACCCGGACGAGCTGCGGGTGGACCTGGACCCGGTGCCGGGCGTGAAGTGGCGCCAGATCGTGCAGGTGGCGATGGAATCGCGCGAGGTGCTGGCCGGCCTGGGCCTGCAGGGCTGGCCCAAGACCTCGGGCTCGCGCGGGCTGCACATCCTGGTGCGCATCGCCCCGCGCTGGGCGTACCACGAGGTGCGCTCGGCCGCGCTGGCCCTGGCGCGCGAGATCGAGCGGCGCGTGCCCAAGCTCGCCACCACCGCCTGGTGGAAGGACCAGCGGCACGGCGTCTTCATCGACTACAACCAGAACGCACGCGACCGCACGGTGGCCTCTGCGTATTCGGTGCGTCCGCTGCCGGATGCGCGGGTGTCCATGCCGCTGCGCTGGGACGAGCTGGCGGCCTGCAACCCGGCGGATTTCAGCGTGAAGACCGCGTCGGCGCGCTTCGCCGCGCTGGGCGATGCCCACGAGGGCCTGGATGCGGTGGCCCAGGGCGACATCGCGCCGCTGCTGGAACTCGCGGCGCGGCAGGCTCGCGAGGGCGCCGAGGACGCCCCGTGGCCGCCCTACCATCGCAAGCCGCACCGGGCCGCGCCGGCGGGCCAGCCTCCGGTGCGGCAGGCGGATGCGCCCGCAGGGAAAGCGGCCGGGGCCGCGCCTGGCACCGGGTCACGGCCGCGTGGCCGCAAGCCCGGCCCCGGGGCCGCCGGCTAGGCCTTGAACACCTGCGCCAGCTCGAAGGGCGCCGCCACCTCCAGCTGGTCGTAGCGGCAGTCGGCCGCCGGCTTGTCGGGGCGCCAGCGCATGAAGACCGTGGCGTGGCGGAAGCGGTCGCCCTGCAGGTGGTCGTAGCGCACCTCGCACACCCGCTCCGGCCGCAGCGCTTCCCAGGACAGGTCCTTGCCGGCGCTCCAGCGGCTCTGCGCGCCCGGCATGCGGCTGGGCACGGCAGGCTTCCCGGCCGCCGCGGGCTCGTCCATCGCATCCGCGAGCACGTCGGCGGAAGCTTCCGGCGTGTCCGGCGCCTCGGCCGCGTTGCCGGCGGGCTGGTTCCAGTGCCGCCAGGGGTGGTCCGCCAGCGCGTTCTCGCGCAGCGGCGCCAGCAGGTCCACCAGCTCGCGCCGCACCTCCAGGGTGAAGGCCGAGGTCACGCCAACGTGGTGCAGGGCGCCCTCGGCGTCGTACAGGCCCAGCAGCAGCGACCCCACGGCGTCCTCGCGGTCCTTGTACCAGCGGAAGCCGGCCACCACGCAGTCCGCGCTGCGCACGTGCTTGACCTTGAACATCGCCCGCTTGCCCGGCTGGTAGGGCGCATCGGCCGGCTTGGCGACCACGCCGTCCAGTCCCGCGCCCTCGAAGCGCGCCAGCCAGTCCTCGGCCTGGGCCCGGTCGCGGGTCATGGGCGTCAGGTGCAGCGGGCCCTTGGCCTGGCCCAGCAGGCGCTCCAGCCGCACCCGGCGCTCGGACTGCGGCAGCGCCAGGGTGGACTTGCCGCCCGCGGCCAGCAGGTCGAAGGCGACGAAGGCCGCCGGGGTCTGCTTGGCCAGCCGCGCCACCCGCGAGGGCGCCGGATGGATGCGCTGCTGCAGGGCGTCGAAATCCAGGCCGCGCGGCCCGGCCACGACGATCTCGCCGTCCAGGATGCAGCCCTTGGGCAGCAGGTCCGCCAGGGCGCGCTCCAGTTCCGGGAAGTAGCGGTTGAGCGGCTTGAGGTCGCGGCTCTGGATGTGCACGCCGTTGCCGTCGCAGAAAACCAGGGCACGGAAACCGTCCCACTTGGGTTCGTAGAGGAAGCCGCCTTCGGGCGGGAGCGTGTCGGCCACCTTGGCCAGCATGGGTTCGATCGGGGGGGAGGGCAGTGCCATTTCTCCCTTGTACCCTATAATTGCGCCCATCCGAGGAGCGTTGCAGCACCCACGCGGTGCGAGGCTCGGAAACTCTGCAACGACGCTCACCCACTGTCCTGTCGGGTGAGCCGCACATCCCCCTGCGATCGCGTCCCCGCCAGCCGGCAGTGGCTTCCTGAACCGAGCATTGGAGTCACCATGAACGCCGTCCTGAAACCGACCGCTGACTACGTCATCGCCGACCCGTCCCTCGCCGCCTGGGGCCGCAAGGAAATCCGCATCGCCGAAACCGAGATGCCCGGCCTGATGGCCGTGCGCGAGGAATACGCCGCCAGCCAGCCGCTCAAGGGCGCGCGCGTCACCGGCTCGCTGCACATGACCATCCAGACGGCGGTGCTGATCGAAACCCTGCAGGCCCTGGGCGCCCAGGTGCGCTGGGCCTCCTGCAACATCTACTCCACGCAGGACCACGCCGCCGCGGCCATCGCCGAGGCCGGTACCCCGGTGTTCGCGATCAAGGGCGAGACCCTGGCCGAGTACTGGGACTACACGCACCGCATCTTCGAATTCGGCCCCAAGGGTGCCGACAACGAAGGCCCGAACATGATCCTGGACGACGGCGGCGACGCGACGCTGCTGATGCACCTGGGCAAGCGCGCCGAGAAGGACATCTCCATCCTGGCCAACCCCAAGGGCGAGGAAGAGACCTGCCTGTTCGCCGCCATCAAGGCCAAGCTGGCGCAGGACCCCACCTGGTACAGCCGCAAGGCCGCCAAGATCATCGGCGTGACCGAAGAGACGACCACCGGCGTGCACCGCCTGAACGAGATGAGCGCCAAGGGTTCGCTGCTGTTCCGCGCCATCAACGTCAACGACTCCGTCACCAAGAGCAAGTTCGACAACCTCTACGGCTGCCGCGAATCCCTGGTGGACGGCATCAAGCGCGCCACCGACGTGATGATCGCCGGCAAGGTCGCGGTGGTGTGCGGCTATGGCGACGTGGGCAAGGGCTCGGCCCAGGCCCTGCGCGCGCTGTCGGCCCAGGTCTGGGTGACCGAGATCGACCCGATCAACGCCCTGCAGGCCGCCATGGAAGGCTACAAGGTCGTGACCATGGAGTACGCCGCCGACAAGGCCGACATCTTCGTCACCGCCACCGGCAACAAGCACGTGATCCGCCACGAGCACATGGCCGCCATGAAGGACCAGGCCATCGTCTGCAACATCGGCCACTTCGACAACGAGATCGACATCGCCTCGCTCGAGAAGTACACCTGGGAAGAAATCAAGCCCCAGGTCGACCACGTGATCTTCCCGGACGGCAAGAAGATCATCATGCTGGCCAAGGGTCGCCTGGTGAACCTGGGCTGCGCCACCGGCCACCCCAGCTTCGTGATGAGCTCGTCCTTCACCAACCAGACCATCGCCCAGATCGAGCTGTTCACCCGCAGCGACTTCTACGAGCAGGGCAAGGTCTACGTGCTGCCCAAGCACCTGGACGAGAAGGTGGCGCGCCTGCACTTGAAGAAGGTCGGCGCCATGCTGACGGAGCTGTCGGAAGAGCAGGCCGAGTACATCGGCGTGCCGCAGAACGGCCCCTACAAGCCGGACACCTACCGCTACTGAGATCGCGGTGCGCGCGGACCAGCTGCTCGTGGAGCGCGGGCTCGCCGCCACCCGGTCGCAGGCCCAGCGCCTGATCGCCACCGGCGTGCGCTGGCTGGCGCCCGGCGGCTGGCGCCCCGTGGCCAAGAACGGCGACGAGATCCCGGCGCATGCCGAGCTGGAACTGCTGGACGACGCCGAGACGCGCTATGTCTCGCGCGGCGGCCTGAAGCTCGAGGGCGCGCTGAAGGCGGCCGGCCTGGACCCCGCCGGGCTGCGCTGCCTGGACGTGGGCCAGTCCACCGGCGGCTTCACCGACTGCCTGCTGCAGCACGGCGCCGCGCACGTGACGGGTGTGGACGTGGGCCACGGCCAGCTGCACCCCTCGCTGCGGCTGGACGGCCGCGTCACGGCCCTCGAGAAGCTGAACGCACGCGAGCTCACGCTGGCGCCGCTGGGCGGCCAGCCCTTCGGCCTGGTGGTGGGCGACCTGTCCTTCATCTCGCTCACGCTGGTGCTGCCGGCCCTGGTGCCCCTGCTGGCGCCGGGCGGCCAGCTGCTCATGCTGGTGAAGCCGCAGTTCGAGCTGCAGCCGGGCCAGGTGGGCAAGGGCGGCATCGTCGCCGACCCCGCGCTCCATGCCGTGGTACGCAGCCGCATCGAGGCGGCCTGCGACGCGCTGGGGCTGCAGCTCGGGGGCTGGTACGACAGCCCCATCGCCGGCGGCGACGGCAACCGCGAGTTCTTCGTGCACGCGCGCAGGCCCTGAAACGAGACACAAGAAAGGAGGCTGCGCATGGCCTCGCACACCGACGACAACAACCCGGCCCGCTCGGGCATCCCGATCAGCCTGGAGTTTTTCCCGCCCAAGACGCCCGATGGCGCCGAGAAGCTCAAGGCCGCGCGGGCGGGGCTCTACGCGCTCAAGCCCGAGTTCTGCTCCGTGACCTACGGCGCCGGCGGCTCCACGCAGGAGGGCACCTTCGCCACCGTGGCCCAGATCCTGGCCGAGGGCGTGGACGCGGCCTCGCACTTCTCCTGCGTGGGCGCGACGCGCGCCCGGGTCAGCGAGCAGCTGCAGCAGCTGCGCGGCATGGGCGTGCGCCGCCTGGTGGCGCTGCGCGGTGACCTGCCCAGCGGCTACGGCGCGGGCGGCGAGTTCCAGTACGCGAGCGACCTGGTGGCCTTCATCCGCGAGCAGACCGGCACCCACTTTCATGTCGAGGTGGCGGCCTACCCCGAGGTGCATCCGCAGGCGCGCTCGCCCGAGCAGGACCTGCAGGCCTTCGCCGCCAAGATGCGCGCGGGGGCCGACAGCGCCATCACGCAGTACTTCTACAACGCCGATGCCTACCTGCGCTTCGTGGACGACGCGCGGCGGCTGGGCGTGGACCGGCCCATCGTGCCCGGCATCATGCCGATCTCCAGCTCCACGCAGCTGATGCGCTTCTCGGACGCCTGTGGCGCGGAGATCCCGCGCTGGGTGCGGCTGCGCCTGCAGGGCTTCGGCGACGACACCGCGTCCATACGCGCCTTCGGGCTGGACGTGGTCACGCGGCTGTGCGAGCAGCTGCGCGACGCGGGCGCGCCGGCGCTGCACTTCTACACCATGAACCAGGCCGCGGCGACGCTGGAGATCTGCCGCCGGCTCGGCCTCTGAGCCGGCCAGGGCCCGCAGCCGCGCCGTTGCGCCCGCGCGTCAGCCGGCCGCGGTAACGCTGACCCAGGTCAAATCCCCGGCGCCCGCAGGGCCGGGGCGTGGCGCATCTTGCGCCGCAGCAAATCGCGCCGGGGCGCGCCTGCCTGTAATGGACCCAGGGCCACGAGGCCCCGTTCCACAACACACAGGAGTCCTTTCCATGCGCAAGTCCGTCCTCGCCCTCGCCGCTGTCACCGCCGTCCTCGCCACCCCCATGCTCGCCGCCGCGCAGGACGCGGGCCACTGGATCGTCCGGGCCCGCGCGGTGCACCTGGACCCGGCCAACGGCAACAGCGGGGACCTGCAGGCCGCCCTCTCCAGCGTGACCGGCGTGCCGACCGAGGCCGCGATCAACAGCCGCACGATCCCCGAAGTCGACATCAGCTATTTCTTCACGCCCAACATCGCCGCCGAGCTGGTGCTGACCTACCCGCAGAAGCAGGACGTCTCCCTCAAGACCGCGGCGGGCAGCGCGAAGATCGGCAGCTTCAAGCACCTGCCGCCCACCCTCACGGCGCAATACCACTTCACCGGTTTCGGCAAGCTGCGCCCCTACCTGGGCGCGGGCCTGAACTACACCAACATCTCCGATGTGCAGTTCGACCCGGCGCTGTCCGCGCTGCAGCTGAACCTCAAGCGCAACAGCTTCGGCCTCGCCGCGCAGGCGGGCGTCGATTACGAGCTGGGCGGCGGCTGGCTGCTGAACCTGGACGTGAAGAAGGTGCAGATCCGCACCGACGTGACCGCGGCCGGCACCAAGCTGGGCACCTTCAAGGTCGACCCGCTGCTCGTGGGCCTGGGCATCGGCAAGCGGTTCTGAGGAGCTTCCGGGCCGGCGGCTGCGGCCGCCGCCCGTTCAGCGCTCGTCGTAGCTCACGACCACGCGCGGGGTGAGGGGCCTGGCCTGGCAGGTCAGCACGAAGCCCTTCTCGATCTCCCAGGGCTCCAGGGTGAAGTTCTTCTCCATCGCGACCTGGCCCTCGACCAGCTTGGCGCGGCAGGTGCAGCACACGCCGCCCTTGCAGGAGTAGGGCAGGTCCAGGCCGGCGTCCAGGGCCGCGTCCAGCACGCGGCCGTCGTGGTTCATGCCCAGGTGCCAGGTCTTGCCGTCCAGCACCACGTCCAGTTGCACGTCGGCCGGCGCGGCCGCGGCGGGCGCCTGCGCGCGCGCCGCCGCAGCGCCCGGGGCGCCGGTGAGGAAGCGCTCGGCATGGATGCGTTCGCGCGCCACGCCCGCGGCCAGCAGCGCGCGCTCCACGCCCTCGATCATGGGCTCGGGCCCGCAGAGGAAGGCCTCGTCGATGTCCGCCGCCGGCACCAGCCCCTGCAGCAGCTCGGTGGCCTTGGCCTCGTCCAGGCGGCCGTTGAGCACGGCCAGCTCCTGCGGCTGGCGCGACAGCAGGTGCACCAGCTTCAGGCGCGCCGGGTGGCGGTCTTTCAGGTCCTGCAGGGCCTCGTTGAACATGATGCTGCCCACCCGCTGGTTGCCGTAGACCAGGGTGAAGCGGGAGTCGGGCTCGCTCTCCAGCGTGGTGGCGATGATGGACAGCAAGGGCGTGATGCCGGAGCCGGCCGCGAAGCCCACGCGGTGGCGGGCACCGGGCACCCGCGGGGTGAAGCGGCCGTCGGGCGGCAGCACCTCCAGCGTGCTGCCCGGCTGCAGGTTCTGCACCGCCCAGCGCGAGAAGCGTCCGCCCTCCACCGGCTTGATGCCGACCTCGATCTCCAGCGCGCCGTCGTAGCGCTGGCGCGGGCTGCAGATCGAGTAGCTGCGCCGCAGGTCCTCGCCGTCCACCCGGGCGCGCAGGGTGAGGAACTGGCCGGGCGTGAAGGCGTAGGCGTCGCGCAGGGCAGGCGGCACGGCGAAGGTGATCGACGCCGCGCCGGCCGCCTCGGGCGTGACGCGCTTGACCGGCAGGGAATGGAAGTGCAGGGCCATGGCGCAGGCGGTCTCAGTAGGGCTTGAAGTGGTCGAAGGGCTCGCGGCAGTCCAGGCACTTGAACAGCGCCTTGCAGGCCGTGGAGCCGAAGTGCGAGGTTTCGGTGGTGTTGGACGAGCCGCAGCGGGGGCAGGGCACCGCATCGCCGCCGGGCTTGCGGCGCGCGAACTGCAGCGCGTGCGCGCCGGCGCTGCTCACCGGTGGCGCGATGCCGTAGGCACGCAGCTTCTCGCGCGCGGCCGGGGTGATCCAGTCGGTGGTCCAGGCGGGGGCGAGCTGGGTGAGCACGCGGGCCCCGAGGCCGGCGGTCGCCAGCGCGGCCTTCACGTCGTCCTCGATCTGGGACATCGCCGGGCAGCCGTTGTAGGTGGGCGTGATGACCACCTCCAGCACGTCGTCCGCTTCCCGGATCTCGCGCAGGATGCCCAGTTCGCGGATGGAGACCACCGGGATCTCCGGGTCGGGCACGGCCTCCAGCAGCGCCCAGGCCTGCTCGGCCCGCGTCACCACGTCGCGCCCGGGTGCTGGCGCGCCAGGCTCTGCATCTCCGCCAGCACGAAGCCCAGGTGCTCCGAGTGCAGGCCCTGCTTGCCGCCCGGCACATGGCCGATGGCGGGCGGGCGCGCGAGCGTGGCCTCGTCGAGTGCGTCGTCGACCATCGCGTCCCAGGCCTCGCGCAGCAGGGCGGTGTCCACGCCGGTGCCGTTCGCCACGGCCTCGCGCTCGGCGGCGCCCGGCGTCCAGAACTCCTGGGTGTAGGGCATCAGGTGCGCCAGCGCGGCCTGCGTGCGGCGCTGCGACTCGTCGGTGCCGTCGCCCAGGCGCACCAGCCAGTCGCGGGCATGGCGCAGGTGGTAGCGCGTCTCCTTCAGGGACTTGGCGGCGATGGCGGCCAGCTGGGGGTCGCGGCTGGCCTGCAAGGCCTCCCACAGCAGCACCATGAAGGCGCCGTAGAGGAAGTTGCGGGTGATGGTGGTGGCGTAGTCGCGGTCGGCGGCGGCGGTGCCCGCCAGCGGGCCGTGGTGCGGCAGCTCCAGCAGCGTGAGGTTGCGGAATTCGCCCGGATCGCGGAAGTAGGCCAGGCTGTCCTCGGTGGTGCCGGGGGCCATCTGCGCCGCCGCGTGCTGGTAGAGCAGGCGGGCCTGGCCGACCAGGTCCAGGCTGATGTTGGTGAGGGCGATGTCCTCCTCCAGCACCGGGCCGTGGCCGCACCATTCCGCGTTGCGCTGGCCCAGGATGAGCGCGCTGTCCGCCAGGTGCAGCAGGTAGTCCGTCGGGGCCGTGGCCATCACATGTGCCCGACGTCGTCGGGGATCTCGTAGAAGGTGGGGTGGCGGTAGATCTTGTCCGCTGCGGGCTCGAACAGCTCGCCCTTGTCCTCGGGCAGGCTGGCCGTGATCATGGCCGAGGGCACCACCCACAGGCTCACGCCTTCCATGCGCCGGGTGTACACGTCGCGCGCCATCTGCAGGGCGTGCTGCGCGTCCGAGGCGTGGAGGCTGCCGCAGTGCTTGTGCTCCAGGCCCTGCTTGGAGCGCACGAACACCTCCCACAGCGGCCACTCGTTCCTGACATCGCTCATCGTCGTCTCCCCGCGCCGGTCAGGCGGCTTGCTTCAGTGCGCGCTGCTTCTGCTTGCGCGCATGGGCCAGGGCCGCGTCGCGCACCCACTGGCCGTCCTCGTGGGCCTTGACGCGGGTGGCCAGGCGCTCCTTGTTGCAAGGGCCGTTGCCGTTGACCACGTTCCAGAAGTCGTCCCAGTCGATCGCGCCGTAGTCGTGGTGGCCGCGCGCCTCGTTCCACTTCAGGTCGGGATCGGGCAGGGTCACGCCCAGCACCTGCGCCTGGGGCACGGTGGCGTCGATGAACTTCTGGCGCAGCTCGTCGTTGCTGATGCGCTTGATGCCCCAGCGCATGCCGATGGCGCTGTTGGGGCTGTCCTTGTCGGGCGGGCCGAACATGGCCAGCACCGGCCACCACCAGCGGTTCACCGCGTCCTGCACCATGGCGCGCTGGGCGTCGTTGCCCTTCATCAGCGTGAGCAGGGCCTCGTAGCCCTGGCGCTGGTGGAAGCTCTCTTCCTTGCAGACGCGGATCATGGCGCGCGCATAGGGGCCATAGGAGCAGCGGCACAGCGGGATCTGGTTCATGATCGCCGCGCCATCCACCAGCCAGCCGATCACGCCCACGTCGGCCCAGGTCAGGGTGGGGTAGTTGAAGATGGAGCTGTACTTGGCCTTGCCGCTGTGCAGGGCGTCCTGCATCTGCTCGCGGCTCACGCCCAGGGTCTCCGCGGCCGCGTAGAGGTACAGCCCATGGCCGCCTTCGTCCTGCACCTTGGCCATCAGGATGGCCTTGCGCTTGAGCGAGGGCGCGCGCGAAATCCAGTTGCCCTCGGGCAGCATGCCGACGATCTCGCTGTGCGCGTGCTGGCTGATCTGGCGCACCAGGGTCTTGCGGTAGGCCTCGGGCATCCAGTCCTGCGGCTCGATGCGGCCGTCGGCGTCCATGCAGGCGTCGAAGCGGGCCTGCAGCTCGGCCTCGCGGCCGGCGGCGGCGGCCGGGACGGCCGCAAGGCGCGCCTGCGGGTCCGGCAAGTCCATGGCTTGGGTGTACATGGCGCCCAAGTATAGCGATTAGCCGACCGATCGGTCGGCTAATTTCGTCACCATGGTGTCGTCTTTCTGTGCAGCGGTGTTGCGCGGACGCAGCAGCGCGCGGCCTTGGCAGGCAGGAGTCAGGGTTTCTGCTCATGGAAGCCCTTACATTGAGTAACGGCACAGCTTTTGCTGGGCACATCGCGGTCGGGGCGCGGCGCGCCACGCACAACACAAGATCCCTATCAATCACCCAGGAGTGGAAATGAAGAACTTCAAGACGGGCCTCGTGGCCGCCGCCGTGCTGGCCCTCGCCGCGGGCAGCGCCTCGGCGCAGAGCTCGGTGCAGGTCCAGGGCCTGCTGGACGTGTACGCGGGCAGCATCCGCATGGCCGGCGACGGTGCCAGCACCTCGACGCTGGGCAGCGGCGGCATGACCACCTCCTGGTGGGGCGTGAAGGGCTCGGAAGACCTGGGCGCCGGCCTGAAGGCCAACTTCGCGCTGACCAGCTTCCTGCAGGTGAACTCCGGCCTGCCCGGGCGTTTCCCCGGCGACACCTTCTTCGCGCGTGACGCGAACGTGGGCCTGTCCGGCAGCTTCGGTTCCCTGGCCCTGGGCCGCAACCTGGCGCCCAACTTCCTGCCCACCATCATCTTCAACCCCTTCGGCGACTCGTTCACCTTCTCGCCGCTGGTGCTGCACGCCAACGTGCCGCTGTTCAACGGCACCAACTGGGGTGCGACCACCCCGTCGGACACCGGCTGGTCCAACGAGCTGCTGTACACCACGCCCAACTACAACGGCCTGAGCGCCAACGTGCACTACCAGCTGGCGAACTCCAGCAGCTCGGCGCACAACGTCGGCATCAACGCGCTGTACTTCAACGGCCCCTTCGCCGCGACCGCCTTCTACGAGCGTGACCAGCTGAACAACCCGGTCGTGTCGCAGTTCAGCACCAAGGACGTGAAGAAGGACTGGATGGTCGGCGCCTCCTACGACTTCAAGGTCGTGAAGCTGTTCGGCACCTACGGCAAGGCCGAGTCCGACGACGCCGCGCTGCCCAGCGCCAAGACCCTGTCCCTGGGCGCCTCCGCGCCGCTGGGCGCCGGCTCGCTGATGGCCGCCTGGGCCAAGACCAAGCTGAGCACCGGCGAAGACCGCAAGACCGCGTCCTTCGGCTACGACTACTTCCTGTCCAAGCAGACCGACCTGTACGCCGCCCTGATGCGTGACGAGATCACCGGCGCCAGCAGCGGCACCAGCTTCGGCGTCGGCATCCGCAAGCGCTTCTGAGGCTGAAACACGCGCTCACCCCCGCGGCCTGCCGGTGCTGACACACTGGCCGGGTGCGACGGGTCCGCGACAGGGGCTCCCGCAGGGGAGCCCTTTTTCTTTTCATCGCCCTGCTGCCGGGCCTGGCCCTGGCGCAGGGCGGCTGCGCGCCCGGCGCGCTGGCCGGGCCGGCGCTGGACGCGATCAACCGGGCCCGGGCCCGGGGCGCGCGCTGCGGCCGCCAGGCGATGCCGCCGGCGCCGCCGATGCGCTGGAGCCCTGCGCTCGCGGCCGCCTCCGCCGGGCACGCAGCGGACATGGCAAGGCGTGATTACTTCGAGCACCTGAGCCCGGAAGGCGCACGGCCCGGCGACCGCGCGCGCAGCCAGGGCTACCGGTACCGGGACCTGGCCGAGAACATCGCCTTGGGGGACCTGGACGCCGCCGGCGCGGTGCGCCTCTGGCTGGGCAGCCCGCCGCATTGCCTCAACCTGATGGATGGCCGCCTGCGCGAGGTGGGCGTGGGGTGCGCGGACAGCCCGCGCGGCCCCTGGGAGCGCCGCTGGGCCATGCTGCTGGGGTTGCCGCGCTGAGCGGCGCGCCCTCAGCCGGCCGATTCGACCAGGTGGCCCTGGCCGCGGCCGCGGCCCAGCAGCTGCACCACCTGGGGCAGGGCGGCCTCGAGGTCGGCGCGCAGGGTGTGCGGCGGGTTGACCACGAAGATGCCGCTGGCGCTCATGCCCGGGTCCCGGCGCTCCTCCGGTGCCAGGGCGGCGGGTCCGGTCTCCTCGTGGCCGATCGCCAGCGTGGCATGCAGCCAAGCCTTGCCGGCGCGGTTGCACACGGTCTTCAGCCGGCGCGGCAGGTCGTGCGCCTCCGGCCGGGGGATGACCGGGTACCAGATGAAGTAGGTGCCGGTGGCAAAGCGCTGCAGTGCGTCCTGCACGCAGGTGATCACCTTGCCGTAGTCGGACTTGATCTCGTAGCTGGGGTCCACCAGCACCAGGCCGCGGCGCGAGGGCGGCGGCAGCAGGGCCTTGAGGCCCTCGAAGCCGTCCTGGCGCGTCACGGTCACCTGGCGGCCGGCCTGCAGCTGGGCCACGTTGCCCGCCAGCGCCCGGCTGTCGCTGGGGTGCAGCTCGAAAAGCTTGAGCTTGTCGCGTGCCTCGGTGCGCAGCAGGTGCTGGACGATGAAGGGCGAGCCCGGGTAGATGCGCAGCTCGGGGCCGCGGTTGAAGCCGCGCACCAGGGCCAGGTAGTCGGCCAGCAGGGGCGCCGGGCTGGGCAGCCCGGCCGCGCCTTCGGCCAGCCGCAGCACACCGGCCTGCGCCTCGCCGGAGGTGCCGGCGAATTCGTCGTCCAGCCGGTACAGGCCGGCGCCCGCGTGCGTGTCCACCACCATCAGGGCGGCGTCCTTGCGGGTCATGTGGCGCAGCACGGCCACCAGGGCCATGTGCTTGAGCACGTCGGCGTGGTTGCCGGCATGGAAGGCATGGCGGTAGCTGAACATCCCCCTATGCTACCCGGCCCGGGGCCCGCTCATTGCGCTAAGTGATTGATTCTTCGTATAATCTCAGGCTCCGCAGCGAATGATGCCCCGCGGCGGAGGTTCGGCGAGGCCGCAAGGCCGGGCCGGATGACCCCACCTAAGAGGTCGCCAGAAGAGCGACACCGACCGTGGAAAAGGGCACGACAAACCACAGGAAATCTCATGAAAACGTTCAGCGCGAAACCCGCTGACGTGACGCACGAGTGGTTTGTGATTGACGCCACCGACAAGGTGCTCGGGCGAGTTGCCAGTGAAGCAGCAGC
This sequence comes from Ramlibacter aquaticus, assembly GCF_015159745.1. Lineage (GTDB taxonomy): Bacteria > Pseudomonadota > Gammaproteobacteria > Burkholderiales > Burkholderiaceae_C > Ramlibacter > Ramlibacter aquaticus. The sequence goes on along the minus strand of NZ_JADDOJ010000002.1, from coordinate 75,537 downwards.
CCGTTTGCGCGGCAAGCACAAGGCCATCTACACGCCTCACGTCGATACCGGCGACTTCATCGTCGTCATCAACGCAGCCAAGCTGCGCGTCACGGGCGCCAAGCCCCTGGACAAGATGTACTACCGCCATTCGGGCTACCCCGGCGGCATCTACCAGACCAACTTCCGTGACATGCAGGCCAAGCATCCCGGCCGCGCACTCGAGAAAGCCGTCAAGGGCATGCTGCCCAAGGGCCCCCTCGGCTACGCGATGATCAAGAAACTCAAGGTGTACGGCGGCGCAGAGCACCCGCACACCGCCCAGCAGCCCAAGCCGCTGGAGATCTGAGGAGCCCGGAATGATTGGTGAATGGAACAATGGCACCGGCCGTCGCAAGTCCAGCGTCGCCCGCGTGTTTCTGAAAAAAGGCAGCGGCAAGATCACGGTCAACGGCAAGGAGATCGAAAAGTTCTTCGGCCGCCAGACCTCGATCATGATCGTCAAGCAACCCCTGATGCTGACGAACCATGCCGAGAGCTTCGACATCATGGTCAACGTGCATGGCGGCGGTGAATCCGGCCAGGCCGGCGCGACCCGCCACGGCATCACCCGTGCGCTGATCGACTATGACGCGTCGCTGAAGCCCGTGCTGTCGCAAGCCGGCTTCGTCACCCGCGACGCCCGCGAGGTGGAACGCAAGAAGGTGGGCCTGCACTCTGCCCGCCGCCGCAAGCAGTTCAGCAAGCGCTAAACCGCTCCGGTCCCGGAAAAAGCCGCACAAGTTCTCTTGCTGCGGCTTTTTTCTTGGGCGTATGGTCGGGCATGCGCTGGAAGCTGCTCCGCCGCCGCCTCACCGTCAGCGCGCCGCGCATGGCGGTGCGCAGCCGCCTGCCCTGGCCCCTGCGCTGGGCCCGGGTGGCCGTCGCGCTCGGCGTCTGCGCGGCCCTCGGCCTGTGGGCCTTCGAGTCCGGCCGGTCCCTTGCAGGCATCGAGGCCGGCGGCCGCGAGGCGCTGTTGCGATTGCGTGGCGAAGCCCAGCGCCTGCGCCGTGAGCGTGACCAGGCCCAGGCGGTGGCCGACAGCGCCGCCAGCCTGCTGACCGCCGAGAAGGCCGCGCAGGACCGCCTGGCCGCCCAGGTGCGGGCGCTGGAGCAGGAGAACCGCGCCCTGCGCGACGACCTGGGCTTTTTCCAGGCCCTGATTCCCGCCAGCGGCGACGGCATCGCGATCCGCGCGCTGCAGGCCGAGGTGATCACGGGCAACCGCCTGCGCTGGCGGGTGCTGGCCATCAACCCGGCCCGCAACGCCCCCGAGTTTCGTGGCCACCTGGAACTGACCCTGGGCGGCACGCAGGGCGGCAGGCCCTGGCGGATGGCTCTTCCGGGCGGCCCGCAGGCGCTGGAATTCCGGAAATATCGGCGCGTCGAGGGAATCTGTGATCTGCCGCCACAGGCCATGGTAAAAAACGTCTCTGCCCGCTTGTTGGAGGGCACGGCCATCCGGGCGAGCCAGACCGTGGACCTGTAGCCCCCGCACGAGGAGACCCCATGTTCGGAAAGAAAGCCCCCCCGCCGATCAAGAGCCTGATCGCCCAGGGCAGCCGCATCGAGGGCAACCTTCGCTTCACCGAGGGGCTGCGGGTGGACGGCGAAGTGAGCGGCAACATCACCGCCAGCGCCGACGCGCCCAGCATGCTGGTCATCTCGGAATGCGGCTCGGTCGAAGGCGAAATCCGCGCCGGCCACGTCATCGTCAACGGCCTGGTGCGCGGGCCCGTCCATGCCTCCGAACTGCTGGAACTCCAGCCCAAGGCGCGCATCGAAGGGGACATCCACTACAAGTGCCTGGAAATGCACCAGGGCGCCGTGATCGCCGGCCAGCTCAAGCCCCTGGCCCAGGAAGAGGAAAAGCCCCTACTGAAGCTGGCGGCAAGCGGGGCGCCCGCCTAATTCCCGAGCGTTGTGCTGTAGTATTAGGGCTGTCTGAAAGTCCCCGGAGTTTGAACGCCATGAGCGCTGTTGCCCAAGAGACCGTTTCCGAAATGCCCGCGCCGCTGCTCTTCACCGACAGCGCGGCGGCCAAGGTGGCTGACCTCATCGCTGAAGAAGGCAACCCCGAGCTGAAGCTGCGCGTCTTCGTGCAAGGCGGCGGCTGCTCGGGCTTCCAGTACGGCTTCACCTTCGACGAGATCGCCAACGACGACGACACCGTCATGACCAAGAACGGCGTCTCGCTGCTGATCGACGCGATGAGCTACCAGTACCTGGTGGGCGCCGAGATCGACTACAAGGAAGACCTGCAGGGCGCGCAGTTCGTGATCAAGAACCCGAACGCCACCACCACCTGCGGCTGCGGGTCCAGCTTCTCCGCCTGAAGATTTCACTCAGGCGGGCCAGACCGCTCCCAGCACACGGGCGCCTTGGGCGCCCGTTGTACTTTGCAGTTCCAGCGGCTCGTTGCGCAGCGCCTTGCGGGCGAGCCAGGCGAAGGCGGCCGCCTCCACCTGCAGCGGCGGCAGGCCCAGCGCCTCGCTGGATGCGACCTGCGCGCCAGGCAGCAGCGCCTGCAGCCGCGCCATCAGGTGCCGGTTGTAGGCGCCGCCCCCGCACACCACCAGCCGGGCCAGGCCCGGCGCGTGCACGCCCGCCGCATCGGCGCAGGAGCGTGCCGTCAACTCGGCCAGCGTGGCCTGCACATCCGCGGGCGCTGCCTGTGCTGGCAGCCTGGGCAAAAGCCAGGCCGGGTTGAACAGGTCGCGGCCAGTGCTCTTGGGCGGCCTGCGGCTGAAGTAGGGCTCAGCCAGCAGCGCTTGCAGCAGGCCGGGCAGCACCTGGCCGGTCGCCGCCCAGGCACCGCCTTCGTCGAAGGGCCGGCCCGTGTGGCGCTCGCTCCAGAAGTCCAGCAGGGCATTGGCGGGGCCACAGTCGAAGCCCAGCTGGCTGCCGTCCGGGCGCAGCACGGTGAGGTTGGAGATGCCGCCCAGGTTGAGCACCCCCAGCGTGCCGTTGCCACCGCCGAACATCGCCCGATGGAAGAAGGGGGCCAGCGGCGCCCCCTGGCCGCCGGCTGCGACGTCGCGGCTGCGGAAATCGGCCACCACGCGGATGCCGGTCAGCTCGGCGAGCAGCGCGGGCTGCGCCAGCTGCAGGGTGTAGCCGGTGCCATCGAATTCCTGGGGACGGTGGCGCACGGTCTGGCCATGGGCGCCGATCGCCGCCACGCGGGCCGCCTGCATGCCGGCCTGCACCAGCACCTCGCGCACCGCGTCCGCATAGCAGCGCATGAGCGCGTTGGCGGCCAGGGCGGCCCGGTGCAGCTCGTCCGGGCCGCTTGTGTTGAGGGCCAGGAGCTGGGCCCGAAGGTCGGCGGGCAGCGGCAGGGCCGCATGGGCCAGCACGCGCGGAAGGGCCTGGGCGAAGTCGGCCAGCACGGCGTCCACGCCGTCCAGCGAGGTGCCGGACATGAGGCCGATGAAAAGCTCGGACATGGGGCGATGCTAGCTGCGCCGGCCGGCGGAGCTCAAGCGGCCGGGCCCGGCGCTCAGTCGGCGCGGGCCAGGGCCACGCCGCCGCTGGCGGCCTCGGCGGCCGCTGTCAGCTGGGCCCGCATCACCCGGGCCACGCGTTCGAAGGCCGGGCGGGACGCCTCGGCCACGGGCGCGCCGCCGGAATGGCGGGCCATGGCCACGGAGGGGTCCTGGTGGACGCCGTTGACGCGGAATTCGAAGTGCAGGTGCGGGCCGGTGGCCCAGCCGGTCTGGCCGACCGCGCCCAGCGTGTCGCCTTGGGCGATGTGCTGGCCGGTGCGAACGCCGATGCGGCTGAGGTGCGCGTACACGGTCTCCTCGGAGGCGTTGTGGCGCACGATCACCACGTTGCCGAAGCCGTTCTGCTGGCCCGCGAACTCGACGGTGCCGTCGGCGACGTCGCGCACCGGCGTGCCGATCGGGGCTGCATAGTCCACCCCCAGGTGGGCCTTCCACTGGTTGAGGATGGGATGCAGCCGCATGGCGAAGCCGCTGGAGATGCGCGAGAACGCCACCGGCGAGGCCAGGAAGGCGCGCGTCATGCTGCGGCCGTCGAAGCCGTAGTAGCCGCCCTTGCGGTTGCCGTCCTGGAACCAGATGGCCTGGTGCGCGGTGCCGCGGTTGACGAACTCCACGGAGAGGATGCGCCCGGTGCGCAGGGGCTCGCCGTCAGCCTCCAGCGATTCGTAGACGACCTCGAAATGGTCGCCGGTGCGCAGGTGGCGGTGGAAATCGATGTCGCTGCCGAAGATCTCCACCATCTGGGAGACCACGGTGTCGGGGATGTTGGCCTCGTCGGCGGCGGCGAACAGGGAGCTGCGCACCGTGGCGCTGCCCATGCGGGTGGCCGCCACCAGGGGCGCGGTGTCGATGCGCGAGGCGAAACGGCCGTCGGCGCCGCGTTCCACCACCAGGCGCTGGAAGTTGCCGCTGTCGTCGCTGACCCAGCGCACCGTGAGCTTCTTGAGCTCCTGGTGCTCGCCGGCTTCGACGGTGACGGTGCGGCCGTAGCGGGCCAGCACCTGGCTGCGGAAGGCCGCGTCACGGCGCAGCCAGGCGGCCGCGGCCTCGTCCTCCACGCCCAGCCGGGCGAGCAGGGAATCCACGGTGTCGCTGGGACGCGCCACTTCGGTGCGGAACAGCCGCAGGTCCTGGGTGTCCAGCTGGTCCAGCTGGGGCTGCACCGGCAGGGTGTTCACGCTCTCCAGCACCTGGCGGACCGTGACCGTGGAGGGATCGGGGTCCAGCGAGGCGACGCCGAAGGCGGTGCCGGCCCCGCCCAGCAGCAGGGCGGCCAGCAGAGCGGTCGCCTTGCGGGGGTGGTGCGAGAGTGCGTGTGCCCTGCGGGACACAAACCTTTCGCATGCGGCAATCCAACCGTTCTTCAATTCGGATCCTCGGGGTGGTGGCGGGCGGAAGTTCCCAGTGGGGTGCCTGCCAGTGCCCCACGGCCTTCGGCCGGAGCCGGGTAGGACGGGACCGCCAACTAGAATCGGCGTCTCCCGCGGGGCTGGCGCAGTATACCCAGCGCCCTCAAGCTCATCCACGAAAAATTCCCATGAATTCCGCCGCTGTTACAAACTTTCCTGTGACCGACCGTGTCCGCCAGGCGCTGGCCGTCACGCTGCGTGGCGTGCAGGAGCTGCTGCCCGAGGATGAGTGGTTGCGCAAGCTGGCCCGCGCCGAAGCCACCGGCAAACCCCTGCGCATCAAGCTGGGCCTGGACCCCACCGCTCCCGACATCCACATCGGCCACACCGTCGTCCTGAACAAGATGCGGCAGTTGCAAGACCTGGGCCACACCGTCATCTTCCTGATCGGCGACTTCACCTCCATGATCGGCGATCCCTCGGGCCGCAACACCACCCGGCCGCCGCTGACGGCCGAGCAGATCAAGGCCAACGCAGAGACCTACTACAAGCAGGCCAGCCTGGTGCTGGACCCGGCGAAGACCGAGATCCGCTACAACAGCGAGTGGAGCGACCCGCTGGGCGCGCGCGGCATGATCCAGCTCGCCGCCCGCTACACCGTCGCCCGCATGATGGAACGCGACGACTTCACCAAGCGCTTCCGCGAGGGCCGCTCGATTTCGGTGCACGAGTTCCTGTACCCCCTGATGCAGGGCTATGACTCGGTGGCCCTGCAGAGCGACCTGGAACTGGGCGGCACCGACCAGAAGTTCAACCTGCTCATGGGCCGCCACCTGCAGCAGGAGTACGGGCAGGAGCCGCAGTGCATCCTGACCATGCCGCTGCTCGAGGGCCTGGACGGCGTCGAGAAGATGTCCAAGAGCAAGAACAACTACATCGCGCTCACCGAGGACCCCAACACCATGTTCGCCAAGGTGCTGTCCATCTCGGACACGCTGATGTGGCGCTGGTACACCCTGCTGTCCTTCCGCAGCGAGGCCGAGATCGAGGGCCTGCGCGAGGAGGTGGAGGGCGGGCGCAACCCCAAGGACGCCAAGGTGCTGCTGGCGCACGAGATCACCGCCCGCTTCCATGGTGAAGCCGCGGCGCAGCGCGCACGCGAGGACTTCGAGAACCGCAGCAAGGGCGGCATCCCCGACGAGATCCCCGAGCTGGCGCTGTCGGGCGCCCCGCTGGGCATCGCGCAGCTGCTCAAGCAGGCGAACCTCGCCCCGTCCACCAGCGAAGCCAACCGCCTCATCGACGGCGGCGGCGTGCGCATCGATTCCAGCGTGGTCAGCGACAAGGGCCTGAAACTGGCGGCGGGCACCTACGTGGTGCAGGTCGGCAAGCGCAAGTTCGCGCGGGTGACGCTGGCCTGAGCCCGGCCATGGTCCAGTCCGGCTGGAAGACCCTGCCGCCGCAGCTGCTGCTGCGCATGTCGGTGGTCGTGGCCGTGCTGACCATCCTGATGAAGGGCGGAGCCTGGTGGCTCACGCAATCGGTCGGCCTGCTCTCCGACGCGATGGAATCCCTGGTCAACCTGCTGGGCGCGGCCTTCGCGCTGCTCATGGTGCGCATCGCCAGCCGGCCGGCCGACGACGACCACCCCTACGGCCACCACAAGGCCGAGTACTTCTCCGCCGGCTTCGAGGGCCTGCTGATCCTGCTGGCCGCGCTGGGCATCATCGCGGCCGCGGTGGAGCGCCTGCTGCACCCGCAGGCGCTGGACCAGCTCGGCGTGGGCCTGGTGCTCTCCGTCCTCAGCTCGGCGCTGAATGGCGCGCTCGCCTGTGCCATGCTGTCCTCGGCGCGCCACCACCGCTCCATGGCGCTGGAGGGCGACGGCCGCCACCTGATGACGGACGTCTGGACCTCCGTCGGCGTGGTCGTGGGCATCGCGCTGGTGGCGGCCACGGGCTGGGCCTGGCTGGACCCGGTGGTGGGCCTGGGCGTGGCGCTGAACATCCTGCGCGAGGGCGCCGCGCTCGTGTGGAAGTCGTCCCAGGGCCTGATGGACGAGGCGCTGCCGCCCGAGGTGATGGACGTGGTGCGCCGCACGCTCGCCGAATTCGAGCATCCCACCATCCGCTTCGACCACATCTCCAGCCGGCGCTCCGGCCAGCGGCTCTTCATCGACCTGCACATGCACATGCCCGCCGGCTGGACGCTGGGCCGCGCGGCCGCGCTGCGCACCTCGGTCGAGCAGGCGCTGATGAGCGCGGTGCCCGGCCTGCGCGCGAGCATCCAGCTGCTGCCCACCGACGTGGAAGCCCACTTCGACGACGCGAAGGACCTGATTTGATCGGCCTGGTCCAGCGTGTGCGTGAAGCCCGCGTGCGCATCGCGGGCGAGGTGGTGGGCGAGATCGGCCCCGGCCTGCTGTTGCTGCTGTGCGCCGAGCCGCAGGACGGCCCGTCGCAGGCCGAGCGGCTGCTGGCCAAGCTGCTCAAGCTGCGCATCTTCAGCGACGAGGCCGGCAAGATGAACCGCAGCCTGCAGGACGTGCAGGGCGGGCTGTTGGTGGTCAGCCAGTTCACGCTGGCGGCCGACATCTCGGGCGGCAACCGGCCCAGCTTCACGGCCGCGGCGCCGCCTGTTTTGGGACAGCAGCTCTACGAGCTCTTCCTCGAGAAGGCGCGCGCCGCGCACCCGGGGGTGCAGTGCGGCCGCTTCGGCGCGGACATGCAGGTGGAACTGGTGAACGACGGGCCGGTCACGATCCCGATGCGCATCGCCTGAAGCCCTGCGGGCCGGGGCCAGCCCGCTGGCCTGGGGGCAGGTCGCCGCTGCGGCGCCGGCTAGTAGGGGTTCGGCAGGCCCAGCCCGCCCATCAGCAGAATCTCGGCCGTCTCCATCGCCAGGGCGTCGGCCTCGGAGGTCTCGTGGTCCCAGCCCTGCGCGTGCAGGGTGCCGTGCACCAGCAGGTGCGCGTAGTGGTCGGCCAGGGCCTTGCCCTGCGCGTGCGCCTCGCGCTCCACCACCGGCCCGCACAGCACCAGGTCGGCCATCACCACCGGCGCCTGCGCGTAGTCGAAGGTCAGCACGTTGGTGGCGTAGTCCTTGGCGCGGTACTGCGCGTTCAGCGCCCGGCCCTCGTCTTCGCCGACGATGCGCACCGCGATCTCGCCCGGGTGCTGCAGGGCCTGGCGCATCCAGCGCGACACCCTGGCCCGCGTGAGGATGGCGCGGTGGCGGGCCAGCCCGGCGAAATCGCCGAACTGCAGCGACAGGTCCAGCCCGGGCAGGGCTGCGGCCGGCGCCGGGGCGGCTTTCCGTGGGGCCCCGGCCACGCGGGCCTTCCGCTCAGCGCCCGGCATCGGTCTTGCGCGCCGCGTCGTAGGCGTCCACGATGCGGGCCACCAGCGGGTGGCGCACCACGTCGGCGCTGGTGAAGCGGGTGTGGGCGATACCGCGCACGCGCTTGAGCACGCGCTCGGCATCCACCAGGCCCGACAGCGAGCCCTTGGGCAGGTCGATCTGGCTGATGTCGCCGGTGACCACGCACTTGCTGCCGAAGCCGATGCGGGTGAGGAACATCTTCATCTGCTCGGGCGTGGTGTTCTGCGCTTCGTCCAGGATGACGAAGGCGTTGTTCAGGGTGCGCCCGCGCATGAAGGCCAGGGGCGCGATCTCCAGGGCGTTGCGCTCGAAGGCCTTGGTGACCTTGTCGAAGCCCATCAGGTCGTACAGCGCGTCGTACAGCGGCCGCAGGTAGGGGTCCACCTTCTGCGACAGGTCGCCGGGCAGGAAGCCCAGCTTCTCGCCGGCCTCGACAGCCGGCCGGGTGAGCACGATGCGCTGCACCGCGCTGCGCTCCAGCGCGTCCACCGCGCAGGCCACCGCCAGGTAGGTCTTGCCGGTGCCCGCCGGGCCGATGCCGAAGGTGATGTCGTGGCTGGCGATGTTGTCCAGGTACACGGTCTGGTTGGGCGTGCGGGCCTTCAGGTCGGCGCGGCGGGTGTGCAGCGTGCCGGCGCCTTCCTCGTCCTCGCCCATGGGCATGTCCGAGGCCACCATCAGCTGCACGCGGTCAGCCGGGATGGCCCGGCCGGCCAGCTCGAACAGGGCCTGCAGCACCTCGACGGCGCGTTCCGCCTTGGCCTTGGGGCCTTCGATGCGGAACTGGTCGTGGCGGCGCGAGATGCGAACCTGCAGCGCCGTCTCCAGCGTGCGCAGGTGTTCGTCCATGGGGCCGCACAGGTTGGCCAGGCGCGAATTGCTCGCGCCCGTGAAGGTGTGTCTGAGAATCAAGCTGATAATCCGGGAAGCAGCGGCCGAGGAGGGCCGAAGGACCCCATGATAGGCAAATTGACGGGCACGCTGGGCGAGAAGAATCCGCCCCAGGTCCTGGTGGACTGCAACGGCGTCGGCTACGAGGTCGACGTCCCCATGAGCACCTTCTACAACCTGCCGGCGGTGGGCGAACGCGTCACCCTGCTCACCCACTTCGTGGTGCGCGAGGACGCGCAGCTGCTCTACGGCTTCGCCAGCGCCGGTGAGCGCGAGGCTTTCCGCCAGTTGATCCGCATCTCGGGCGTGGGGCCGCGCACCGCGCTGTCCCTGCTCTCGGGCATGGGCGTGGCCGACATCGCGCATGCGGTCGCCACCCAGGACAGCGGGCGGCTGGTGAAGATCCCCGGCATCGGCAAGAAGACGGCCGAACGCCTGCTGCTGGAGCTCAAGGGCAAGCTGGCGCCCGACCTGGGCCTGCCCGGCCACGCGCCGGCGACCGATGCGCAGGCCGACATCCTGCAGGCCCTCCTGGCGCTGGGCTACAGCGACAAGGAAGCCCAGGCGGCGCTCAAGCCGCTGCCGAAGGACGTGGGCGTGAGCGAAGGCATCAAGCTGGCGCTGAAGGCGCTGGCGAGGTAAGCCATGAGCATCCAGACCGACGACTTCGGCGCCCCGCCGCCCCGGCGCGTGGTGTCCGCCGCGCCCGCCTCGCCCAGCGAGGAGGCGATCGAGCGCGCGCTGCGGCCCAAGCTGCTGCAGGAGTACGTGGGCCAGGCCCGCACCCGCGAGCAGCTGGAGATCTTCATCGGCGCCGCGAAGAAGCGCAGCGAGGCGCTGGACCATGTGCTGCTGTTCGGCCCGCCCGGGCTGGGCAAGACCACGCTCTCGCACATCATCGCGCAGGAGCTGGGCGTGAACCTGCGCCAGACCAGCGGCCCGGTGCTGGAAAAACCCAAGGACCTGGCCGCGCTGCTCACCAACCTCGAGAAGAACGACGTGCTCTTCATCGACGAGATCCACCGGCTGTCGCCCGTGGTCGAGGAGATCCTGTATCCCGCGCTGGAGGACTACCAGATCGACATCATGATCGGCGAGGGCCCGGCGGCCCGCTCCATCAAGCTCGACCTGCAGCCTTTCACCCTGGTGGGGGCCACCACCCGCGCCGGCATGCTCACCAACCCGCTGCGCGACCGCTTCGGCATCGTCGCGCGGCTGGAGTTCTACACCGCTGAGGAGCTGGGCCGCATCGTGCACCGCAGCGCCGGCCTGCTGGGCGCGCCCATCGACGAAGGCGGCGCGGGCGAGATCGCGCGCCGCTCGCGCGGCACGCCGCGCATCGCCAACCGCCTGCTGCGCCGTGTGCGCGACTACGCGGAGGTCAAGTCCGACGGCCGCATCACGCAGGAGATCGCCAACAAGGCCCTGGCCATGCTGGACGTGGACCCGCAGGGCTTCGACGTGATGGACCGCAAGCTGCTGGAGGCGGTGGTGCTGCGCTTCGACGGCGGCCCGGTCGGTCTGGACAACATCGCCGCGTCCATCGGCGAGGAGTCCGGCACCATCGAGGACGTGATCGAGCCCTACCTGATCCAGCAGGGCTACCTGCAGCGCACGCCGCGCGGCCGCATCGCCACGCTGGCGGCCTTTCGTCACCTGGGCGTCGCGCCCCCGAGCAGCGCCGGCGAACTCTTCTCCTGAGCCTGCGGCCTGAAGTGCATGGCGATCAGCCATTGCGCGCCGTAGTAGGTGGACAGCACCCAAAGCGGTGCCAGCGGCAGGGCCAGGGCGAAGCGGTTGACCGCCAGAAGTGAATCGCTGGCCATGAAGAGCAGGGCGCCCAGGCCCACGGCGGCGGCGTCGCGGCCGCCCAGCACCGCCGCGCGGCCCAGGGCTTGCGCCGCCATCAGCGCGATCACCGCCACGTAGGCCGATACTGGCATCCGCAAGGCCGGGGGCAGGGTGGGGAACAGGAAGGCCAGCATGGCCGCGCCGTAGGCCAGCGTGGCCGCCAGCGCGAGCGGGCGCGGCAGCCAACCGGCCCCGTCGCGCAAGGCAGCGATGTAGCACAGGTGGGCCAGCAGGAAGGCCACCAGCCCGCCCACGAAGTGGCCGGGCAGCATCAGCAGCACGTCGCCGGCGAGTGAGAGCAGCAGCCCACCGGCCAGCCAGCGGCCCGGCGCGGCCCGCAGCGCCGGCACGCCCAGGCGATGCACGACGCAGGCCATGAGCAGCAGCAGCGCCGCGGGCTTGGCCACCTGGTGCACCGTGCCCCAGCCCGCGGCGGAGGAGACCGTGGCCAGTGCGGCGGCCTGCAGCGCCAGCACGGGCAGCGCGCCCAGGCGCCCCTGCAGCAGCGCACCCAGCGCCCAGGACGCGGCCACCAGCCCCGCCAGGGCGGCCCAGGCCGTGCCGGCGGGCAGGGCGTCCACCTGCCAGAGGAACAGGGCCGCCGCGCCCAGGTGTGCCAGGAACAGCAGGCCCGCGAGCGGGCGCAGGCGGGCGGCCATGGGGGGATCCCAGCGGCGCACGGCCGAGAGGTCAAAGGGCCCCGCGCCGTCGCGCAGTTCGGGCGGCAGCCAGCCCGGTGGCTTGAACCACACCCGCAACTTGTCCAGGGGCGAGCGCGCCTGCCACGAGAGACGGGCCAGCGTTCCATACACTTCCAGGTTGGCCCACAGCGGGTCGCAGCTGCGCAGCGGGCTGCGGGTGCCGTAGACGCAGGGCTCGGTCTCCTCCACGAAGGTGCCGAACATCCGGTCCCAGACCATCAGGATGCCGCCGTAGTTGCGGTCCACGTAGCCCTCGTTCACGGCGTGGTGCACCCGGTGGTTGGAGGGCGAGCAGAACCAGCGGTCGAAGCCGCCCAGCCTGCCCACGTGCTCGGTGTGGACCCAGAACTGGTAGAGCAGGTCGACCAGCGCGACCACCGCGAACACCAGCGGCGGCACGCCCGCCAGCGCCATCGGCAGGTAGAAGACCCAGGCGAGCAGCGGCCCGGTGCTGGTCTGGCGCAGGGCCGTGGAGAGGTTGTAGTGCTCGCTCTGGTGGTGCACCACGTGCGCGGCCCAGAGCAGGGCCACCTCGTGGCCGGCGCGGTGCAGCCAGTAGTAGAGGAAGTCGTAGGCCAGCAGGGCCAGCCCCCAGCCGGCGGGCGACAGCCAGAACGCGTCGTTGCGCCACAGCGCGGCCTGGGCCTGGACGCTGGCATACAGGCCCAGCGTGAGCAGCGGCGCGAGCGCCGCGCTGACCTGGCTCAGCAGGCCCAGGGAGATGCTGCAGAGCGTGTCGGGCAGGCCGTAGGTGTCGCGGCCGCGCCAGCGGCCCCAGGCGTATTCCAGGGCGATCAGCGCCAGGAAGACGGGTGTCGCGAGGACGATGACCTGCGAGGGGCTCATTGCCCCGATTGTCCCGGCCTCAGGTCAGGGCGCCTCTGGCGTCAACCCTGAGGAGGCGCTCCACCACCCCGGCCTGCAGCCCGCCGCGCACGCCGACCATGTGCGCGTGCAGGTTCACCGTCGGGTCGCAGTGGCCGGGCACCAGCCAGACGGAGTCGCCGATGGCGGGCAGCAGCCCCCGGGCCGGGTCCGGCCGCAGGATGCCGTGCTCGTCGCCGCCGTTGGCGAATTCCAGGGTGCCCAGCGCCGGGTGCGGCCATACCGCCGGCAGGCCCGAGTCGATGGCGTGGCTCTTGTGGCCGGCGTCGCAGACCGCGTGGTCGCGGCTGCGGCTGATCACCTGCGCCTTGACGAAGAGCGCGTGCTCGAAGCGCGGCTGCGCCGGGTCGGGCGCGTTGCGGCCGTAGTCGGCGTCCATGAACAGGAAGGAGCCGGTCTGCAATTCCCCGTACAGGCCGCTGGCCGCTTCGCAGGCAAAGGTGCCGGTGCCCGCGCCCGTGACCAGGCCGACGGGCAGCCCGGCCGCCTCGATGCACTCGCGCGTGTGGCGCGCATCGCGCACCGCCGCGGCGATTGCCTCGTGGCGCTCGGCCACCCCGCGCAGGTGCTGCGCCCGGCCCTGGTAGGCCTGCAGGCCGGCGAAGTGCAATTCGGCGTGCTGCGCGATCGCCCGCGCCAGTGCGACCGCCGCCTCCCCGGGCGGGACGCCGCAGCGGCCCTGGCCCACGTCGATCTCCACGAACACGTCCATCGCGGCCGGGCCGGCGCCCCGCGCCGCCAGCGCGTGGGCCAGGCCCTGGATGCCCGCCTCGCTGTCCACGGCGATGGACAGCCGGCCGCCGCGCCCGGCCAGGTCCAGCGCCAGGGCGGCCACCCGGGCCAGCTTGGCAGGCGCCACCACCTCGTTGCTGATGTACAGGTCCAGCACGCCGCCGGCGGCCATGGCCTCGGCCTCGGCGGTCTTCTGGACGCAGGCGCCCACGGCCCCGGCCGCGACCATCTGCACCGCCAGTTCGGCGCACTTGTGCATCTTGGCGTGCGGCCGCCACTTCATGCCCTGGTCGCGGGCGAAGGTGGCCATGCGCGCGATGTTGCGCTCCATGGCGTCCAGGTCCACCACCAGCGCCGGGGTGTCGATCGCGTCCACCGGCTGGCCGGGGCGCGGCAGGCGGGCCTCAGGCGCTGCCGTCATCGGCCGCTTGTTGTTCCAGGTGCTGGGTGTCCGACCAGTGCAGCAGGGTGAAGCCTTCCGGCGTCCAGAGCAGGCGGTTGATCGCGCCGTTGGGCAGTTCCCAGGTGCGGGGCGCGTTCACCTCCTGGCCGGTGGCCACGCGGTAGAGCGCGTCCAGCACGCCGCCGTGCGCCACCACTACGATCTGCTCGCCCGGGTGCCGCGCCGCCAGTTCCTCCATGGCCTCGACCACGCGCCGGCGCAGGTCCACCAGCGATTCCCCGCCCTCGGGCGGCTCCCAGTCCGGCTCGCGCCGGCGCCAGGCCTGCGCGTGCTCGGGCCAGGTGGCGTGGATCTCGTCGAAGGTCTTGCCCTCGAACATGCCGAAGCTGCGTTCGCGCAGCCGCTGCTCGGGCACCACGGGCGCGCCCGCCACCTCGGCGATGGGCGCCGCCGTCTGCCAGGCCCGGCCCAGGTCGCTGCTGTAGATGGCCGTGATCGGTTCGCCGGCCAGGGCTTCGCCCACGCGACGGGCCTGCCAGAGGCCGTTCTCGTTCAGGCCGATGTCGATCTGGCCCTGGATGCGGGCGGCCGCGTTCCAGGACGTTTCACCGTGCCGGATGGCGATGATGCGGGTGGGCTCCATGCCTTGCCATTGTGGAGGGTGGTGGCCCGACTTCAAGCCCAGCAGTTCAGGCCGCTCAACCGGGCACTGTGATGTTGACGGTGCGCGGGCCGGCCGGCGGGTTGGGGAAGCCGGCCATCGCGGCCTGGAACATCGCGGGAAGCACCATCGCGTTGTCGCCCCAGGGGCCATCGCTGGTGGCGTGTGACTCGAAGATCACCTTGTTTGACGAAAGATCGCGCACGATCACGCTGACTTCGCGCTGGTACCAGGGGTTGGTCCACTGGGAGCCCATGAACATGCCGCCGTGGTGGCGGTGCCAGCCCAGGCCCCATCCCATCCAGGGGTCGTCCCAGGGCGAGAGCACCTGCTGCACCCGGGCGCCGATCTGCACCGACAGGCGCGGGGCGGCATCGTCGCGCCGCAGGCCCACCTGGGCCAGCGCCGTGTCCGCCATCGCCTCCAGCCGGGGCTGGTTCACGTCCTGCTGCGACGGCAGGCGTTCGAAGCGGTAGCTGGTGGGGGCCGGCAGGGCGGTGCCGGCCGAGAAGGCGCGCACCTGGCTGTCGATGGTGGTGACGCCGGCGCAGCCGGCCAGCAAGGCCAGCATCGCCAGCAGCGCAACAAGACTCGAACGTGATGCTTTCATGGCTGCTACTCCCGCGCGGCCTGCCGCGCCTCAGATCCGGATGACCTGCAGCCCGGGCAGCCCGGGCGCCGCCGGGAATTCTTCCTCGTCGAAGGCCTTGTCGCCCGCGTCGTCGGGAATGCCCGTGATTTCAAGACCCTTGAAATCGAAAAGCGTTCCGTCGGCCAGGTGGGAGGGCACCACGTTCTGCAGGGCGTGCAGAATGTTGTCCAGCCGGCCCGGGAAGCGGCGGTCCCAGTCGCGCAGCATCTCGCCCACCTGCTTGCGCTGCAGGTTCTCCTGGCTGCCGCACAGGGTGCAGGGAATGATGGGGAACTGCCGGTGCGCGGCCCAGCGGACCAGGTCCTTCTCGGGCACGTAGGCCAGGGGGCGGATCACCATGTGGCGGCCGTCGTCGCTCACCAGCTTGGGCGGCATGCCCTTGAGCTTGCCGCCGAAGAACATGTTGAGGAACAGGGTCTGCAGCATGTCGTCGCGGTGGTGGCCCAGGGCGATGCGCGTGGCGCCCAGCTCATCCGCGACGCGGTACAGGATGCCCCGGCGCAGCCGCGAGCACAGGCTGCACATCGTCTTGCCTTCGGGGATCTTGTCCTTGACGATGGAGTAGGTGTCCTGCTCCTCGATGTGGAAGGGCACGCCCAGCGCCTTGAGGTAGGCCGGCAGCACATCGGCCGGGAAGCCCGGCTGCTTCTGGTCGAGGTTGACCGCGATGAGCTCGAAGCGCACGGGCGCGCGCTCGCGCAGCTTCAGCAGGATGTCCAGCAGGCCGTAGCTGTCCTTGCCGCCCGACAGGCAGACCATCACGCGGTCGCCCTCGCCGATCATGTCGTGGTCGGTGATGGCCTGGCCGACCAGCCGGCACAGGCGCTTCTCCAGCTTGTGGGTCTCGCGCTCGATCTTGCGCTCCCGCTCCAGGGTCATGGGTTCGACTGAGGTCCAGACTGCGCTCATTCCGATATTGTCCCCCAATGCAGACGGGCGCGGATGGGCCGGATACGCTGCCGAGCGCGACGCATTGCTTGCCGCGGCCCTGAGGCTATCGCCCATGTTCCAGAGGGACTGCGAAGTTCTGCGCCAGCCTAGGGGGTGCTCGCGCTGCGGATGCTGGCGTTTGTTCCGCGGCAGTCCATGAGGCTCTGGCAGGGCGCAGATTGACGGCTTCGAGTCCCACGCCGCCCGGCGGATCTCTGTCGATGCCTGAGCACCTCATTCGTGGCTGGATTGGCTGCCTCATGGCCTGCGCCCCGTTCCTTGTTGCGGCTCAGGCCGCGCCAGACCTTGGCGTGCAGCAAAGGCGGTCGGAGGAGAGGGAGGATGCGCAGCGGCGGGCGCTCGAAGCGCATCCCGATGTTCGAATGTCGTCGGTTGTGACCGCCCTGCGTCGGCGGTTACCTGACAGGGAGCAGCCCTGCTTCCCGCTCGCGCGTATCGACTGGCAGTTCGGCGATAGCGCATTGCCGTCCTGGCAAACGTGGCTGGAGGCGGCCCTTGCGGGCCCTGACGGGGATGATGCGCCGCTGGGGCGCTGCATTGGTGTTGTGGGCGTCGCCCTCCTGCAGGATCGGGCGCAGGAGGCGGTTGTTCGTCGCGGGTACATCACGACGCGCGTGGTCGCGCCCGAACAGAACCTGCAATCGGGCGAGCTTCGATTCGTCGTCATCCCGGGACGGATCCGGTCAATCCGCCCCGTCGGAGGAGGGGGACATCCTCCTTTTGCCGGATCTGGAGCAAGCGCTGGAGAACCTCAAGCGGGTGCCCACGGCCGAGGCTGAAATCCAGGTCGAACCGGCACAGACCCTCGCGGGGGAGGGGCAGGTCGGGCCGGGCCAAAGTGATCTCGTCGTCCGCTACAGCCAGAACCTGCCGATCCGATTGAACTTGAGTGTCGATGACAGCGGCACCAC
Organism: Ramlibacter aquaticus; assembly: GCF_015159745.1. Lineage (GTDB taxonomy): Bacteria > Pseudomonadota > Gammaproteobacteria > Burkholderiales > Burkholderiaceae_C > Ramlibacter > Ramlibacter aquaticus. Next base: position 58,642 of record NZ_JADDOJ010000002.1, on the reverse strand, counting down.
AGGCACCGGAAAGTATGTGGGCAGTGCGACCCTGAGCTACGACAACGCGTTGAACATCAACGATCTCCTGTACCTGACGCTCAACCTCGGGCGTCCAGGCCGCAAACCTGCTGACCGGGGAACACAGGGCTACACCGTCCACTACGACGTGCCGTGGGGCTACTGGCTGTTCGGTCTGACGGGTAGCGAGAACCGTTACCTCCAGCGTGTCGCGGGCCTCAACGGTGCCATTGATTACCGCGGCCTCAACCGCGCCGGCGAGGCGGCCCTGTCACGGGTGGTGCAGCGCGACCAGGGTGGCAGGACCTCCGTCACATTGAAAGGCTGGCGGAAATCAAGTCAGAACTTCATTGACGACACCGAGGTGCTCGTCCAGCGTCGCATCGAGGCGGGCTGGGAGATGCAATTGCAGCGCACCCAGAGCTTCGGTTCTGCCAACTTCGACGGCCGCCTGGCCTACAGGCACGGGACTGGGGCCCTAGGATCGCTGCGCGCACCCGAGGAGACCTTTGGCGAAGGCACGTCTCGCCTCTCGCTGATCGCCGCAGACGCAGCCTTCACAGTGCCCATGCAGTGGGGGGCTGGCCAGTTGCGCTACGGTGGCCAGTGGCGACTGCAGTTCAACCGAACGCCACTTGTTCCTTCGGACCGCTTTGCCATCGGTGGCCGCTATACCGTGCGCGGCTTCGACGGCGAGCAACAGCTCAGCGCCGAGCGCGGGGGCTTGTGGCGCAATGAGCTCGCGCTTGCGCTTCCCGCACCTGGGCACGAGCTCTACACCGGGGTCGACTACGGTCAGGTGGGAGGCCCGAGTGCCAGGCTCCTCGCTGGAACCGCGCTATGCGGCGCAGTGCTGGGCCTCCGGGGCCAATGGTCGAAGGTCCAGTACGACCTGTCCATCGGCACGCCCATCTCGAAGCCGCGGGCCTTCCCGACCTCACCCTGGAGCGTGGGGTTCAGCCTGCACTGGTCTTCTGGATCCGCTGGCTGAGCGCGCGACAGATTCCATCCACTTCCACCCAGGGCACGCCATGAATCAGCAGCGTCACCGCGTCGTCTTCAACCGCCATCGCGGCCAGATGATGGCAGTATCCGAGACTGCGACAGCCAGCTCGTCCGCCACTGCGCGGCGTGACAGGCGCTCCCGCATGCATGCAGCCACCCGTCCGCAGGGAGGGCTGGTCCGCCCCTGGATGACCTTCGCGGTCCTGGGTTGGTTGCTGCAGCCTGCGCTGGCACAGGTGGTGGCGAACCCCAATGCACCTGGCGGGCAACGCCCCACCGTGCTGGCCGGGGCGAACCGAACGCCGGTGGTCAACATCCAGACACCGGGTGCCGCGGGCGTCTCTCGCAACAGCTACGCGCAGTTCGATGTGCTGGGGAACGGGGTGGTGCTCAACAACAGCCGCACCGGAGCACAAACCCAATTGGCCGGGGCCGTGGGACCGAACCCTTGGCTGGCCACGGGTTCGGCGCGGGTCATCGTGAACGAGGTGAGCAGCAGCAACCCGACGCAGCTGAACGGGTATGTCGAGGTGGGTGGGCAAAAGGCGGATGTGGTCATTGCCAACCCGGCCGGGATTGCGATCAATGGCGGCTTCATCAACGCCGCAGGCGTGACACTCACCACGGGCGCACCGCGATACGGCGCGAGCGGCGCGATCGAAAACTTCAACGTGCAGGGCGGCCAGCTTTCAGTCAATGACCGGGGCATGGATGCCTACGACGCAGACTACGCCCACCTCCTCGCGCGTTCGGTTCAGGTGAACGCCGGTGTCTGGGCGAAGGACCTGACGGTCGTCACGGGCGTCAACGTCGTCAGCGCAGATGCCGCGACAGTCGCCCCCAGCGGCGCTGGACAGGCCGGCCCGAAGCCGACCTTCGCGATCGATGTGGCGCAGCTGGGAGGGGTGTATGCCGGCAGGATCTGGCTTTTGGCGACGGAATCGGGCGTCGGTTCGACCAACGCGGGGATGGTGGGGGCGGCATCGTCCGATCTTGTGCTCAGCGTGAACGGCGAACTGAGCAACCTGGGCGTGGTGCAAGCACGCCGCAATCTCGAGATGACGGTTCATGGTGATCTCACCAACAGCGGAACCGTCGTGGCCGGACGCGACGCGTTCATTGCCGGTAGCGCTGCGATCAGCAACAGCGGCACCCTCGCAGCGCAAGGCAACAACACGATCACTGCGGAACGCCTGAGCAGCACGAGCGCCGGATTGCTTGCTGCCGGCCTCAGTGCCGAGGGGGGGCTGGCGCCCACAGGTGATCTCGTGGTCCGGGCGAACTTGGGCGTGCTTGCCAACGGCCTGAACATTGCGGGGGGCCTTGTGCAATTGACTGGCGGCAGCATCGACGTGTCTGGCAGCCAGACCGCGGGCGCATACGTCCGGTTGAACGCCACGGAGGCGAACGGCGGTCGTATCGACACCCGCCATGCCACAGTGCAGGCGAGGCAAGACCTGGAGGTCAACGCCGCGGCCGATGTCATCAATTCGGGCAGCCTGTACGCAGGTGGCAACACAACGGTCCACGCGGGCGCGGCGCTGTTCAACACGGGCTTCGTCGCCGCGAATGGCGACACAACCGTGACAGCCAGACGCATCGCTGCGAGCAGTGGGTCGCTTCTGGGGGCCGGCCTGAAACCCGATGGTGGCTGGAGCAGCGTCGGCGATCTCACCGTGACTGCCGCGCAAACACTGAGCGCGAATGGCACCAGTGTGGCTGCCGGCGACCTCAGCTTTGCCGGCGCCACCGTGGATCTCTCCGCCGGCCAAATACTTGGCAGGACCGTCATGCTGGCGGCCAGGTCTGGCCCCATCAGCACCGCCGGAGCCCAGGTCCTGGGCCTGGGAGACACCGGCGCCATTCATGTGGTCGCGAACGCCATGGCAGGCCAGACCCTGAATAACAGTGCGGGAACGCTGAGCGCGGGCCGGGTTCTGCTGGAGGTGGCAACGTTGAACAACGCCGCCGGCGCGGTGAGCGGGCACGAGGTCGATCTGTCCCTGGGCGAGATGGACAATCGCAGCGGCACCGTGGTGGCCCAGCGTCTCACGGGGACGATAGCAGGCGTGCTGAGCAACGGGCATGGCCAGCTGTATGGCCTGAACTCGCTGAGCCTCAGCGCTGGAACCCTTGAAAACGGAAACGGCCAGGTCAGCAGTGGCGCAGACGTTACGCTCAATGCTTCCGTCATCTCCAACCGGGAGGGATCGGTCTACGCTGGCCGCGACGGAACAGTGGCTGCGACCCGTCTCGACAACACGGGGGGCGCCATCATGGCCGGCCGTGACCTGTCCATCCTGGCCCCGCAATGGGCGGGGGCGGCAAACGGCAGCGGGTACGGTTCCTTGGTCGCCGCCCGTGACCTGCGGGTGGAAACAACGGGCGACCAGAACATCAGCACGCCTGCCTTCGCGGCCAACCGGAACCTGTTCTTCACGACCTCGGGCTCCGTGAGCAATTCCGGGCTGCTGCAGGCCCAAGGGGATCTCTCCATTGCTGCGGCCAGTGCCACGAACACCGGCGGCCTCCTCGCGGGCGCGAAATTGAGCGTGAGCGCCAGGGATCCGGCGGGTTCGATCACGAACAGCGGCGACGTGATCGGTGGGACTGTCGTTCTCGCCGCGCCTGGCGCCATCGTCAATACAGGTCCGAAAGCCGTAATCGGCGCGTTCGATCCGAACGGCAGCCTGGTGATGCTGTCGGGGAGCATCGTCAATGCCGATGACACGACCGTCACGGACACCGCCGCAACGACCACGATTCTCGGCATGGGCCGTGTCGTGCTTGCGGGCCCGGCCGATACGAGCGGCAACCTCACCCAGGCTAAGGAAATTGTCAACCGGTCCGGCTTGCTGCAGTCCGGTAGCGACATGGTGCTGGCTGCGAAAAGCGTGATCAACACACGGCGCCGCCTGACCATGAGCAGCACGTTCGACGAGCCGGTCAGCAGCCAGGTACTGGGCGATTTGAACATCAGTCTGTCGGGAACCACGGGGCAGACCAACACTCCCGACGCGACGGGCATCGGCGGGGTGTATATCGACCCGCCCCACGGTGGCCTGTACAACAGCGATTACCTCTACACGACCTATACCGGATCTGCGTTGCAGAACACGGTGCAGACCATCAGCCCCATGGCCCGCATTGCTGCAGGCGGGAACCTGGCGGTGATGGCCGGAACGCTGCAGAACTATTGGAGTCAGGTCGCCAGCGGTGGGAGCGTGGACCTGAGCGGCGTCAACGTGGACCAGGAGAGTTGGCGCGGCGCTCCGTCGCCGCGGATACAGGTCAGCTACAGCGGCGACTACGTCTACCGGACGTACCGGGGTTGGATCTGGACCCAGACCTTCTGCAACTCGGGCTGCGACGCGCCGGGCGACAACCGAAGTTACAACCGGAACCTGTACGAATCCAGCTTGACCGCGAATAGCGCTGTGCTGGGAACCGGTGCCACGATCCACAACGGCGCTGCTTCGACGGGCATCAGCGCGCCGTCGGCGCCCACCGTCAACGTGGTGCCGCCTGTGCTGCCAGACAACGGGCTCTACAAGCCAACCCAGGACGCCCGCGCGCACTACCTGATACAGACCAACCCCCGCTTCGCGGGTGGTCAGCCCTCTTTGAGTTCGGACTACTTGGTCGCGGCCTTGGGCCTCGACGCCGACGCTTTGCAGAAACGCATTGGGGATGGCTCCTACGAACAGCGACTGGTCAATGAACAGATCCACCAACTCACCGGGCGCCAGTTCGTGGGCGACTATTCCTCGGTCGACGAGGAGTACCTGGCCCTGATGCACAGCGCTGTGACGGTCGCCAGGGAATTGGACCTGCGCCCAGGTGTGGCCCTGACTGCCGAACAGGTCCGCTCGTTGACCAGCGACATCGTCTGGCTGGTCGCCCAGACTGTGACCCTTCCCGACGGGACGACGACCACCGCCTTGGTCCCTCAGGTCTACCTGAGCCGCCTGAGTCAAGCGAGCCTGAGGCGTGATGGGGCACTGATTGCGGCCAACACCATCCATCTGAACGATCTCCAGGGTCTCAGCAACGGCGGCAGCATCGAGGCTAGGACGGACCTGACACTGACATCGCAGGCCGACCTGAGTACGACCGGCGGATCCTTGACAGCCGGCCGCCAGATGATTTTGTACGCAGGCCGTGACATCAATCTCGAAAGTGCATCTGTCAGGGCACGGTCACTGTTCATGGAGGCTGGTAACAACCTCAACCTGCTCACGATGACCCGCACTGGCGCTTCATCTTCGGGGACAAAGACCACGATGGACCGGCAGGCGGGCATCGAGGTCACGGACGCCGCGTCCATCAAGACAGGCGCAGACCTGAACCAGCAAGGGGCCAAGCTTTCGGTAGGGGGCGACCTGGCGATAGAGGCGGGGGGCAACTGGAACCTCGGTACCGTGCAGACGCGGGAAGCCAAATCTTCCAATCGCTACGGCGGCTCCGGCACCAGCGACTTCACGCAGAACACCGGCAGCACAGTCAGTGTCGGTGGCAATGCCGCCGTGATCGTGGCAGGTGACCTCAACGTCGCCGGAAGCAGTGTCCAGTTGGGCAACCAGGACAACAATCGCGCCCTCGTGGCTGTGGGTGGAAGCGTCAACCTTGCCGCGGCCAAGGATGTCGCGCTGATGAACAGCAGCTGGGACACGGCGGGTACTGTGGCGAGTCAGGGTAAAACGTCCCGCCATGAGGAGACGCTCAGAGGCGCCAGTCTCAGTGCCGGGGGCGCTCTGGGCGTCTTCGCCGACAAGGATGTCCGCCTGACAGCATCCGAAATCAGCGCAAGCGGTTCCACCACAGTCGCTGCGGGCGGAAGCATCCTCGTCGGCGCAGGGCACGAGCACAGCCTGAGCAGCTATGACGAACAGTTTTCGCGCAGCGGCATCGTGAGCTCTCGCAGCGGCGTGGAACGCCGTGCGTCCGAGCATCTTGACGCGGTCGGCTCGACCATCGGCGGATCGACGGTGAACTTGCATGCCAACAAGGACGTCACCCTGCAAGGCTCGAATGTGGTGAGCGATCGGGGGACGACCATTTCCGCGGGGGGTGACGTCAGCATCCTGGCTGTCAACAGCCAGACGAGCGAATCCGGTTACAGGCAGGTCCACGAGTCAGGCCTGATGAGCAACGGCGGCCTCAGTGTCACAGTCGGCACCCGCGATCAGTCGCAGGCCCAGCAGTCGCAGAGCACGACCTCGACAGCCAGCACGGTGGGTGCGATCCAGGGCAATGTCAGCATCACGGCCGGCCAGCAGTATCTCCAGGTTGGCAGCGACATCCTGAGCGCCAGGGGCAATGTCGACATCCAGGCCAGACAGGTGCAGATCCTGGAAGCCAGGGAGCGTCAGAGCCAGACCAGCGAGACGCATTTCAGCCAGAGCGGGGTCACGGTGGGCTTGACTGCGCCGGCCATCACGGCCTTGCAGAGCGCCAGCAACGTGGCGAAGGCCGTGGGCCAGACCCATGACGGGCGAATGAAGGCCTTGGGCTCGGCAGTGGCCGCGTCGCATCTGAGTTCGGCGGTGATCGACACGCAAAAGGCCAGGGACGCTGGTGACAAGACGGGCGGTATAGGCATCAGCATCAGCGTGGGCTCGTCGCACAGCAGCAGCCAAAGCAGCAGCCAGAGTGACACCGCACGCGCATCGACCGTGGCGGCCGGCGGCGACGTTCGCATCGAAGCGACGGGTGGGGGGCGGGACAGCAATCTGCTGGTCCAGGGCAGTGAGATCACCGCTGGCGCTGATGTGAGCCTGAAGGCGGACAACCAAATCCAACTGCAGGCTTCAAGGAACACCAGCGCCAATTCGAACCAGAGCTCATCGAGTGGGGCCAGCCTCGGGCTCGGGTTCAACCTGGGTGGGCCATCCACAGCCTTCAGCGTGACTGCCAGCGCGAACCGCTCCAGTGAAAACGGCGCCGGCTCCGACATGAGCTACGGAAACGCCCATGTGCAAGCGGGACGTGCAGTCAGTCTGCAAAGCGGAGGCGACGCCACCCTGAAGGGAGCGTCCATCTCCGCCAACCAGGTCATCGCGAATGTCGGCGGCAAGCTGGAGATCGAGAGCTTGCAGGACAGGTCTGCCTATCGGGACAGCGGGCGAAGCAGCGGATTCGCGGTCACTGTCCCGATCGGTCCAGGCACCGCTGGCGCCAGCGTGAGTGCGGGCAAGGTCAACATCGACAGCCACTATGAGTCCGTCGTCGAACAGAGCGGCATCCGTGCGGGAGATGGCGGATTCCAAATTAAGGCGCAGGGTGGGACGGGATTGGTGGGCGGCGCCATCACATCCACTCAGTCGGCGATAGACCATGGGCTCAATCGCCTCGAGACGCCGGGAATTGTCACCCGCGACCTCCAGAACACGGCTGAATACAAGGCAGACAGCACACAGGCGACCCTGGGCGTGGGCAGCAGCTTGGGCAGCAGCTCTGCGGGGATCGGGCACGCGAGCGGCCAAGCGTCGAGCGTGACTCTGGCGGCAATCACCGGTATCGCCGGCAACAAGAGCGCCCGATCGGGCGACGCAGAGACCGGCATCAAGCCCATCTTCGACCCGTCTACGGTGCGCCGGGACGTGGAGGCGCAGGCCAACATCACGGCTGCGTTCGGCCAGCAGGCCGCCAAAGCGATTGGCGATTACGCCCAGGCGAAGCTCAATGACGCGGCGGCGGCCGAAGCCGCGGGGCGCATGTACCGGTTGCGGGCGGGTCAGGCACTCGCGCAGGGGCGAACGCAAGAGGCGGCGGCTTTGCAGGCCCAGGCTGACACGTTGCAACAGCAGGCGCAAGACCTGCGGGACGCCTGGGGTGATACGGGCAGTGTCCGCATCGCCTTGCACGGGATCGCCGGCGCGCTCACCGCGGGGGCCGCAGGTGCGGCCGGTGCAGCCACCAGCACAGTGCTGGCGCCGCAAGTTGCCGAACTCGCCGACCAGGCCGGGCTACCGAAGGAGTTGAAGCAGGCGTTGGTGCAGGGAGCTTCAGCCCTGGCTGGGGCTGGTCTTGCGGGTGCTGGCGGCGCTGCGGCAGCAGTCAATGAAGCTGACAACAATTATCTGTACCACTTTAGAGGAAGGATCATTGCGCGCGACCGGGTCGATAACGACAAGATCATCAACCTGAGCGGCAGGGACCTGAGCACCCTGGCTGACCTCAATCCGGGGGTTCGCCCCGACTGGGATCCCGTGACCCAGCGGAGTGTGCCAGCCGTGGTCGAGGACCGTAGCGCCTTGAGCATGACAAGCAGCACCATCCAAGACCTTAGGAATCCGAATGACAGAGAGGTCATCCGCAAGGAGAGTGACATGGGCTATGTGAATATCGACGGGCAGGCGAGGGTGTTCATCCAGACGGGCATGGACAACTCCCCTAAGGATGCTGGTGTGAGCGCGCAGCTGCTGTCAAAGACGTTGGGGGTCAATGCGGGCTACATCAACAACGGTACGGAAGGTATCGGGGGCGACGTGGGCGAGTACCTGCCCAACTTCCTCACCAAGAAGGACGTCCTCAATGAATACACCTACAGGACGCTGGATGCCCAGGGGCCGACGCTGATCATCACGCACAGTGCTGGCAATGAAGATGCGCGAAAGGCCTTGCAGGTCGGGGCGCTGTACGGACACAGCTACGAGAACCTGAGCTTTTTTTCTGTAGGTTCGCCAGTGTCCAGCAGCGTGCTGGAGAAAAGCGTGACGCGGGCGGGTGCGAGCTACCTGGGGCAGGTCAATGATTGGCGGGATCCGGTGACGTATAGCAGGACGGCGGGATCTGTTGTTGTCGGGACTATCGTGGCAGGTTCGAGTTATGGCGCAGTGCAAGGTTGCGCTGCTGGCTCATTTGCTGGACCTCTGGGATGCCTTTTTATGGGAGCTGCAGGTGGCTTTGTCGGGGCGGCTCCCGGAGTTGGCGCTGGCCTGTTGGGTTTCTTCGGACTACAGAATTATCACCCTTTCAAGCAGTACGTGGAAAAGGCGCAGTCGAAGTCAGTCATGTTCGACTGGGTCAAGAACCACCCTGCCGGCAAGTGAGTCCTGAACCTGAACTGCAACATGGGCATGCCGGGTGAAAGTAGTCATCGATACGGCATCTTCTTCGCCGGTTCACCATGACTCAACGATCAGCCCAGAAGCGCTCACTACTGTTTTTGGTGTGAACGGATCATCCAGAGTGGCGATTTTCCGCTGAGCGAGGGGTTATCCGGCAAAGAGAGTGACATGGGCGACTTGAACATCGAAGGGCAGGCGAGGGTGTTCGTTCAAACGAGCATGGAAACGCTCCCAAGGACACTGGTGCGAGTGCACAGTTTTTGTCCAAGGCACTGGGGGTCAATGCTGGCTACATCAACAACCGGACGGAAGGCCTCGGGGGTGACGTGGGGCCAGTGCGTTCAAGCAGTGGGAGGCTTTGTCAGGGCGTCGATGGGCTCAAGGAAAAATCAGATTCCATGTGCGGGTGCTTTTGCCAAGAGATCGAGCTTTGCGATTGAAGTTTGTGACACGCCAGGATCTCGATGCAGATGAGCAAGGACAAGCTTCTCGGGGAGCAGAGAGCCTTGCCAAGATGTGCTCAGGCTTTTGGGCGCCTACGTAGGCGTTCCAAGAACGATTCAGAAGCCGTAGCCCCCGCAACCGGCGATCACCAATGCCCCGCCTCTATCCGTATCGCCACTTCGCAATCCTCGAAGATCTCCAGCTTGGCGATCTTCACGCGCGCGCCCACCACGCCGGGCAGTTGCATCAGCCGGTTGGCGAGCTTGCCGATCAGCGTCTCCAGCAGGTTGACGTGCTCGGCCGTGCATTCCTCGATGATGATGCGCCGCACCTTGCGGTAGTCCAGCACGTTGCGGATGTCGTCGTCGTTGGGCATCAGCGGCTGGGTGCCGAGGTTCAGCTCGGCGTCGACCTGGATCGGCTGGGGCGCCTTGCGCTCTTCCTCCAGGATGCCCAGGCTGGCGTTGAAGCGCAGCCCGCTGAGGGTGAGGATCTGGGTGCCGGCTGGGGTCATGGCTTGTCCATCATCGAAAAGTCACGCTCGAACTTCATCAGGTGCTGGCCGCCGTCGACCAGCAGCGTGGTGCCGGTCAGCGAGCCGTTGTCCAGGGCGAAGCGCACGGCCGCGACCACGTCGCCCGCCGTGGAGGAGCGCCCCAGCGGCGACAGCCGGTGCAGCGCCTCGAACTGCTCGGGCGTGAGGTACTCGCTGGTGAGCGTGAGGCCGGGCGCCACGCCCACCACGCGCAGCCGCGGGGCCAGCGCCTGCGCCAGCACGGTGTTGGCCGCCTCCAGCGCGGCCTTGGACAGCGTGTAGCTGAGGAAGTCGGGGTTCAGGTTCCAGAGCTTCTGGTCCAGCAGGTTGACCACCGCGCCACGGGCTTCGCGCTGCGCCAGGTGGGCATGCAGCGCGCGCGCCAGCAGGATGGGCGCGCCCGTGTTGATGCGCAGGTGCTCGGCCATGGCCGCGTAGCCGAAGCTGGACGCATCGTCGTGCACGAAGCGTGAGGCGCTGTTGACCACCGCATCCAGCTGGCCGTAGCGGCGCAGCACCGCGGGCACCAGCGCGCTGGCTTCGGCCTCGTCGCCCAGCTCCGCCGGAAAGGTCTCGCAGGCCACGCCCGCCAGCGCGCTGCACTCGGCGGCGGTCTGCGCGGCCTCGGCGGCCGAGCCACGGTAGTGCAGGGCGACCCGCCAGCCGGCGCCGGCCAGGCCGAGCGCGATCTCGCGGCCCAGGCGCCGGGCGGCGCCGGTGACCAGCACGCAGCGGGGGGACGGGGCTTGCATCGCGGACAATCCGGGGGTGAACAGGGAAGACGCCAGTGTAACGAGGGGGCTCACGGCCCTCATCCAGGCCCAGGTGCAACGCGCGGGGGGCTGGTTGCCCTTCGACCGCTTCATGGCCCTCGCGCTCTATGCGCCCGGGCTGGGCTACTACGCCCACGGCTCGCGCAAGTTCGGCAGCCTGCCGGCCTCGGGCAGCGATTTCGTCACCGCGCCCGAGCTCAGTCCCTTGTTCGGCCGCGCCCTGGCCGCGCAGCTGGGCGAGGCGCTGGCGCAGACCGGCACGCAGGAACTCTGGGAATTCGGCGCCGGCTCCGGCGCCCTGGCCCAGCAGCTGATCGAGGCGCTGGGCGACCGGGTGGCCCGCTACACCATCGTCGACCTCTCGGGCACGCTGCGCGAGCGGCAGCAGGCGCGGCTGGCCGCCTTCGGCGCGCGCGTGCAGTGGGTGCAGGAACTGCCCGAGGCCATGGAGGGCGTGGTGGTGGGCAACGAAGTCCTGGACGCCATGCCGGTGAAGCTGCTGCAGCGCCGGGGCGGTGCCTGGTTCGAGCGGGGCGTGGTGGTGGCGGGCGAGGGCTTCGCCTGGCGCGACAGGCCGACCGACCTGCGCCCGCCGATCGAGGTCGAGGACAGCCACGATTACCTCACCGAGATCCACCCCCAGGCCCAGGCCTTCATCCGCACGCTGGCCGACCGGCTCTCGCGCGGCGCGGCCTTCTTCATCGACTATGGCTTCCCCGAGCGGGAGTACTGGCACCCGCAGCGCCACATGGGCACGTTGATGTGCCACCGCGGCCACATGGCCGATCCCGACCCGCTCCAGCAGGTGGGCGAGAAGGACATCACGGCCCACGTCGATTTCACCGGCATCGCGCTGGCCGGCCAGGAGGCCGGGCTCACGCTGCTGGGCTACACCTCGCAGGCACGCTTCCTGATGAACTGCGGCCTGGTGCCCCTGCTGGGCGAGGCCGGCCTGCAGGATCGCGTGGCCGGGCAGCGCCTGGTCAACGAGCACGAGATGGGTGAGCTCTTCAAGGTCATCGCCTTCACCCGTGGCGGCTTCTGGGAAGCCATGGGTTTCGCCGAGGGCGACCGGACGCACCGGCTGTAGCCCGTCCGCCGGGCCCACCCGCGGGCCCTGGGCAGCCCTACACTGTCCCCATGATTCGCTGGCTCCTCGTCGTCTTCCTGGCGCTGCTGGTCGTCGATGCGCTCTCGCCCTGGCTGCGGCGCTTCGGCCTGGGCAGGCTGCCCGGTGACCTGCGCTTCCGCGTCTTCGGCCGCGAATGGTCCGTCCCGCTCGCTTCCACCGTGCTGCTCAGCGTGATCGCCGGGCTGGTGGCCCGGATGCTGTGACCATGCGGGCCTGCATCGACATCGGCGGCACCAAGGTGGCGGCCAGCCTCAACGACGGCCAGGGGCTGGACCTGCGGGCCCGCCAGGCCGAACCCACCGCCAAGGAAGGTGACCCGGGCGCGCTGGCCCGCCAGGCGATCCGTCTGGTGGAGGCGGCGTGCGACCAGGCGGGCGTGGCCCCCGACGCGATCACCCAGGTCGGCGTCTCCTCCTGCGGCCCCTTCGTGCTGCGCGAGGGCGCGGTGGAGCTGGCCGCGCCCAACATCTGCGGCGGCATCGCCGGCCCCGCGCGCGGCCTGCCGAACGACTGGACCAGCGCCCCCCTGGAGGCGCCGCTGCGGGCCCGATTCGCCCGCGTGCAGGTCGCCAACGACGGCATCGCCGCGCTGCAGGCCGAGCGCCGCTGGGGCGCGCTGCAGGGCCTGTCGCACTGCGCCTACGTCACCTGGAGCACCGGCATCGGCATGGGCCTGTGCGTGGACGGCCAGGTGCTGCGCGGCAAGAACGGCAACGCGGGCCATGGCGGCCACATGTTCGTCTCCGACAACCAGGACGCCCTGTGCGGATGCGGCAACGTCGGCGACGTGGAGGGCCTGGTCGCCGGCAATGCGATCGCGCGCCGCTTCGGCCTGGACGCCGCGACGCTGCTGCGCCGCGCGGCCGAGGGCGATGGCCCCGCGCGGGCCGAGGCCGAGGGCCTGGCGCGCGTGCTGGGCCGCGCGCTCTACAACCTCGCGGTGACGCTGGACCTGGAGCGCATCGCCGTGGGCGGCAGCGTGTTCTGGCACCACCGCGGCCTCCTGCTGCCACTTCTGCAGGCCCAGCTGGACGGCCGCCTGCCGGCGCTCACGCAGGGCTGCGCGATCGTCCCCGCCGGCCTGGGCGAGCGCGTGGGCGACTACGCCGCCCTGGCGCTGCTGGACTGAGCCCTCGAACGGGGCCGCGCGCTCAGGGCGCGCTGTTCGACCCGCCAGACAGCCCGGGCAGCGCGGCGACCGCGGCCACCCGCGCCTCGTGCACCCGCTGGCCCACCGCCGGGCCCTTGAGGCCCTGGGCCTGCGCGGCCTGTGCGATCGCCGGCGTGGCGACGCCCTGCGCGGCCGCCAGGGCGGCCCGCAGGCGGGGCCGCTGGGGGTAGGCGCTGTCCTGGAGCCCGAGCCGGCCGCGCGCGTCGCATTCGCAGGCCAGCAGGATTTCCTCGAAGCGCTGCGGCTTGCGCAGCGCGTCGCAGCGCTCCAGCAGGCGTACCAGGGCGGCCGCGCCGAACTCGCCGCTGCGGTGGATGTTGCCGTGCTCGCGCGCCACCACGTCGCCGATCTCGCGGCAGTCGCCCGGCACGCGCAGGCGCTCGCACAGCGCGCGGGCCAGGCGTGCGCTGCGTTCCTCGTGGCCCAGGTGGCGCGGCAGCAGCTCGGGGGCGGTGGTGCCCTTGCCCAGGTCATGCACCAGGCAGGCGAAGCGCACCGTGAGTGGCGCCGCGAGCCGCGCGGCCATGTCCAGCACCATCATGAGGTGGACGCCGGTGTCCACCTCGGGGTGGTATTCGGCGCGCTGCGGCACGCCCCAGAGCCGGTCCACCTCGGGCAGCAGCCGGGCGAGCGCACCGCAGCCGCGCAGCACCTCGAACATGCGCGAGGGCCGCGGCTCCATGAGCCCGCGCGCCAGCTCCTGCCAGACGCGCTCGGCCACCAGCGCGTCCACCTCGCCCTCGGCCACCATCTCGCGCATCAGCGCCAGCGTGCCGGGCGCGATCGAGAAATCGTGGAAGCGGGCCGCGAAGCGCGCGAGCCGCAGGATGCGAACGGGGTCCTCGCGGAAGGCGTCCGTCACATGACGCAGCACCCGCGCGGACAGATCGCCCTGGCCACCGAAAGGGTCGACCAGGACGCCGTCCTCGCCGCGCGCCATCGCGTTGATCGTCAGGTCGCGGCGCGCCAGGTCCTCTTCCAGCGTGACGCCGGGCTCGGCGTGGACGCTGAAGCCGTGGTAGCCGCGCGCCGTCTTGCGCTCGGTGCGCGCGAGGGCGTACTCCTCGCGGGTCTCGGGGTGCAGGAAGACGGGGAAATCGCGGCCCACCGGCAGGTAGCCGGCGTCCAGCATCTGCTGCGGGTCGGCGCCCACCACGACCCAGTCCCGGTCGTTCAGGGGCAGGCCCAGCAGGGCGTCGCGCACGGCGCCGCCGACCATGTAGATGCGCATGCGCGAAAGTGTAAGCGCGGGGGCGGCTTCAGCGCTGGGCGCGCCAGGGCTCGTCCTGGGGGATGAAATCCTGCTCGGCCAGGGCGTCGGCGATCCAGGCGGCCACGCCCGGCAGCGCGCACACGCGGTCGATGTAGGCCGCCACCTCGGGCGGCACCGGCAGCGCGTAGGTGCGGATGCGGGTGCACACCGGCGCGTAGTAGGCGTCGGCGATGCTGAACTCGCCGAACAGCATGGGGCCGCCGTGCTCGGCCAGCAGGCCGCTCCACATGGCGACGATGCGCGCCATGTCGGCGCGCACGCCCGGCTGGTCGCGCCAGATGATGCGGCCGGCCTCGGGAAGGCGGGCCTCGATGTTCATGGGGCAGTGGGTGCGCACGGCGGTGAAGCCGGAGTGCATCTCGGCGCAGACGCTGCGGGCGCGGGCCCGGCCGCGCGCGTCCCGCGGCCACAGCCCGCGCTCCGGGAAGCGTTCGTCCAGGTACTCGGCGATCGCCAGGCTGTCCCACACGGCGAAGCCCTGGTCCACCAGCACCGGCACCTTGCCCACCGGCGTGACGCCGGCGACCCGGGCGCTGAAATCGCCGCCGCCGCTGTACTCGTCGAAGCGCACGAAGCGCTCCTCGAACGGGATACCGGCCTGGCGCATCAGCACCCAGGGCCGCATGGACCAGGACGAGTAGTTCTTGTTGGCGATGAACAGCTGCAGCATCTCGCGCTCCTTGCGCCGGGGGACGGGACCGCCATGCTAGCCGCGTTCCGCCCGGCGGCGGTCGCCCGCCCTGCCGCGCAGGCCGGTGCGGCCGGCCCGCGGCTCAGGGAAGGTCGCGGTTCGGCTCGGGCGTCGCGGCCTCGCGCGGGCCAACCTGCCCCAGCCGCGTGCGCAGCGACTGAGGCTGGCCGGCGTTGAGCACGGCGGCGTACACCGTGGTGTTGGCCAGCACCTTCTTCACGTAGTCGCGCGTCTCGGTGAAGGGCACGTTCTCGGCCCAGATCGCGGCGTCCAGCACCGGCCCGTTGCGCCAGGCGCGCGGGCGGTTCGGGCCGGCGTTGTAGGCCGCCGCGGCCAGCGCCATGGAGCCGTTGAAGTCGTCCAGCACCAGCTTGAGGTAGCCCGTGCCGATCGCGATGTTGGTGTCCTGCTCGCCCAGCTGGTCGGGCGTGAAGCCGGCCATGCCCAGCTTCTTGGCCGTCCAGCGTGCGGTCGCCGGCATGACCTGCATCAGCCCGTGCGCGCCCACGCCCGAACGCGCGTCGGTGACGAAGCGGCTCTCCTGCCGGATCAGCCCGTACACGTAGGCCGGGTCCAGGCCGATCTCGCGGCTGCGCTGCACCACCTGCTCACGGAAGGGCGTGGGGTAGCGCTGGGCGATGTCGAACTCGGTGCGGGTGCGCTCGCTGGTGTTGATGCAGCGGTCCCAGACCTCGCGCTCGCAGGCCAGCTGCGCGGCGGCGAGCAGCTCGCGCTCGGCCATGCCGCCCGGCTGGTGCAGATTGGTCGTGTAGTTCCACTCGCGCACGCCCTCGGGCCGGATGCCCAGCGCGATCGCGTACAGGGCGCGCTGCAGGCCCGGGTTGGCCCGGGCCGCCGCCTTCTCGGCGTCGGTCAGCGGTGCGGGCGCGGGCGGCAGCACCACCTTCTGCCCCAGGTCCTCCAGCGCCAGCTGCTCGTAGAAGCCGCGGAAGGAGGCGATGGACTGCAGCAGCTGCTGGGCCTGCGCGCGCCGCTCGTCACCGCCGCGCGCCTGCAGTGCCCGCGCCTTCCAGTAGACCCAGGCCGGCTCGTTGCGCATGGGCTCGTCCATGGCGGCGATCGCCTTCAGCACGGTGGGCCAGTCGGGCCCGGGCGAGGCGCGCAGCGCGGCGCGCGCCTTCCAGGCCAGCATCTCGTCCGTCAGGTCCTCGTCACGCGTGACGCGGGCGAAGTAGCCGGGCGCGTCGGGCGAGAGCTTCAACGCCGCCTGCCGCGCGATCACGCCCCAGGTCCAGTTGCGCTCCTCGGCCGTGAGCTGCACGCCCCACTTTTCGTCCAGCAGGCGCGCCGCGTTGTCGATGTCGCCGCTGGCCAGGCGCACCAGGGCCAGCACCACCAGCTCCTTGCGCAGCGGGCCCCGGGCCGTGGCGCGTCCGGTGAGGAACTTGACCGGGCTGGCGATCAGCTCGCGCAGGCCGGGCAGGGCCTCGGGGGCCGCCAGCTGCACCGCCGCCTGGGCGGCACGCGGGCGGTTGTATTCGGTGGCCAGCCGGGCCTTGCGCCAGGCGTCCAGCGTGGTGAGGCCGCCGCGGCCCTTGCCGTCGCCGATGAAGCGGGAGGCGGCGAAGCTGCAGGCGTCCTCGCCATCGCCGCGCTGGGCGAACCACAGCCGCCGCAGCTCGTCGGCCAGCCCGGGCGGCTCGGCGCCGCCCTGCTCGACGTGCTGCACGGCCAGCGCATAGCAGCGCACCTCGCGGTCGTCGTTCATGCGGTAGCGCGGCAGCTCGGCCGTGAAGGTGGTCCAGTCGCGGCGCTGGCCCAGCAGCAACAGCCAGTCGTTGCGCATGCGGTCCTCGACGTAGGTGCCGGCCCAGCGCGTGAGGAAGTCCTGCACCTCCTGCGGGCTGGCCGTGTCCAGGCGCGCGCGCAGCTCCCAGTAGGCCACCCAGGGCTCCAGCGGATGGCCCTGGGCCTGCGGCAGCAGCTGGGCCAGGCGCGCCTTGTTGCCCTGTTTCCAGGCCTGGTAGGCGTCCAGGATGGTGTCGTCGCGCGGCTGGGCCTGGGCCTGCAGTGCCAGCGCCAGGGCGATCAGTGTCAGAATTCTCGGCAATTTCATAGCGAAACCATGGACAGGTCACTGGAAAAGAAAACGCTGCGCGAGCGCCTGGTGAAGGAACGCCTGGCCATGCCCGACAGGCCGGTGCGCAGCGACCTGCTGCAGCGCGTGCTTCGCATCTGGCTGGTGGACCGCCCCGACACCGTGATCGGCGCCTACTGGCCGATCAAGGGCGAGTTCGATCCCCTGCCGGCGCTGCACCGCTGGAAGGAGGACGGCGAACTGCTGGACGAGCCGCAGCGGCGCCGCATCGGCTTGCCCGTGGTCGACAAGCTTCACGGGACCCTGAAGTTCCACGCCTGGTTCCCCGGCTGCCCCATGGAAGAGGACGCCTTCGGCATCCCCAAGCCCAAGGACACCGAGGTCATCGTACCGACCCTGCTGTTCGTGCCCTGCGTGGGCTACGGCCCGGGCGGCTACCGGCTGGGCTATGGCGGCGGCTTCTACGACCGCACCCTGCCCCGGCTGGAGCCCAAGCCCTACACCTGCGGCCTGGGCTTCACGCAGGGCTTCCTGGATGATTTCGAGCCCGAGGCGCACGACGTCCCGCTGGACGCCATCCTCAATGACAACGGCGTGGTCTGGCCGATCGGCTGAAGGCAGGGCGCGCATCGGCTAGTCGATCCGGTCCACGGTGTCCGGATCGGGCACCTCGCCGATGGCCTCGCGCGTGAGCCCGGCCTGGCCCAGCAGCCATTCGCGGAAATCCCGCACCTCGGGCCGCTGCGCACTGCGCGGACCCACCAGCAGCCAGTAGGCCATGGGCGAATCCATGCGCTGCCTGGGCAGCGGCTCCACCAGGTCACCGTTGGCCAGGGCCTCGGCGATCATCGGAAGCCGGGCGAGCACCACGCCCTGGCCGGTCAGCGCGGCCTGCACCATCTGATAGGCGTAGTTGAAATAGAGCCAGCGCTTGGGCTGCAGGCGCGCCAGGCCCTGCTCGTCGAACCAGCGGCGCCAGGTCAGCCACTCCAGGTGGGTGCGGTGGGCGTCGCCGGCCTCGATCAGGGTGAAGGGCTCCAGGTCGGCCGGCCGCAGAAGCGGCGGCGCCGTCTTGAGCAGCCAGGGGCTGGCCACCGGCGTGAGCTGCTCGCCGAACAGGCGCACCGCCTGCGGCGGCATGGCCGAGCGCGGGCCGTAGCGCAGCGCCAGGTCCACGTCGGCCACGTCCAGGTCCAGCGTCGCGTCCGAGGCATCGATGCGGATGTCGATGTCCGGGTGGTCGCGCTGGAACTGCTCCAGCCGCGGGATCAGCCACATGGAGGCGAAGGAGGCGAAGGTGGTGAGCGACACCGCGCGCCGCCCGGCGGTCTGGCGGATCTGCCGCACTGCGCCGTCGATGCGCGGCAGCGCCTGGGTCACCGCGGTCAGCAGCTGGGCGCCCGCGCTGGTCAGCTCCACCGCCCGGGTGTGGCGCAGGAAGAGGCTCACGCCCACCTCTTCCTCGAGCGCCTGGATCTGCCGGCTGACCGCGGACTGGGTGAGCGCCATCTCTTCGGACGCAGCGCGGAAGTTGAGGTGACGGGCCACGGCCTCGAAGGCACGCAGGTGCCCGGCGGCAATGGGCCGGGTGCGCAGGTGGGTCTGCGAGTGCTGCATGGGCTGGACCCCGATTGATGCGAAACGCGAATGAATAGCTTATCGGGATTTCATTGGACCGTCGAGCGGGGGCGGAACACCATGCAATGCCGAATGCGAAAAATTTGGAGATTCGCCATGACTCTGCATCCGCCCCGCAACACCCCGTCCGCCGCTGCCGGGAACTGGCAGCTTCCCGCCGGCCGTGCCCTGGCCCTGGAGCCCCGCCGGCCCGGCCGGCTGCATGTCGCGCGCGGCGCGGTCTGGGCCACCCTGCACGGTCCGCTGTCCGGCCAGCCCGACCGTTCGCAGGACCTCATGCTGCAGGCCGGCGACAGCCTCGCGCTGCGTCGCGGCGACCGGCTCGTGATGGAGCCGCTCCAGCGCGGCGAGCCGGCCTGGTTCCGCTGGGACCCCGCGCCCGTGCCGGTTCGCGTGCCGGCGGCGCAGGCCCTGGGCGAGCCCTGGGCCCAGCTGCGTGCGGCCGGCGGGCTCGCCGGCCACGCCCTGGTGGCGCTCGCGGCCGGGCTGGTGCGGGTCGCGCTCACCGCGGCGCGCCCGGCGGCGGCGTCCCCACCGGTGGCTGGCTGCGGCAGCGTCCACGGCTGAGGCGGGTGCGGCGGCGCACATAATCGCCGCCATGGCCCGACCCAAGTCGTCCCAGCACGAACTCAAGCGCGACGAGATCCTGGACGTGGCGGCCCGCTGCTTCGCGCAGCAGGGCTACCTGGCCGCCAGCATGAACGACGTGGCCGCGGCCTGCGGCACCTCCAAGGCCCGGCTGTACCACTACTACGACAGCAAGGCCGCCATCCTGTTCGACCTGCTGGACCGCTACACCCAGCGCCTGCTGGCGGTGATCGGCCAGGTCGAGGCCACCGCCCAGCGGCGCAGCCTGGACGAGCGCGCCGCCCTGCACGAGCTGGTGCGCGCCTTTCTCCAGGAATACGAGACCTCGGCCACGCGCCACGCCGCGCTGCTGCACGACACGCAGTTCCTGGGCGAGGCGCAGCGCGAGCTGGTGCTGGACCGCCAGCGCGACGTGGTGGCCGCCGTCACGCGCTTCCTGCGGCGGGCCTACCCGCAGCGCGTCACCGCGGCCAACCAGACGCCGGTCGCGATGATGCTGTTCGGCATGATCAACTGGACCTTCACCTGGCTGCGCCCTGGCGGGCGCCTGAGCTACGCCCAGTTCGCCGAAGAGGTGGTGGCCATGCTGGAGCACGGGCTGGGCGGCTGACGCGCGGCAGCCGCCGTGCTGCAGGGGTCGGCGGGCTGGAATTCAACTATCCGTAATCGATTACGATTAGCGGAATCTCGAAAGACACGCATGTCCAAAGCCTTCGCCAGCCAGGCCGACCTCGCCGACAAGAAGATCACCTTCGAGCAGCTCAGCGCGCACTGCTGGGCCTACACCGCCGAGGGCGACCCGAACTCCGGCGTCATCATCGGCGAGAAGTTCATCATGGTGAGCGATGCCACGGCCACGCCGGCCATGGCGCGTGACTTGATCGCCCGCATCCGCGAGGTGAGCGACAAGCCGATCAAGTACGTGCTGCTGACGCACTACCACGCGGTGCGCGTGCTGGGCGCCAGCGCCTACGCGGCCGAGGGGGCGACCGAGATCATTGCCAGCCAGGGCACGCTGGACCTGATCGTCGAGCGCGGCAAGGAGGACATGCAGTCCGAGATGGAGCGCTTCCCGCGCCTGTTCCGCAATGCCGAGAGCGTGCCGGGCCTCACCTGGCCGACCCTGGTGATCGGCGGCGGCAACCCGGCGCGGGGCGAGGTGCCGGGCAGGCTCACGCTGGACCTGGGCGGCGTGACGGTGCAGGTGTGGCACCCGGGCCCCGGCCACACGCGCGGCGACACCATCGCCTGGGTCGAGGCCGAGAAGGTGCTGTTCTCGGGCGACCTGGTCGAGTACGAGGCGGGCGTCTACACCGGCGACGCCCAGCTCGAGGAGTGGCCCGCCACGCTGGAGGCCCTGCGCGCGCTGCGCGCCGAGGCCCTGGTGCCCGGCCGCGGCGAAGCCATGAAGGGCAACGCCGAGGTCAACAAGGCGCTGGACTACACCCGGCGCTGGGTCGAGACGCTCTTCGGCGCCGCCAAGGAGGCGGCTGCCGCCAACATGGACCTGAAGGCGGCCATGGCCCACACCCGCAAGGCCATGGACCCGGTCTTCGGCCATGTGTTCATCTACGAGCACTGCCTGCCCTTCGACGTGAGCCGGGCCTACGACGAGGCGCGCGGCATCAAGAACCCGCGCATCTGGACGGCCGAGCGCGACAAGGACATGTGGGCCTCGCTGCAGGCCTGAGCGGCGCGTAGGACGGGCCGCACGCGCGGGGTGTGCACCGTCCTGCCGCACGGCTGGGGTGCGGCCCCTACGCTGGGCGTCCCTGTCCAGTCCCGCCCGCACCATGTCCACCCAGACGCCCCGCATCCTCCAGCAGCAGCCCGAGCGCCGCAGTGCGCCCGAGCAGCAGAATCCGGCCCGCCCTTCGTCCGACGCCCCGCCCCAGGGCGGCGACGCCCCCATGGGCGAAGGCAGCTACGAAGGCAGCCGCGACTACGAGCGCCGCACCGCGGACTACCTGAAGACGCACGACGTGGCGCGCGACGCCGAGGCGGCCCGCCCGCGTTCGGCCGAGGAGGCGCGCGAGATGGAGCGGCCGAAGAGGAAGGCCGCTCGCATTCCAAGGGCGAGCGCTGAGCCCGGCCTGAGCGCCGCAGCCGCGCCCGTGCGTCGCCGCCCCGGGTGCGCGGCCTCCCGACCGCCGCGCTTGGCCCCTTCGGGCCGCGGCCTGCCTTGCCTGCCGCCCCGGGCGGGATAATCCCGTGCTGGACTCTGCAAGGACACGAATGACTGCGATCGACGCCGTGATCATGGCCGCGGGCAAGGGCACGCGCATGAAAAGCCGCCTGCCCAAGGTGCTGCACCGCCTGGCGGGCCGGCCGCTGCTGCAGCACGTGCTGGACACGGCGGCGCGGCTGCAGCTGCGCCACTGCGTGGTGGTGACGGGCAACGGGGCCGAGGCGGTCGAGGCCGCCGTCCAGGCCTGGCCGCGCGACACCGGCTCGGCCACGCCGGCCTTCGTGCGGCAGGAGCCGCAGCTGGGCACCGGCCACGCCGTGCAGCAGGCCCTGCCGCAGCTGCCGGGCGAGGGCACCACCCTGATCCTCAATGGCGACGTGCCCCTGGTCGATGCGGACACGCTGGCCCGGCTCGCGCAGCGCTGCCAGGGCGAGCGCCTGGTGCTGCTCACCGTGACGCTGCCCAACCCGGCCGGGTACGGGCGCATCGTGCGCCAGGGCGACCATGTGCGCGCGATCGTGGAGCACAAGGACGCGAGCGAGGGCGAGCGCGCCATCCGGGAGGTCTACACCGGATTCATGGCGGTGCCCAATGCGAAGCTGCGCGACTGGCTGGCCCGCATCGACAACCGCAACGCCCAGGGCGAGTACTACCTCACCGACATCGTGAAGCTGGCGGTCGCCGACGGCGCCGAGGTGGTGGCGCTCGAGGCGCCGGAGCCCATGCAGGTCGAGGGCGTGAACAGCCCGGTGCAACTGGCTGCGCTGGAGCGCGCCTACCAGCTGCGCGAGGCCGGCCGATTGCTGGAGGCGGGCGTGCGCCTGGCGGACCCGGCACGCATCGACGTGCGCGGCACGCTGGAATGCGGGCAGGACGTGGAGATCGACGCCAACTGCATCTTCGAGGGCTGCGTGACGCTGGGGGACGGGGTGCGCATCGGCGCGAACTGCGTGATCGCCAACGCGGCCATCGCGGCGGGTGCCGTGATCCATCCCTTCACCCACATCGACGGCGAGAAGGCCGGCGTGCGGGTGGGCGAGGGCGCCTTGGTCGGGCCTTTCGCGCGGCTGCGGCCCGGCGCGCAGCTGGGGCCCGAGGTGCACATCGGCAACTTCGTCGAGGTGAAGAACTCCAGCCTGGCGCGCGGCGCCAAGGCCAACCACCTGGCCTACCTGGGCGACGCCACCGTCGGGGAGCGGGTGAACTACGGTGCGGGCTCCATCACCGCCAACTACGACGGCGCCAACAAGCACCGCACGGTGATCGAGGACGAGGTGCACGTGGGCAGCAACTGCGTGCTGGTGGCGCCCGTCACCCTGGGCCGGGGCGCCACCGTGGGCGGCGGCTCCACCATCACCCGCGACACGCCGGCCGGGGCGCTGGCGGTGGCGCGCGGCAAGCAGGTGGTGATCCCGGACTGGAAGCGGCCGGAAAAGAAGAAGGGCTGAGGCCTGCGCCGGGGCCAGGCCCCGAGCCCCGGGCCCCGGCCGCGCCCTGCCGGCTCGCGCAGACCGGGCTCGCCCTGGCTGGCCGGTGCGGGCTCAGCCCCGCGCCAGCGCGATGCGGGGCGCGAACTTCGCCCGCTTCACCGCGAAGAAGGCCTTCACGTTGCGCACGTGCAGGTCCGCGGTGAACAGGCGCTGCGCCAGCGCCAGGTAGCCGGGCATGTCGCTGGCCTGCACCACCAGAACGAAATCCGGCCCGGGCGAGACGCGCCAGCACTGCTGGACGGCATCGTCCTGCACCACGCGCGCCTCGAAGCCGTCCAGGGCCTCGGCGTCCTGCCGGTCCAGGCTCACTTCCACGATGGCCTGCAGCCCGTGCCCCTGCACCTGCGCCAGCCGCTGCGGATCCACCAGCCCCACGATGGCCTGCAGCAGCCCGCTCTCGCGCAGGCGCTTGACGCGCCGCAGGCAGGTGGGCGGCGAGACGTGCACCCGCGCCGCCAGGTCCTGGTTGCTGAGCGAGGCGTCCCGCTGCAACTGGTCCAACAGAGCCAGGTCGATGGCGTCCAGTGTGAAAGAAGATTCCATTTCGGACTCGGTGATGGACAAAAGAGAATGTTATGAAGTACGAAGAAATAATAGTTCATAAGAATGGAATTTGAGATCGCATATTTCTTGACCTCGCCACTACAGTCTCCGCTCTCCAGCTTGATTTCCAGGGGCATCCCATGTGTGGCATCGTCGGCGCCGTCTCCACCCGCAACATCGTTCCCATCCTGGTCCAGGGCCTGCAGCGCCTGGAGTACCGGGGCTATGACTCCTGTGGCGTGGCCGTCTGGGACCAGGGCCTGAAGCGGGCCCGCAGCACCGACCGGGTCGCCAAGCTGCTGCGCCAGATCGAGGACGACCGGCTCACCGGAACCACCGGCATCGCCCACACGCGCTGGGCCACCCACGGCGCGCCCGCGGTGCACAACGCCCACCCGCACTTCAGCCACGGGCCGGGCGAAGCCGCCGCGGACCGGCCCGGCCGCATCGCCCTGGTGCACAACGGGATCATCGAGAACCATGACGAACTGCGCGCCAGCCTGCAGGCGCGCGGCTACCGCTTCGCCAGCCAGACCGACACCGAGGTCATCGCCCACCTGGTGGACAGCCTCTACGACGGCGACCTGTTCGAGGCCGTGCAGGCGGCGGTGAAGCAATTGCATGGCGCCTACGCCATCGCCGTCTTCTGCAAGGACGAGCCGCACCGCGTGGTGGGCGCGCGTGCGGGCTCGCCGCTGATCCTGGGCGTGGGCCTGGAGGGCGGTGAGAACTTCCTGGCCAGCGACGCGATGGCGCTGGCCGGTGTCACGGACCAGATCGTCTACCTGGAGGAGGGCGACGTGGTGGACGTGCAACTGGGCCGCCACTGGATCTCGGACCGCAACGGCCGCAGCGTGGAGCGCCCGGTGCGCACCGTGCAAGCCCACAGCGGCGCGGCCGAGCTGGGCCCCTACCGCCACTACATGCAGAAGGAGATCTTCGAGCAGCCGCGCGCGGTGGCCGACACGCTGGAGGGCATCGCCGGCATCGTGCCCGAGCTGTTCGGCGACGGCGCGCACCGCGTGTTCCGCGAGATCGACTCCGTGCTGATCCTGGCCTGCGGCACCAGCTACTACAGCGGCTGCACCGCCAAGTACTGGCTGGAGGGCATCGCCAAGATCCCGACCCAGGTGGAAATCGCCAGCGAATACCGCTACCGCGAGTCGGTGCCCAACCCCAACACCCTGGTCGTCACCATCAGCCAGTCGGGCGAAACCGCCGACACCCTGGCCGCGCTGCGCCACGCGCAGGGCCTGGGCATGGACAAGACCCTGACCATCTGCAACGTCGCCACCTCGGCCATGGTGCGCGAATGCCGGCTCGCGTACATCACGCGCGCAGGCGTGGAGATCGGCGTCGCCTCGACCAAGGCCTTCACCACGCAGCTGGCGGGCCTGTTCCTGCTCACGCTGGTGCTGGCGCAGGCCAAGGGCCGGCTCAGCGACGCGGAGGAGGCGGCGCACCTGAAGGCCATGCGCCACCTGCCGGCGGCGCTGGCCGCGGTGCTCGCGCTGGAGCCGCAGGTGATCAGCTGGGCCGAGGATTTCGCGGGCAAGGAGCACGCGCTGTTCCTGGGCCGCGGGCTGCACTACCCGATTGCGCTGGAGGGTGCCCTGAAGCTCAAAGAGATCACCTACATCCACGCCGAGGCCTATGCCGCGGGCGAGCTGAAGCACGGCCCGCTGGCACTGGTGACCAGCGAGATGCCGGTGGTCACGGTGGCGCCCAACGACGCGCTGCTGGAGAAGCTCAAGAGCAACATGCAGGAAGTGCGCGCGCGTGGTGGCGTGCTGTATGTGCTGGCCGATGCCGACACCCGCATCGAGAGCGGCGACGGCCTGCACGTGATCCGCATGCCCGAGCACTACGGCCCGCTGAGCCCGCTGCTGCACGTGGTGCCGCTGCAGCTGCTGGCCTACCACACGGCCTGCGCGCGGGGCACGGACGTGGACAAGCCGCGCAACCTGGCGAAGAGCGTGACGGTGGAGTGAGTGCGGCCCCGGGCGCAAGGCACTGCGCAGACCAAACGGAAGTTGGTGAAACCTGATAGTCAGGGCCGGTGGAAGCTGATACTCGCCTCTGAAACGGAGTCGTAAACGCCGGAGCTTCCGGCAGGCGGAACAGCCTTTGTACGAGGTGGCCGGCACTCGCCAAGACTTCGGAGGACTGAGCGCGTCTGGCCCCGTCGCCTACGTTTTGCCTTCCAACCGAAAACGGAGGCTTACGATGGCATCAAAGACCAGCAATTCGGGGGCGCAGCCCAAGTCCGGCGGACAACCGCAAGGCCAAGCCGGCGGTCGCGGAGCTCAGCGACCGCAGTACCTCGACAACAAGCCGAGCACTACGGGCGGCGTGTCGGGCGGCGGCCGCAGCAACAGGTCGCCTGGGCAGCCGAAGTAGCGCGTTAGAGCCGCGGTGGTGTCGCCCCGCCTGACCGACGGCATCAAGCCTGGGGGCCTTGGCGGACCGCGGCGTCCAAGGTCTTTCCGTCCTTGTTCTTCCAAGAAATCCAGCCGTTCATGTTGTTGCCCACGACGATGGCTGCCGCCCCACTGGGCGACTTGAAGACGTAGTCCTCAGTGAAAATGAGCTGGTCGCCGGCTGGTTCCAGCACCCCCGCTGCCTCCAGCTGCTTTCGAAGAGCGTGGAACCCCTTGTCCTTGAAGCTGTCGGTAACCTGGCCGCGGGCCTTGGAGCCTTTGAGCACGGCCATCCCCTCGGCCGTGTACTGCGCCCTTGCATCGGCGCCAGCCGCAGTGCAAAAGTACAGGTTCGCTGCGTCGCCGACCGGCGCCGGCTTCTCAAACAAAGGGAAGCCAAGTGTCGCCATAAGCGACTCACCGGTCTCAAACAGCTCTTCGCACTCCGCCTCCATCGGCTTCGTTGTGTTCAGTTTGCTCCCGTTCGTGTCGTTCTCGACTGTGTAGCGCCCGGCCGCCTTGGCGCGCTGAATGCAGAGGCGCTCGAGGTACAGCGAGTGAGTCGTAGTGAGGCTATCGGCGCGCGACAGCATGACCACGGCACGGTGCCAGAAGTCCTTCTCCTTCTGGTGCTTCACCAAGCGCTTTTTCAAGTCTCCGGTCTGCCCGATGTACACCTGCGGCTTGGCGGACTCTTCCCCTTCACCGAACAGGAAGTACACGGCGCCTCCGGCGGATTCCGGCATAGCCAGGAAATCCTTCAGCAGCTTGCGCGGGACCTCGATGAGCCGCACGATGCGCGTGGTGATTTCGGCCTGGCGGATGCCTTGCGGGTCGCCAGAGGGAAGAAAAATCTGGATGGTCTTGGCGCGGATTGACATATTGCTGAGGTTCGCCTCAGAGCATCGTATAGCGGTTGGGGACTTTGCCGTGACCGCAGGAGCGAACGGAGAACCCATGCACATCGTCATCGCCACCCTTGAGACCTCCAACTTTCGCTTTGAAGCCGCTGGCGCGACTGAAGCCGAGGCCATGGAGTTGCTCGCAGGGGCGCGGAGCCGCCATTTCGACGAGATGGGGCAGCCGGCAAACATGGTGTCGTCCGATGCCGTCTTGGAGGCCACCGAAAGACCGGACACGAGGTACTTCGTGAACTCCCGCGCACCGCCGATCAGCACGCTTTCCCCTACGAGGACTCGGGTGGCTGTACCACCCCAACTTCGCCCGAATCGCCGGGGCTCAGTTCTCTGACGAAGTTGCGTGCACGTAGCCCAGCGCTCCCCAGGAAGCAAGCTTGCCGTTGACGGTGGTGTAGGAGTAGATAACGCGGCTCTGGTACCGCACGCTCATTGACGTGAGCTGACCTGCAATGGCACCGATCAAGGGACCGTCAGCAGCGAATGCGCGCTTTATGGCCTCCTTGTGACGCTCCTCGGAAGGGTTCAGGGCTGCTGCCAGCAAAACGGCAAGGGCAAAGCCAATCAGCGCACGAACCGCGTACCTGGCAGAGCGCGGAGAGCCGTCACTGCCTCTGGCCGCACGTTGCGCATGTTTCGGAGCGCCGCAGTGTGGGCACGCACTCGCCTGGTTCGAAATCTCTTTGCCGCACTCACTGCACGCGATCAGCGCCATTCCGAGCTCCTGCTGAGTTCGCCCGATGCTACTGCACCGGTCCAGTTCTTCACCCGATCGTCGCAGCGCCCTGCTGCCTGGGCGGGAAAGATGGCAGGGGCAGCGGCCAGACCCGGGCAGCACCCGACGCGAAGCAAGGGCTGACCGGGTCACAGGATGGTGGCGTGTGGATGCCGTGGATGCTCGAGCGTGTCTGCGATGAGCCTCAGCGCGTCATCGCAGCCGTTGCGGGACAAGGACCCGCCCAGGCACACGCGCACGGCATCCGGTGGGTCCCCATCGGTCGAGAACGCCGCACTGGCGACGACCCCGACCCCCTGGGTACGCAGGAACGAGGCGAATTCCACCACGCTCCAGGACGAGGTCAGGGGCAACCACAGGTGGAAGCCCTCCGGGTGTGCGACGACGCCGTAGCGCGCCAGCCACTTGGCGGCGAGGGCCTGCCGCGCCACGGATTCGGCACGGATCGCGATGAGCACCGCTTCCGCCGTGCCGTCCATCAGCCATCGGGTGGCCAGGGCGTTGGTGTATGGCGAGGCCATCACCGTGGTGGCGCGCAGGGCGCCAGCGAGCCGCTTCGCCGCCGTCTCCGTGGGGGCGCAGACGAACGCCGTCCGCAGGCCGGCACCGAGGCACTTGCTCAAGCCTGAGACGTAGTACGTCAGCTCGGGCGCCATCGACGCCAAGGGAGGTGGCGCCTCCAGCGGCAGCATCGCGTACGCGTCGTCCTCGATGATGGGCACGTTGAAGCGCAGCGCGATGTCGGCCAGTGCTTCGCGGCGGCTGCGCGAGGTGGTGGTGGTGGTCGGGTTCAGCAAGGTCGGGTTGATGTACAGCGCCTTCGGTTTGAGCCTCTTGCAGGCCAGCTCGAATTCCGCGGCGCTCGGGCCCTCGTCGTCCAGCGTCAGTGCATGCAGTTGCACCCCCAGCTGCGTGCTGATCGCCTTGATGCCCGGGTAGGTGAGCGACTCGACGCAGATCACCTCGCCGGGACGCGCGAGCTGCGATATCAGTGCCGCCAGCACGCTATGGATGCCCGGGCAGACCAGGACCCGTGCCATGTCGCACCCGGGCAGCCGCGTACGCAGCCACGCCGTGGCGGCCTCACGGTCCGCCAGGCTTCCGCCGAAGTCCTGGTAGCGCAGCAGCAGGTACGGATCGGTCCGTGCCATCAACTCGGCGGCGCCCGCCTGCATGCGCGCCATCAGCGCGGGCTCCTGCGGCTCGGGCGGCATGTTCATCGTCATTTCGGCGCCGCTGCCGCCGCGCAGCGGCAACGACGGGGCATGGCCCCTCACGAAGGTCCCCACGCCAGGCCGGGAATCGACCAGGCCGCGCTTTCTCGCCTCTGCGTAGGCGCGGGCGACTGTGGTGTAGTTGAGGCCCAGTTCCTGCGAGAGCTCGCGCAGGTTCGGCAGACGCTCGCGCGCGCCCAGGCGGCCGGTGCGCACATCCTCCGCGATCAGGTCCGGGATCAGCAGGTACGCCGGCCGGGGATCGGACTCGAGGCGGCGGGCCCAGTGGGCCGAGAGCTTGTTGAGGGGCATGGCAGCCTTTCCGGGTGAGGGGCCTGATTGCATCCATTGATTGCGCATGCCTGGCAATCAACCAGCGTGCTGATCGCAGATTGCGTGCCAGAGCTGGACGGATTTGCCGCACTGCGATGGTGCCGCCCGGACCGCTGATCGGAGGCATTGATCGGGCCCGCAGGCCCCACGCCGGGGCGTGCTTGCCAATGCGGATGAGCAGGTTTCCGTCGCCGCCGAACGCGCCGTGGTGCCCGTGATCTTTCGCTGTGGCCCGCTGGATCGCATCGCGCCGTTTTGATCGCACGCTGATCGCACGCAGACCGCCCTGCACGGCGCGCGGCGTGGCATGCGGCATGCAAGGCGTGGTGGCGCCCGGGCCCTCGGGCGTCCCTTCAAACCACGGAGTTTCACCATGCCCAAAGTCACCAAAGCCCCGAACCACACCGGCGACTTCCTCGTCGACTACGAAGAGAAGGTCTTCGAGGACGTGAAGGCCGAGCCTGGCGAAAAAGCGCTCGTCACCTTCCACACCGTGGCCTTCGAAGGCTCGATCGGCTTCGTCAACCTCCTGCAGGCCACGCGGCTGCAGCGCAAGGGCTTCGAAACGTCGATCCTGCTGTATGGCCCCGGCGTGACGCTGGGCGTGCAGCGCGGCTTCCCGACGCTGGGCGCAGAGGCCTTCCCCGGCCACCAGAACTTCAACAACCAGATCACGAAGTTCATCGCCGAGGGCGGCAAGGTCTATGCCTGCCGCTTCGCGCTGCAGGCGCTGTACGGCCACGGTGAAGGTGCGCTGATCGAGGGCATCCGCCCCATCAGCCCGCTGGACGTGCTGGACATCGTCCTGATGCACCGCAAGGCCAACGCGTTCATCCTGGACACCTGGACCCTGTAAGCGGGGCGCGAGACCGTCATGCCGCAACCCCGTGTTGTCCGTGCTGCCGCCGTCCAGATCGCGCCGGATTTCGACGCGATCGACGGCACGCTCAACAAGGTCTGCGACGCGATCGATCGCGCTGCAGGGCAGGGCGTGCAGCTGATCGTGTTTCCCGAAACGTTCCTGCCGTATTACCCCTACTTCTCGTTCGTGAAGCCACCCGTGCAGATGGGGGCCGACCACATGCGGCTCTATGAACGTGCCGTGGTGGTTCCGGGGCCGGTGACGCAGGCCGTGGCGCAGCAGGCCCGCGCCCGCGGCATGGTGGTCGTCCTCGGCGTCAACGAGCGCGACTTCGGCTCGCTCTACAACACGCAGCTGATCTTCGACGCTGACGGCACGCTGATGCTCAAGCGACGCAAGCTCACGCCCACCTTCCATGAGCGCATGGTGTGGGGCCAGGGGGACGCTGCCGGCCTGAAGGTGGTGGACACCCGGGTCGGCAAGGTCGGCGCGCTCGCCTGCTGGGAGCACTACAACCCGCTGGCCCGCTACGCACTCATGACGCAGCACGAGGAGATCCACTGCGCGCAGTTTCCTGGCTCGCTGGTGGGTCCCATCTTCGGTGACCAGATGGAGGCGACGATCCGCCACCATGCGCTGGAGGCCGGCTGCTTCGTCGTCAACGCCACCGGCTGGCTGACCGACGCGCAGATCGCCGCGATCACCCCGGACGCCAGCCTGCAGAAGGCGCTGCGCGGCGGCTGCAACACCGCCATCGTCTCGCCGGAGGGGGTGCACCTCGCGCCGCCGCTGCGCGAAGGTGAAGGCATGGTGGTGGCCGACCTTGACATGTCGCTGATCACCAAGCGCAAGCGAATGATGGATTCGGTGGGCCACTACGCGCGTCCCGAGCTCCTGAGCCTCGCCATCAACGACCGCCCCGCCCTCACGGCATCGGCAATGCCCGAGCCTTTCTCCCGGAGCCCTGTCCATGAACACGACGACCGACCCCACGCAAGCGCTGTCCCAGCAAACCCGGCAGCTGATGACGGAACTGCAGTCCTTCGGGTTGCGGCTGGCTGAACCCGGCTCGCCCCATGGCGGCGTGGCAAGCCGCCGCGGCGGCGCGGGGCCGTCGGACCACAAGGCGGTCACCGTGGACGGGCACACGATCATGGTCCCGGTGCACACCTCCAGCGCGTGGAACTCGCCGTTCGTCGCGCAGGCGCCCGATGCACAGGGGCGCAGCGCACTCACGCGCAACGCCATTCCCATCGCCAGCATCAGCTTCCCGAAGGCCCCCCGTTTTTACGAGCTGCAGACCCAGGACGGCGTGCCGTACTCGCACATCGCGACGCTGCACGGTTCGGACGTGCTGGCCACCACCGTCCTGCAGACCTGCATCCGCTACCAGAGCCGCACCAAGACCTGCCAGTTCTGCGCGATCGGCCAGAGCCTGGCCGCCGGCCGCACCATCGCCCACAAGACACCCCAGCAGCTGGCCGAGGTGGCGCTGGCGGCGGTGCGGCTGGACGGCGTGAAGCACATGGTCATGACCACCGGGACGCCGCCGACGCCCGACCGCGGCGCCGAGGTGCTGGTGGAGAGCGCCCGTGCCATCCGGGCGGCGGTGGACATCCCCATCCAGGCCCAGTGCGAGCCTCCCGACACGGACGCATGGTTCGACCGCATGCGCGAAGCGGGCATAGACACCCTGGGCATGCACCTGGAAGCGGTGTCCCCCGCAGTGCGCGAGCGCATCATGCCCGGCAAGGCGAGCGTGCCCATCGCGCGTTACCTGGAGAGCTTCGGGGCCGCGGTCCGGGTCTTCGGCCGTGGCCAGGTCAGCACCTACATCCTGGCCGGCCTGGGAGACAGCCGCGAAGACATCCTCGCCATGTGCGAGACCCTCCTGGCGCTGGGCGTGTACCCCTTCGTCGTTCCGTTCGTCCCGATCAGCGGCACACCGCTGGAAGACCATCCCGCGCCGTCGCCCGGGTTCATGCGCTCGGTGCTGGAGCCGTTGGGTGCGATGGTGAGTGCGGCCGACCTGCGCTCGTCCGACATCAAGGCCGGTTGCGGAAAGTGCGGTGCGTGCTCGTCCCTGTCCGTCTACGAGCGCTGAGCCATGGACGCCCTTTCGACCTGGTGCGAGCTGCCGACGACCTTCGTCCCGTGTGAATTCCGGGTCAAGTGGGCGGACGGGGGCTGGGAGATCAACGAAGCCCGGAAGCTGCGGCGCGCGGTGTTCTGCGAGGAGCAGCGTGTGTTCGTGGACGACGATCTGGATGCGATCGACGCCCACGCGCAGCCACTGGTGGCGCTCTCCTGCGTGGGCGGCATGAGCGAGCGGGTGGTGGGCACGGTACGCATCCACCGCGGCGCCGACGGTGACCGGGACGGCGTCTGGTGGGGCTCGCGGCTGGCCGTGCATGCCGACTACCGCAGGCACGGCCGGCTCGGCGAGGCCTTGATCCGGCTCGCGGTCGCGAGTGCGCATGCGCGGGGATGCCGGATCTTCCTGGCGCACGTGCAGCAGCAGAACCAGGCGCTGTTCGAGAAGCTGCACTGGACCTCGCTGCGCGAGGAGACACTGCACGGGCGGCCCCATGTACTGATGCAGGCCGACCTGGCGCACTATCCGCCCTGCCACGATCCGCTCACCGGCTTCGTGAATGCCGCGACGCGGGGTGGCGCATGACGGACGGCGAGCTCGCCGCGCTCGCCGCCACGCTGCGCGCCGGACGCGGGTTCGCGCACAAGCGCGACATCGGCGAGGTGATGGCGACGCTGGCGCAGTCCCTGCCTGGCGGCGCCGCCGACCTGGCGCAGGCGGTGGCCATCGGCGACGACTGCGCCGCCATCCCGGACCCCTCCGGCCACGGCTGGCTGCTGTTCGCCATCGAGGGCTTCCTGGACGACTTCGTGCAGGCCATGCCGCGCTTTGCCGGCTGGTGCGGCGTGATGGTCAACCTCAGCGACATCTGTGCCATGGGCGGCCGGCCGATCGCGGTCGTCGACGCCTTGTGGAGCCGGGGCGGTCCCGACGGCCAGGAAGTGCTGCGCGGGATGGCCGATGCGTCCGCGTGCTACGGCGTTCCCATCGTCGGGGGGCACAGCAACAGCCGCTCGGACCGGGCCGCTCTGGCCGTGGCGATCCTGGGCCGTGCCAACCGCCTGTTGACGAGCTTCAACGCCCGCCCCGGCGATACGCTGGTGATGGCCATCGACCTGCGCGGGGCGTACGAGGAGCCGCATCCATTCTGGAATGCGTCCACCTCGGCGCCGGCGCAGCGGCTGCGCGATGACATCGAGCTCCTGCCCAGGCTGGCCGAGTCCGGCCTGTGCGACGCCGCCAAGGACATCAGCAACGCCGGCGCGGTGGGAACCGCCCTGATGCTGCTCGAATGCTCGAAGGTCGGTGCGCAGATCGAGGTCTCGGCCATCCCGCGCCCCCCGGGCGTCGCGCTGCAGCGCTGGCTGCAAACCTTCCCCAGTTTTGGTTTCGTCTTCAGTGTGCGGCCCGCGCAGGTGGAGGCGGTCCAGGCCCATTTCCAGGCGCACGGCATCGACTGCGCCAGTGTGGGCACGGTCACCGCAGACACGCGTGTGTGGCTGCGCGACGGCGACTGCCAGGCCTTGCTGTGGGACGTGGCCACCGAGCCGTTCATCACGGCCGGCGCCAGCGCGCGGCCGGAGGGCTTCCATGCCGGATGAAGCTCGCACCCCGCTGGCGATCGGCCTCTTGACCCACTCCGTGAACCCACGGGGCGGCGTCGTCCACACGCTGGAACTGGCCGATGCGCTCCACGAGCGCGGCCATCGCGTGACCGTGTTCGCGCCGGCGTTCGCCGGCCAGGCGCTGTTCAGGCCGACACGCTGCGCCGTCGAATTGGTGGCGCTCACCGAGCGCACGAACTCGGTGGTGGACATGGTCGCCACACGTCGCGCCGCCTTTGTGCAACACCTGGAGCGCACGCTCGCCACACGCCACTTCGACGTCCTCCATGCGCAGGATGGCATCGGGGGCAATGCGCTCGCCGACCTGGTCGAGGCGGGCCGGATCGAGGGGTTCACCCGAACGGTCCACCACCTCGACCACTTCGACGATGCCCGGCTGATGACCTGGCAGGCGCGCGCCTTCACCGCGGCGAGCCAGGTGCTGTGTGTCAGCCGCACCTGGTGCGACCGGCTGGCGGCGGACTTTGGCGTTGCGGCACGCCTTGTGCACAACGGGGTCGACCTGCGCCGCTATACGAACCGGCCCACGGCGCAGGATGCCGCCGTGGTGGCGCGCCATGGGCTGCGGCCCGGGGGGCCGGTGTTCCTGGCCGTCGGCGGGGTGGAGGAGCGCAAGAACACCTTGCGCATGCTCCAGGCCTTCCTGGCGTTTCGCGTGCACCGGCCAGCGGCGCAACTGGTCATCGCCGGCGGCGCCAGCCTCCTGGACCACGACGCGTACGGGCGACAATTTGCAGCCTTGCTGGCCGCCAGCGGCGCGGGCAACGACGTCGTGATGACGGGCACGGTTCCCGATGAGGACATGCCGGCCCTGTTCCGCGCCGCGGACGCCCTGTTGATGGCATCGCTGCGCGAAGGCTTCGGCCTGGTCGTTCTCGAGGCCCTGGCCAGTGGAACGCCGGCCGTGGTGTCGCGCATCGCACCATTCACCGAGTACCTCCCCGAGGACGAGCGCATGGGCCACTGCTGCTGGGCCGACCCGCATTCGGTCGACGCGATCACGGCCGCCATGGCGCGGGCCTGCGACCCCGCCCATGCCCGGGCCCTGGCCACGGCCACGCCCGCCGTGTGCGAACGCTTCAGCTGGCAGGCCAGCGCCGCAGCCCACGAGGCCCTCTACCGCGCCCGGTGCGCGGGTTCTCGTGCCCAGGCCGCGCTGCGTCTGCAGGCCTGACCCATCGCTGCCCCAGGAACGCCCATGCCCGCCATCCATTTCAAGCTCCGCTGGCCCGACGGCCGGGAGATGCGTTGCTATTCACCGTCGCTGGTCGTCAAGGACCACCTGACCGCCGGCGTGCGCTACCCGATGCCGCAGTTCATGCGC
Organism: Ramlibacter aquaticus; assembly: GCF_015159745.1. Classification (GTDB taxonomy): domain Bacteria; phylum Pseudomonadota; class Gammaproteobacteria; order Burkholderiales; family Burkholderiaceae_C; genus Ramlibacter; species Ramlibacter aquaticus. The sequence continues at coordinate 23,514 of NZ_JADDOJ010000002.1, read as the reverse complement.
GTGGTGCGGGTATCGCTGCACACGGCGTCCGAACGCGTGCGCCAGAAGTACGGCTTCGCCTGTTCGATGGCACTGGACCAGCTTGCCGCGATCGAGGAGGTCGCACAAGCCTATGACGACCTCGCCGAGGTCGAGGTGCTCGGCTTCGAGGACTGAGTTGCGGCACCTCAACCCTTCGTCCCTGTCTTTACGGAATCCACGCATGAACCCCACTCCCACCCACCACAGCGTCGTGATCGTCGGCGGCGGCCAGGCCGGCCTCTCGCTCAGCTACTACCTGAAACAGCGCGGCATCGACCATCTCGTCGTCGAGAAGCACGACCCGGTGCACGCCTGGCGCGACCAGCGCTGGGACAGCTTTTGCCTGGTCACGCCGAACTGGCAGTGCAAGCTGCCGGACTGGGAATACCGCGGACCCGATCCGCATGGCTTCATGAAGAAGGACGAGATCATCGACTACCTCGAAGGCTTCGTGAAGCACGTGGATGCACCCCTGCTGGACCACTGCGCGGTGCGCCGCGTCGTGCCGACGGCCGATGGCTTCTCGATTTCCACCTCGCGCGGGGAATTCACGGCCGACCAGGTCGCCGTCTGCTCGGGCGGCTACCATGTGCCGGTGATCCCACGACTGGCCGAACGACTGCCACGCGACATCGTCCAATTGCACTCCGAGCAGTACCGCAATCCCCAGGCGCTGCCGGAAGGCGCCGTGCTCGTGGTGGGCAACGGCCAGTCAGGCTCCCAGATCGCCGAGGACCTTCATCTTGCCGGCCGCCGGGTGGTGCTGGCGACGGGGGACGCGCCGCGCTGCGCCCGCTTCTACCGGGGCAAGGACGTGGTCGACTGGCTCGCCGAGATGAAGTACTACGACATGCCGGTGGACGCCCATCCGCTGCGCGAGGGTGTGCGCGACAACACCAACCACTATGTCACCGGCCGTGACGGCGGCCGTGACATCGACCTGCGCCGTTTCGCTGCCGAGGGCATGGAGCTCTACGGCCTGCTGGTGGGGCTCGACGGCGACGTGCTGCGCTTCGCCCCGGACCTCGCCGCCAACCTTGCCCATGCGGACGCTGTCTACAACGGCATCAACGCGTCCATCGACAAGTACATCGCCCAGAACGGCATCGATGCCCCCCCGCCTTCGGTCTACACGCCCGTGTGGGACGTGGCGCAGGAGCGGGAGCGGCTCGGCCTGCGCGAGGCGGGCATCACATCGGTGATCTGGTGCATCGGCTTCCAGCCGGACTTCTCGTGGCTGGAGGTGCCCGTGTTCAATGGCCGTGGCCATCCCGGGCACCGGCGCGGCATCACGGCGCAACCGGGGCTCTACTTCCTCGGCCTGCCCTGGCTTCACACCTGGGGCTCCGGGCGTTTCTCGGGCGTCGCGCGCGATGCCGCCCACATCGCCGAAGCCATCGAGCAGCGCCAGGGCGCTGTCGAAGCGGCGAGGGCGCGCCCGGCACCGGCGGAAGCCCTGGCCGCCTGATGCCGCAGGCTGCGACGCGCCACCCACGACCTCGAAAGGACCTGCGCCATGGAGACCAAGCCGCCGCTGCCCCCCTTCACCGACGAGACGGCCGCACGGAAGGTGCGCATCGCCGAGGATGCCTGGAACACCCGCGACCCGGACCGGGTCGTGCAGGTCTACACCGAAGACACGCGGTGGCGCAACCGCAGCGAGTTTCCGGTGGGCCGTGCCGAGGTGCATGCCTTCCTGGTGCGCAAGTGGACGCGCGAACTCGACTACCGGCTGATCAAGGAGCTCTGGGCCTGTGCCGGCCACCGGATCGCGGTGCGCTTCGCCTATGAATGGCACGACGACACCGGGCAGTGGTATCGCAGCTATGGCAACGAGAACTGGGCGTTCAACACGTCAGGCTTCATGGAGCAGCGCTACGCGAGCATCAACGACCTGCCCATCGAGCCCGGGCAGCGCCTGTTCCACTGGCCGCTGGGCCGGCGGCCCGACGGTCACCCCGGCCTGAGCGAGCTGGGCCTCTAGCAGGTCGATGCTGCCGGTTGGCCCCGTCGAGGTGAGTGTGCGCACTTGAGTTCGGCTCGTGCAAGACCGATGGCTCGCCAGACCCCCGGGCGCTCGCGTTTCCGCAATAATTTGGGCAGTGCTGACCGATCTTCCTGCGTCCCCGTCCCTCTTTGTCCAGCCGCACTACGACGACGCCGCGCTGTCGTGCGGTGCGACCGCCGCGCAGATGGCGGCCCGGGGTGCGCCATGCACCGTGGTCACGGTCTTTGCAGGGGATGTGGACGACGAGGACCTGGACGAGTTCGCGGCGCGCAAACACAAGCGCTGGAACCTGGGCGGCGCCGCGTCTGTGCTGTACACCAGGCGCGAGGAAGACGTGGCCGCAGCCTGCCAGCTCGGTTGCGAACTGCTGTGGCTGGACCACCCTGACGCCATTTACCGGGACGGGCTGTACGGAAGCGACAGCCGGCTTTTCGGCCTCGTCCACGAGCAAGAGGTCTCGTTCCCGGAGGAACTGGCGGCGCAACTGATCGCGCTTGACGGGGTGACCCGTGATTTCGCCCTCTATGTGCCGCTGGGCATCGGCAACCATGTGGACCACCAGCTGGTCTTCGACGCCGGGTGCCTGCTGGCTGCCCAGGGCTGGCAGGTCTTTGCCTACGAAGACCTGCCGTACACCCTGCACTCGCCGCACAAGCTGCAGGAGCGCCTTGACGCCGTGGCGCCTTGGCTGGGCGACGAGATCAGGCACCCCGTGGAAGCCGGCTTCGAGCGAAAGCTCCAGGCGATCTCGGCATACCGGTCGCAGCTTTCCACGATCTTCCGCTTCACACCCGACTGGCGGGCCTCCATGCGCGACCATGCACTGTCCCGCGGGGGCGCCCAGGTGGTCGAGCGCTTCTGGCGCATCACCCCCTTCGACGCCGGCGGCTAAAGCCTATCCCGACCCAGCGCCGCCGACGGTGCGAGGGACACACCGCCTCCGGGCGCGCCCGGATTCACCCCCACAAGCTGCAGCGCTCCGAACACCTGCGCCGTGACACGGACGCATCGTCTTCCTGGCCTGGCGATGCCTGGCCGGTGCGAAGGGACGCGCACGCATGCACAATGTCAGCCACAGAGCTGATCGGGGGGAGACACATGATGTTCACATTGAGCGTCGAGCGAGGTCGGGATCGCATCCTCGTCGTGCTGTCAGGGCACGCCGCCCTGGCTGAACTTCTCAGCGGAATCGACTTTCTCGCGCAGCTTTGCCGGCGCGGTGGCATCGACAAGGCCATGCTCGACCTGATGGCGATCGACCACGACTTGTCCCAGCAGGAACTCGAGGACATCGGGCGGTACATGGCCCAGACGCTGGCCGGGCTGGCCAAGGTCGGCGTCGCCGTCGCAACCGACCAGCACCGGGGGATCGCAGCCGCGCAAGCGCGGGACATGGGCCTGAACCTGCGGCCTTTCCACACCATCGCGGAAGCCGAGGCCTGGCTGATGAGTGCCGACTGAGTCCACGCACTTGGATCGCTTTCGCGTGCCGCAGAGAAGTCAGCACAGCGAAGCCAGCGCCGACAGGGCGACACCACATCCCATGGCGAGGATCACAGGCGACGACGAGAGGCCGCACAGGATGGCGAGGCCGTAGACCGCCAGCAGTGCCAGCGACATCGCGTTCTCGATGAAGTGCTGCACGGCGAGCCACTCGCCCGGACCGCCCGCGCGCTTTCCGCCTGCCTGCACCCGTGCATTGGACGCCACGAGGGCCCATCCTGCAAAGACCCCCACGGCCCCGAGCAAGGGCAGTGCCGTGGCAAGGCCCGTCGCGAACGCCAGCAGCGACAGCGTGGCGCCCCCGCCCAAGGCCGCCAACGCCGCCGTTCGCTCGCGGGCGAGGGTGGTCCATCTCCCCGCGGCTGCGGCCCCGCAGACCATGCCGGCGGCGACGGCGAGCTGCAGCCATGCGGCGGACGACAGCGGAAGCTGCAGCCGCTGCGTCGTCCACCGCAGCACCTCCAGCTGCAGCACGGCGGCGACACCCCAGAGGGTGCTGGTGAGGGTGAGTGCGCCGCGGGTCTGCGCACACGACCAGAGGCTCATGGCCGCGCGCCGGAAGCGCAGGGCTGCCCCAGGGACGCGCCGCCATCCGCCGGGACGCACGGCCGGGGCGCGCAGCAACAACGACGAACACACGGCCGCGCCCACGAAGGCCGCATCCAGCCACCAGGCGGGGCGCTGCGCCATGCCGGCCAGGGCAGGGTGGCGCTCACCGGACGCCACCAGCGCGCCGCCGGCGCCGATGCCGAGGATGCTCGCGCAGAGCGTCGAAGCCTCCAGCCAGGCATTTGCAGCGACAAGGCGTGACGGGGCCACGAATTCGCCGAGGATGCCGTAACGCGCCGGCATGTGGGGCACCGCCCCGAGCCCCACGAGGGTGTAGGCCGCCAGCGGGCTGCCACCCGCCGCGAGCACCGAGCAGCCCAGCACCTTGACCAGGCTGGTCACCACCAGCACATCACGCTTGGCAAACGCATCGGCGACGGCACCGGCCACAACCGCGAGCAGCACGTAAGCCCCGTAGAACAGGATGCGCAGCAGGGGCGCTTCCCATGCGGGAGCGCGGGCCCTGGCCAGCGCCTGGACGGCGACGATCAACAGGGCGCTGTCGCCCAGGGTTCCGAGGAACTGGCCGGCGACGAGCAGCGGCAGGCTTGCCGCCCGCCTCAACGCGCCTCCAGCAGGTGGCGGCGGTAGCGTGGCGACAGCGTCGCCAGGTGAAGCAGCAGCGGCATGTCGGCCGTGCCGAAGGCCTCGTCGAGCGCCGGCGCGCCGAGGATGCGCGCACCGCATCGCAGGTACCCCTTGACCAGCGGGGGCGCCACGGGTGGCGCCGCCCCATCCGTGCTGAACCGGTGCAGGGGCAGGGGCCGGCGCGGCGTGACGTGCCACTGCGGCGCGGCCATGTGCGTGCCCCGCAAGGCATGCCACAGCGCGGCGGCGTTGCGGCCGCCATCGCGGATGCCGATGCTCGCGCAGCCGATCATCGTCTCCAGGGCATGCCGCTGCATGTACGCGGCCAGCGCGCTCCACATGGCCAGGATGACCGCCCCGCTTCGCCACTGGGGGTGGACGCATGAGCGGCCCAGCTCCAGCGCGCGCGGACGAAGCGCCTGGAGCGCGCTCAGGTCGAACTCGGTGTCGGTGTAGAACCCGCCGGCCCTGCGGGCCGCGTCCGGCGGAAGCACACGGTAGGTGCCCACCACCACGGCGGCCTCGCGCGGGCCCGCACGCACCAGCAGGTGGTCACAGAAGGCGTCGAACCGGTCCACGTCGAGCCCGCTGCCGGCGTCCTCGAGCTGGGCCCCCATTTCCTGGGCGAAGACCTGGTGGCGCAGCCGCTGGGCATCCTGGACCTCCGCCGCGTCCCGCGCCCAGACCAGCTCGAGCCGCGTGGCGGGGGGCGTCTGCGGGCCGGTCTGGGACCGGGCCTGCGCGGGCAGCGGCTCGCCCATGGCGGGGCTTGCGATGACAGGCATGGGCGTCAGTTCGATGGCGGGTAACTGGCGATCAGGCGCTGCTGTCGAAGGTGCAGCGCCGCCAGTGCGAGGAGGGACAGGGGCTGGGTCCCCGCCTGGCGCCTGGCATGCGCGATCTCGAACAGAAGGCGCTGCTTCGCGAAGATGAGGGCGAACCCCCGCCACAGCGGCGTGTCCGGGTCCCAAGCCTCGATCGCCTCCGACCCCGCGCCGTTCACCTCCATGATGCGCAGGCCGCGCCCGCAGGCGAGGTCCGCGAGGCTGTCGAAGCGGACGTCGAAGCGCCCGAAGTAAAACTCCGGCATGTCGCGTGCGATGGCGTCCACGGCGTCCACCAGCGCCGGGGTGATGCAGGTGCCTGCGTCGCGGTACAGGCCGCCGACGCGGGTCGACCCGATCGTGGACAGTCTCACCAGCTCGCCAGCGGCCGGCACCTGCGAGAGGTCGCGGGTGAGGTCATGCAGCGGCGAGGCGAGCAGCCGCCGTGCCCGGGGATCGGCCGCGGCCAGCGCCGCGATGCTGCGCACCCCATCGCCGACGACACGCGGGAAGTCACGCAAGGCCAGGCCGATGATGCGACCGCGACCGGTGGCGGGGTCGCGGGCATAGAAGATTCCCGCCTCGCCGGGCTGGGCCAGGTATTCCTGCAACACCACCACTTCCCCTTGCGGAAAGCGTCCGAGGTAGTCCATCAGCGCCTCGATGCCATCCACACGGCGCACGCCGTGGCCGCAGAGCCCCAGGTCGGGCTTGGCCACGACGGGAAAGCCAAGCCCCCCCGCGGCCATGCGCGCTTGGACATCCGCGGCTGACATGCCGTCCTCCACGCGCAAGCCGATGTGCCGCGCGGTCGCCGCGCGCGCAACAGGCCCCATGCCGGCGAAGTATTCGAGCTTCCCTTCGCCGACCATGCCCCCTGCGGTGATGCGCGGGTTCGCGGCCGTGGGCAGCGAGAGGCTGCGATAGCGTATCCCCAGCACGATCCACTGCAGGACCAGGGGAATGCAGATCACCCACTTCGGCAGTCGCTCCAGCGCACCCAGCGCAGCAGGCCTGCGGGTGGCCGCGGCAGCGGGCGAAAAGACCTCACGCAGCGGCAGGGGCATCAGCGGGCTCCCCCGGTCCGGGTGGCGACGAGTCCCACGGCCGCGATCCTGTCGACGTCCTGGTAGGCCTCGGATTCGAGCTCTTCGCCGAACACATCCGGGTCGATCTCCTCGTAGCGCCAGGCGTAGGGGCCGGATTCCAGGTCCTGCAGGAGTTCCGCGATGAACGGATCGACGCCGTCCACCATGGCGACGCCCGTGTAGAGGGCGAGGCGGCCGCCCGGCGCCAGGCGTGGCAAGGCCTCGCGGGCAAGGCGGACACTCAGCGCACGGCCGTGGCCCTCGCCACCATCGCGGTACTGGCGGTGCTGCGCGTCGGCCATGTAGGGCGGGTTGGCCACGATGAGGTCGAAATCGCCTGCCACCGCCTGCAGCCCGTCACCGAGGGCGAGATTCGCGGGGACGGACGCCGCATCGAGGTTGCAGGCGGCGAACCGAAGCGCCCGCGGATTGATGTCGCTCAGCACCCATTGCGGGCTGAGGCGGCGCCCTCGAAGGGCCCGCGCAGCAGCGACCGCCCCGGCCCCCGTGCCGCACCCCACGTCGAGGATGCGCACGGGCGGTGCCGCCATCTCCTCGATGGCTTCCCGGATGAAGCGGCAAAAGCGATAGGTGTCCGGGCCGAAGAACACGGCGTCCGCTTCGGACGTCGGGTAGGCCGAATGCAGGAACAGGTCGTCATCCACAGAGGACACCCGCACCCGGCTGCGCAGCCGGTCACCGTCCCGGTCGAGCATCGCGGCGGCTTCCAGGCAGGCGAGCAGCCGGTGCGGCAGGTCGCCCGCCGTGAACGGCCGGCTCCACCCGAAGGCGTCCTTGAGCGCGTCAGGCCGCCCGCGAGGCCGCGCGAGCACGCGCGAGTGCGTGAGCGGCGTGGGGGTGATGAACCGGTAGCCTTCGGCACGCAGCAGGCGCAGCAGCCCCGCCATCGCTGCATGCCACGCGCTGCTGAGGTCTTCGGCCATCAGGACGCTGCAAGGCCCGAGGATGCCGCATCGGCCTGGCGGATGCCCAGCTCGCGGGCGTACCGGTCGAAGCAGCGCGCGCCGCAGGTGAGGCGGATCAAGGCGCCTTCGGCCATCGCGCGGGCGCAGGCGGCATCGCGCTCCGCGAGGGGCCGGATCACCTCGCGCAACCAGGCGCGTGCGTGGGACACGTCGAGCGCGGCGTGCAGTTCGAAATAGGCGCGATGGCGCGCCTCGAATCCGGTGCGGCGCATGCCGTCCGCGACCCGGCGCACACGGCCCGGCGCCGTGAGCTCGATCACCCCCAGCGCGCCGATGGCATGGAACGCATACCGGCGGCTCGTCGCCATCGCCACCATGGCATTCGACAAGGCCAGCGATTCGCTCACCGTCTCGCCGATGTCCGGCTTCAGGCCGAGCTCGTTCACCATCCGCTCGAGCAGGTGGCCGTGCATGGCCGCGCCCTTGCCGTGGCCCATCTCGTCCCAGAAATTGCGGGCGCACTCCAGCTTGGGCTGCTGGGGAAGACGCACCTGCGTGTAGGCGAGAAGATCCTCGAAGCCCGCCTCCCCGGCGGCCTCCTGCCGCAGGAACCAGCGGATGTCCTGCGCGTCCGCGTCCTCGGCCAGCCAGCGGAACAGCGGATGGTGCTGCCCCGGCCCGGTCTCCGCCAGGGCTTCGAACCAGCGCATGAAAGCGTCCGGGGACAGGCCGTGTGCTGGCATCTGCGGCGCCACCTGCGTACGCAGCGCCTCGATGAACTCGCCCTCGCGGCAGCGCATCGCGAGCTCCTGTTCAAGGTCCTCGCGCCAGCCGTCGTCTGGCAGGCGCGGGAGCAGGCGCTGCGCATTGAAGCCCGCCAGCGCGCGGTGGAAGGACGTCGGGTTCGGGTGATGCGAGGGTTCCATGGGCGACCGTTGAAGCGGTCGCTTTGCCCCGGGTTGAGGCTGACGGCCACTTGTTCCCCTAAGCTAACACTCGGCCTCAGCGGTGAAGTCAGCTGGCAGGCTGCCGCGCTGTAAGACCTCCTTGATGGAGTGGTGCCCTGGGGCCCCTCCCGCACGCCCATGCGACTCGTGGTTTTCCCCGCCTGCAGCGCGGGCTGATTGGCCTAACCTCTCGGCCAGTTCAACAGAGGCACCGCCCCATGCAACGTTCATCCTTCCTGTTCGCGATGGCCGCACTCTCCGCGGCCCTGCTTCCGCTCACCGCCGCCGCACAAGGCGAGCCGCTGCGCATCGGCTTCCTCACCGTGCGTTCCGGGCCGCTCGCCGCGGGCGGCCGGCAGATGGAGGAGGGCATCCAGCTGTTCCTGAAGGAGCACAACCAGATGCTGGCCGGCCGCAAGGTCGAACTGGTGATCGCCGACACGGGCGGCAACCCGGCGGGCGCCAAGGCCAAGACGCAGGAGCTGGTCGAGAAGGACAAGGTGCAGGTGATCATCGGCCCGCTCGCCACCTTCGAGGCGCTGGCGATCGACGACTACATCCAGCGCGCGCAGGTGCCGCTGATCACGCCGACCTCGGCCGCCCAGAACGACCTGGCGCAGCAGAAGAAGAACGACTACGTCATCCACGCCGTGGGCACGGCGGCGCAGCCCACGCACGTGCTGGGCGAATACGCGGCGAAGAAGCTGGGCCTCAAGCGCGTCGCCATCGTGGCGGACGACTTCGCCTACGGCCACGAGGGCGCGGCCGGCTTCCTCAAGACCTTCGAGGACGGCGGCGGCAAGATCGTGCAGCGCCTGTGGTCGCCGCTGAACGTCGCCGACTACGGCACCTTCATCGCCCAGATCAAGCCCACGGTGGACGGCGTGTACGCCGGCTTTGCGGGCACCAACGGCGTGAAGTTCCTCAAGCAGGGCAAGGAATACCAGCTCAAGCAGACCGTGCTGGGCAACCCGACCACGGTGGACGAGGGCGTGCTGCGCGCCATGGGCGACGAGGCGATCGGCACCTATTCCGCCAGCTGGTACTCGGCCACCATCCCGACGCCGGACAACCAGCGCTTCGTGAAGGCGATCCAGGCCGACTACAAGGTCACGCCCGGCTTCTACACCGCGGGCACTTACACGGCCGGCCTGTTCCTGGAGGCGGCGCTGAACGCCGTCAAGGGCCGCGCCGAGGACAAGCCCGCCTTCGTCAAGGCGCTGCACGAGGTCAAGCTGACCAGTGGCCCCATGGGCCCCATCCACCTCGACGAGTACGCCAAGCCGGTGCTGAACATCTATATCCGCAAGGTGGAGCGCAAGGACGGGCAGCTGGTGAACACCATCCTGCAGACGGTGCCCAACGTCAGCCAGTTCTGGACCTACGACCCCAAGGCCTTCCTGGCCATGCCGCCCTACTCGCGCGAGACGCCGGCCAAGAACCTGGAATGAGCTTCAGCGCCGGCTGAGGACCGGCGACGTCGACCGTCGCCGGTCGCCGGCTCAGCCGGCGATGAAGCCGCTGATGGCGTCCATGAACTGGCCGGGCGCCTGCAGCTGCGGCACGTGGGCGCAACCGGTGAGGATCTCCAGGCGTGCGTCGGGCAGGCCCGCCGCGAGTTCCTTCGACATGGGCGGGGGCGTGGCCTCGTCCTGTTCGCCCACCAGCACCAGGGCCGGCGTCTTCACGCCGGCCAGCTTGTCGCGCACGTCCAGCGTGGCCAGCGCCTCGCAGGCGCCGTGGAAGGTGGCCGGGTCCACGGCCAGAAAGCGCTCCTTGCGGGCCGCGACCAGGTCGGGGTTCTGCTGCTGGAACTCGGGCGCGAACAGGCGCCGCATGGCGACGTCGGCGATCGCGCCCAGGCCCTTCTCGCGCGCATTCGCGGACATGCCGCGGAAGGCCGCGCGACCCGGCTCGGAGAAGCAGGCGCCGCAGTCGGCCAGCACCAGACGGGCGGCGAGCTGCGGGTGGCGGATGGCCGTCATCAGCGCGATGAAGCCGCCGTAGCCGTTGCCCAGCAGCAGGGGCTTGGGCAGGCCCATCGCCGCGATGCCGCCGGCGATGTGGTCGGCGATGTCTTCCAGCTTGCCGCCCACGGCCTCGGACTGGCCGAAGCCGGGCAGTTCCAGCACCACCACCTGGTGGGTGGCGGCCAGCGCGGGCAGGATGCGGTCGAAGCTGCTGCTATCGGCCAGCAGCGAATGGAACAGCACGATGGGCGTGCCGCTGCCACCCACGCGGGCGGCCAGGCGCTTGCCGCCGACGGTGACCGTGCGGCTCTGGAACTCGGGGTGGGAGGCGTTGGAAGCGTTCATACGGGTCCGGGTCTCGTTGTTGTCGTCGTGGGCGCTCAGTTCAGGCGCGACTGCTTGGCGGTGTCCTTGTACCAGTCGAAGGGCGCGTCATCCAGGCGCACCATCACGCTCTTGGTCTCGAAGTGCTGGTCGAAGGATTCGGTACCGCATTCGCGGCCGATGCCGGAGTCCTTCACGCCCCCCCAGGGCGAGGCCGGATCCAGCCGGTGGTGGTCGTTGATCCAGACGATGCCGCAGCGCAGGCGCGCGGCCACGCGGTGGGCGCGCGTCACGTCCTTGGTGCGGATCGCGCCGGCCAGGCCGAAGGGCGAATCGTTGGCCATGGCGATGGCCTCGGCCTCGGTGCTGAACTTGCTCACCGACACGAAGGGGCCGAACACCTCCTCCTGGAAGATGCGCATGCGCGGCGTGACGTCGGCGAACACCGTGGGCTCGACGAAGAAGCCGTTCTTCAGGGCCGGGTCGGCCGGCACCTTGCCGCCCGCCACCAGGCGCGCCTTGTCCTCCTCCAGCCCGATGCGCACGTAGTTGAGCACCCGCTGCTGCTGGCGTGCCGAGACCACCGGGCCCAGCTGCACCGAGGGGTCCGAGGGGTTGCCGATGCGGATGGTGCGGGCCTTGTCGGCCAGGCGCTCCACGAACTCGTCGTAGACGCGCTCGTGCACGATCTGGCGGCTGCCGCAGATGCAGGTCTGGCCGGCGCCGATGAAGGCGCCGAAGGCCGCGTAGTTCACCGCCTGCTCGACGTCGAAATCGTCGAACACCAGCACCGGGGTCTTGCCACCCAGCTCCAGCGTCTGGTGGGCGAAGTTGTTGCCGGCCAGCGCGCCGGTGATGCGGCCGGCCTCGGTGCCGCCGGTCAGCACCCACTTGGCCAGCATGGGGTGCTGGGCCAGCGCCTTGCCGGTGGTGGGCCCCAGGCCGGTGACCACGTTGAAGCAGCCGGGCGGCAGGCCCGCCTCGACGAAGAGCTGCGCCAGGCGCAGCGTGGTCAGCGGCGTGTACTCGGAGGGCTTGACCACCGTGGTGCAGCCCGAGGCCAGCACCGGCGCCAGGCTCTTGACCATGATCATCAGCGGGTGGTTGAACGGGGTCGAGTTGCCGACCACGCCGATGGGCGTGCGCAGCGTGTAGTTCAGGTAGTTGCCGTCGACCGGGATGACCGAGTCGCGGCGGGCGATCGCCAGGCCCGCGTTGTAGCGGAAGAAGTCGGGCAGGCGCGAGATCTGGGCGCGGGTCTCGTTCAGCGAGCGGCCGTTGTTGGCGGTCTCCAGCTGGTACATCTCGTCCAGGTGGGCCTCGAACACGTCGGCCAGCTTGTTGATCAGCTTGGCGCGCGTGCGGTTGGACATGCCGGCCCACTCCGCGCTCTCGAAGGCGGCATGCGAGCTGCGCACCGCGCGGTCCACGTCCGCGTCGCTGGCCTGGCTGATCTGCGCCAGCAGCTCGCCGGTGGCGGGGTTGATCACGTCCAGCAGCTCGGGGGTCTCGGCCGGCACTTCGCGGCCGTCGATGAAGAGGCCGTGCACGGTCGGCGCGTGCTTCGCATTGCTCATGGTGAATCCTTCAGGTGGAAATGGGTCAGCCTGCGATGAGGCTGCGGGAAATGGAATCGCTGACGCGGCGGCCGGCGGCGGTGATGTGCTGCTCGGCCAGGCGCTGGGCTTTCTTCAGCGCGCGCGCCTGCAGCGCGTCGATGACCTCGGCGTGCTCGTTCACCAGGACCTGCGGGTCGCCGGCACGCACGTTGGCCACGCTCACCTGCACGGCACGCTCCATCTGGTCGATCAGGTCGTTGAGCTGGTCGCGCATGCGGGCATTGCCGCCCAGCTCGGCGAGACGGCGGTGGAAGGCGCGGTTGAAGGCGACGAAGCCGCCCGGCCAGGCCGCGGCGTCGTAGCGGCGGAATTCGTCCAGGCGCTGCAGCTGCTCGTCGGTGGCGTGGCGGACGATGCGCTCCACGCAGGCCCGCTCCAGCGCGGCGCGCAGGTGGAACATGTCCAGCACGTCGGTCAGCGACACGGGTGCGACGCGGTAGCCCTGGCGCGGCACGGTGATCACCAGGCCTTCGGATTCGAGTCGCATCAGCGCGTCGCGCACCGGCGACTTGCTGACCTCGAAGCGGGCGGCGAGCTCGCCCTCGCGGATCTCGGTGCCCGGCGCCAGCCGGCAGCTGATGACGTCGGCCCGCAGCTGCTCGTACACCGTCTCGCGCAGCAGGCGCGTGCCGGTAGACACCAGCTGGGAATCGGGGACGCTCATGGACTCCAAAGATATCACAGGGTTCAAAAAATGCACCTGCTGATTGATCACGAAATGCGGCTTCTCCGTGTTTTCCCTCGGAGAGCGCCTCGGCAGGCCTCTATTCCGTTGACCTTTTCTTCTTTCGTGAAATATCATGAACCACAAAGTCGGCGAGCCGCCGGCACACCAGGAGACACCCCGCCATGCCGTTCCAGCCCACCCGCCGCGCTCTTGCCGTCTTCACCGTCCTGGCCGGCTTCGGCTTCGCCGCCCATGCCGCCGACCCGATCCGCATCGGCTTCCTCACCGTGCGCTCCGGCGCGCTGGCCGCCGGCGGCAAGCAGATGGAGAACGCGCTGCGCCTGTTCCTCAAGGAACGCAACGACACGCTGGCCGGGCGCAAGGTCGAGCTGATCGTGGCCGACACGGCCGGCCAGCCGGCGGTCACCAAGAGCAAGGCGCAGGAGCTGGTGGAGAAGGACAAGGTCAACGTCATCATCGGCCCGCTCGCGGCCTTCGAGGCGCTGGCCATCGACGACTACATCCGCAAGAGCGAGATGCCCACCATCTCGCCCTCGGCCGCCGCCGAGGACCTGACCCAGCGCAAGCCCAACCCCTGGTTCGTGCGCGCGGTGGGCACCTCCGCCCAGTCCAGCCACGCGATGGGCGAGTACGCCGCCAAGACCCTGAAGTACAAGCGCGTGGCCGTCATCGGCGACGACTTCGCCTTCGGCCACGAGACGGTCGCCGGCTTCCAGCGCACCTTCGAGGAGAACGGCGGCAAGGTGGTGCAGAAGCTCTGGTCGCCGCTGAACGTGGCCGACTACGGCTCCTACATCGGCCAGATCAAGCCCAACGTGGACGCGGTCTACGCCGCCTTTGCCGGCGGCAACGGCATCAAGTTCCTGAAGCAGTACAAGGAGTACGGCCTGCAGGGCAAGATCCCGGTGATCGCTTCCATGACCACGGTGGACGAGGGCATCCTCAAGCAGATGGGCGACGAGGCCGTGGGCGTGATCTCCTCCGGCTGGTACACCGCCACCACCACCGCGCCGGCGAACAAGAAGTTCGTCGCCGCCATGAACACGGCCTACGGCGAGGACCCCGGCTACTACTCCATGGGTGCCTACGGCGCAGGCCTGATGCTGGAGCAGGCGCTCAAGGACGTGAAGGGCAAGATCGAGGACAAGCAGGCCTTCATGGCGGCGCTGCGCAAGGTGCACCTGGCCGACGACCCGCGCGGCGACCTGAGTCTGGATGCGCTGGGCAACCCGATCATGGACATCACGATCCGCAAGGTCGAGCGCGAGAACGGCAAGCTGGTCAACAAGGTGATCAAGACCTACCCGGCGGTGACCCAGTTCTGGACGTACCCGACCAAGGACTTCCTGGCCGCGCCGGTCTACTCGCGCGACTACCCGCCGGCCAACAACCTCGAGAAGTGAGCGGCCCCGCCACGCCATGAATTTCTGGTTGATCCAGGCCCTGAACAGCCTCGCCCTGGGTGGCGTCCTGTTCACGCTGGCCGCCGGCTTCTCGCTGATCTTTGGCCTCATGCGGGTGGCCAACCTCTCGCACGGGGCCTACTTCATGCTTGGGGCCTACGTGGGCTACACGGTGCTGGACCGGGGCGGCAACTTCGCCACCGCGGTGCTGGCCGCGGCCGTGGCCGTGGGCCTGCTGGGCGCGGTGGTCGAGCGCGTGATCCTGCGCCGCCTGGGCAACAACGCGTTGTCGCAGGTGCTGGCCACGCTGGGCGTGGCCTTCGTCATCGGCGACGGCTGCCTCTGGATCTGGGGCGGGGATCCGCGCTCGGTGTCCTCGCCCGACATGCTGTCCGGCGCGGCCCACCTGTTCGGCCTGACCTTTCCGCTCTACCGCGTCGCGGTGCTGGGCATCAGCGTCCTCATCGCGATCGCGCTCTGGCTGCTGCTGGACAAGACCCGGCTGGGCGTGATGATCCGCGCCAGCGTGGACGACCGCCAGATGGCGCAGGGCATCGGCGTGCCGGCCACGCGCATCTTCACCACCGTGTTCTGCCTGGGCACGGCGCTCGCGGGCCTGGGCGGCGTCATCGCCGCGCCCATCCTCTCGGTCTACCCCGGCCTGGACGCCGACATGCTGCCGCTCGCGTTGGTCGTCGTGATCCTGGGCGGCCTGGGCAGCCTGGCGGGCGCCTTCGTCGGCAGCTTCGTGGTCGGCTTCATCTACAGCTTCGGGCAGGTGCTCTTCCCCGACCTGGCCTACATGATCCTGTTCCTGCCCATGGTGGTGATCCTGGCGGTGCGCCCGCGCGGCCTCTTCGGACGGATCACCGCATGAAGCGCGTCCTCCTCGGCATCACCCTGGTGGCCCTGGCGGCGTTGCCCGTGCTCGCGGGCAACGTCTACTACGTCAACCTCGCCAGCCAGGTGCTCATCGCCGCCATGATGGCCCTGAGCCTCAACCTGCTGGTGGGCTACGCGGGGCTGACCTCGCTGGGGCATGCGGGCTTCCTGGGCGTGGCCGCCTACGGCACGGCCTGGACCATGACGCACCTGGGCTGGGGGCATTTCCCGGCGGCCCTGGTGGCGTTGACGGTCTCGCTGGCGGTGGCCTGCGTCTTCGGCCTGATCGCCCTGCGCGCCAGCGGCATCAGCTTCCTGATGATCACGCTGGCGCTGGGCCAGATCCTGTGGGGCCTGGCCTACCGCTGGACCAGCGTCACCGGCGGCGACAACGGCATCTCGGGCCTGACCCGGCCCAGCCCCTTCGGCATCTCGCTGGCCGACCCCGTGCCCTTCTACTACTTCGCGCTCATCGTGTTCCTGGCGGTCTGGGGCGGCGTCGCGGTGTGGATGGGCTCGCCCTTCGGCGCCAGCATCCGCGGCTCGCGCGACCAGGCGCGGCGCATGGCGGCCCTGGGCTACAACGTGTGGCTGATCCGCTGGATCACCTTCGTGGTCGCCGGCGTGCTGGGCGGCCTGGGCGGCCTCATGTACGTCTACTACAACCAGTTCATCAGCCCGCACAGCCTGTCGCTGGCCAACAGCGCGGAGATGCTGCTGATGGTCATCGCCGGCGGCGCCGGCACGCTCAGTGGCCCGGTGCTGGGCGCCGTGCTCGTCATGCTGCTCAAGAACGTGGCCAGCGCCTACATCGACCGCTGGACCATGCTGCTGGGCGTGGTCTTCATCCTCATCGTCATGTACATGCCGGGCGGGCTCTCGGTCGGCATCGCGCGCCTGCACCGCTGGGTGCGCGGGAGGGCCGCATGAGCGCCACCGCCCCGGCCCTGCGCATCGCGGGCCTGTCCAAGACCTTCGGCGGCCTGCAGGTCACGCGTTCGGTGCAGCTCGAGGTGGCCGAGGGCGAGCGCCACCTGCTGATCGGCCCCAACGGCGCGGGCAAGACCACGCTGTTCAACCTGATCGCCGGCGACCTGCGGCCCACGGCCGGCAGCATCCACCTGCAGGGCCGCGACGTCACCGCGCTGGCGCCGCACCTGCGTGCCCAGCTCGGGCTGGCGCGCACCTACCAGATCGTCACCCTGTTCGGCCGCGACACGCTGCTGCACAACGTCAAGCTCGCGCTGCTGGGCCGCTCGCCCCAGCGCTGGCGCCAGTGGGGCAGCTTCGACGCCGACCCGGCCCTGTCCGAGCGTGCGCGCGCGGTGCTGGATTCGGTGGGCCTGGGCGCCAAGGCGCAGTTGCCGCTGGAGCAGACCTCGTACGGCGAGAAGCGCCGGCTGGAGATCGCCATGGCGCTGGCGCAGTCGCCGCGCGTGCTGCTGCTGGACGAGCCGCTCGCCGGCCTGTCGGCGCAGGAGCGCGAGACCGTGACCGAACTTCTGCGCGGCATCGGGCGCGACATCACCATCCTCATGATCGAGCACGACATGGAAGCCGCGCTCGCCTTCGCCGACCGCGTCACGCTGCTGCACTACGGCGAAGTGATCCTGGGCGGTACGCGCCAGGAGGTCGTCTCCGATCCGCGCACGCGGGAGATCTACCTTGGCCACTAGCCTGCTGCGGCTGGACCGCATCAACGCCTTCTACGGCGACAGCCACGTGCTGCACGACGTGAGCCTGGAGGTGCAGGAGGGCCGCCTGCTCGCGCTGCTGGGGCGCAACGGCGCCGGCAAGACCACCTGCATCAGCAGCATCGTCGGCTTCCTGCCGCCGCGCAGCGGCGAGGTCTCGCTGGCTGGCGCGCCCATCGCCCGCCTCTCGCCCGAGCGCATCTGCCGCGCCGGCATCGGGCTGGTGCCGCAGGGCCGGCGCATCTTCCCCACGCTCACAGTGCGCGAGAACCTGGACGTGGCGGCGCGCCCGGCCCGCGCGGATGCCCAGCGCCGCTGGGACCGCGATGCCGTCTGCACCATGTTCCCGCGCCTGCGCGAACGCCAGGGGCAGCTGGCCGGCACGCTCTCGGGCGGCGAACAGCAGATGCTGGCCATAGGCCGTGCCCTCATGACCAACCCGCGCGTGCTGCTGCTGGACGAGCCCTCCGAAGGTCTGGCGCCGCGCGTCGTGCACGAGGTGGCGGAGGCGCTCGCGGAACTCAAGCGCCAGCTGTGCATCGTGCTCGTCGAGCAGAACCTGGGCGTCGCGCTCGGTCTGGCGGACGACGTGGTGCTGCTCAACACCGGGCGCGTGGTCTTCGCGGGCGATGCCGCCGAATTCAAGGCCCGCCAGGGCGAGCTGAGCGCCCACCTGGGCGTGGAGTAGAACCCCATGACCGACACCCTGCACTTTGCGCCGGCCGGGCGCTACCAGCTGCGCTACCTGGACACCGGGGGCCCGGGCACGCCGGTGGTGCTGATCCACGGCCTGGCAGGCGACTACACGGCCTGGCTGGCCCAGGTCGCGGCGCTGCGCGACACCTACCGCGTGATCGCCTTCGACAACCGCGGCGCGGGGGCCAGCACGCAGGTGGACGAGCCCGTGAGCACGCAGGACCTGGCGCAGGACACGCTGGCGCTGATGGACCACTGCGGCATCGCGCAGGCGCACGTCGTCGGCCGCTCCATGGGCGGCGCCGTCGCCCAGCACATGGCGCTGCAGGCGCCGGCGCGCGTGCGCTCGCTGGTGCTGTGCGCCTCCTTCGCCCGGCTGGATCCGCTGGGCCGCCGGGTCCTGCTCAACATGCGCGAGGCGCTGGAATGGCGCGGCAGCTGGGCCGACCATGCCCGGCACTCGGTGCAGAACTTCGTGTCCGCCGGCTTCTTCAACGCGAACCCGGAGCGCGTGGCCGCGATCGAGGCGCTGATCGGCGGTGAGACCCGGCTGCCGGCCTGCTACAGCCGCCAGAACGAGGCCTGCCAGCAGCACGACACGGTGGCCGAGCTGCACCGTATCTCGCAGCCCACGCTGGTCATGGCCGGCGACGCCGACCCGATCTGCTCCATGAGCGCGACGCGCTGGCTGGCCGAGGGCATCCCGGGCGCGCGCCTGGAGGTCTTCGAGGACGCGAGCCACTTCTTCCTCATGGAGCAGCCCGGGCGCTTCATGCAGCTGCTGGGCGACTGGCTCGCCAGCCACTGAGCCCGCGCGGCCACGGCCGCGAGGGCGCAAGCCCCTCGAGGCGCTGCGCCGTGGGGCGCCACGGATGAGCTGCAGTCCGCGGGATCGCCACCCCGGGCAATCCCGCACGCCCGGGACTCCACGGCCGGCGGGCCTTGCGCTACATTGGCCCTTCGGTTCCGGGAGAGGGGCATGGACGAACTGGCTTTGTATTGCGCCTTGGCATTCGTCTGCGGATTCGCGATGTCGCAGGGCCTGTCGCGCGCCCTCGCGAGCGGGCTGCGCCACAAGCTGCACGAACGCGAACGCAGCCTGAAGGCCCGGCTGGCCCAGCTGCGGTGCCTGCGCGCCGCCCAGCGCATCAGCGAGGGCGCGTGGTCCCACGTGGCGACCGAGCTGCCGTGCTGCATCGAGCGTCGTGCGCTGCTGCAGCGCCTGTCGGCCCTGCTGCCCGAGTTGTCGGTGCCCCAGGATGCGCGAGCCAGCCTGCTGGGCAACGCCCGCCAGGCCGCGCTGGCCGCGGCCGCCGACGAGATCGGCGGCCTGGTGAAGGCGCTGGGCGAGCCGCGGCTCCTGCAGCTGTGGGCGCAGTGCAGCTACGAATCGCTGCACGCCATGCTGGCCGAACTCGTCAAGCTGCCGCCTGCGGCCAATGCGTCGGCGTTCGGGCCGGTCGACTTCCTCCAGGACCTGGACGCCATGGACAGCATCCGCTCCGACTTCGGCGACATGGAGATCATCGAGTCCTACCCCCGGGCCGGCGCGCGCACCTGAGCGGCCCGCGCCCCGTTCAGGGGGTGGTGGCCGCGGGGCTGCCCAGGAGCGCGGCCACGCCCCGCGCGGCCGCGTCCAAAGCCCCGGCCAGGTAGCCCGGGAAGGCCGTGGACCACTCGCTCGCGACGCCGGCCAGCGTGCCCGCCCAGGGGCCGGCCGCGGCCGTGGCCGGCGGCGGCGGAGCGTGGTGGTGGGCGTCGCCCTGCAGGTCGGCGGGCGTGCAGGTCCAGGGGTCCTGGGACCAGTCCTTCAGCCACTCCGCCACCGGGTGTGCGGCACGCGGGCCGAACAGCCGCTCCAGCTGCAGGCGGCAATGCGCGCGCAGCACGTCCTTGCCCACCTGCAGTCGCGTGGCCGCGGGAACGCCGAGAAAGCCAAACAGGGCGGCCTGGCCGCCCGGGAACGAGGCGTCGTGGATCTCGCCCATCGGCCCCACGCTGCTGCGCGCTTCGCCGGAGAGGCCCTGGGCCCGCCAGAACGGCTCGTCGTACACCGCGAGGTATTTCGCGTGCGGCGCCATCCAGGTGGGCGTGGCCGCCCACTGCCGCTGCAGCGCGGGTGGCAGGGCCGGACTGAAGGCGATGCCCGCTGCGAGCCGCGGCGGCAGGGCCAGCAGCACGCCGCGCGCGGTCCACGTGGCCGCGGTGCCCGCCGCATCCACCGTGTCCACCGCCACGCAGTCGCCGAGGTGGCGCAGCTGCGTCACGCGCTGGCCGCACACCAGCTGGCCGGCCGGCAGGCGGGCCGCCAGGGCCTCCACCATCGCCACCATCCCGCCGTGCACCCGGTGGCCCGCCGGCTGGGACACATAGCCCGCCGTGCGGGCCGGGGGGGCCGTGCGGGAGCGGTCCAGCAGCAGGTCACCGTCTTCCTGCTGGGGAAAGCTGGCCAGCCCGAGCGCCTGCAGCAGCGCGGCCAGGCCCGGTTGCAGGGCCGGCCAGAACCAGGTGGGCCCGAGGTCGAAGCGGTCGCCCCGCCAGGGGGCGGAAGTGCCGTCGGCCGAAGGGAGGCCCGCGGCGGACTGGATGCGGCCGCCCGGCGTCGCCCGGGCTTCCAGCACGGTGCAGTCCGTGATGCTGCGCCGGGCCAGCAGGTGCGCGGCGTACAGCCCGCCGAGGCCGCCGCCCACCACCAGGATGCCGGTGTCGCGCGTCATGCCGCGCCCGGGGCCGCGGACGCGCTGCGCAGGTGGCCCGTCTTCACGTACACGCAGGCGCCCGCGGGGCCCGCCCGCCGGTCCAGCGCCTGCCCCGGGGGCAGGCGCAACCAGGTGCCGCTGCCCAGGGGCCCCTGGGCGTCCTGCAGTTCGCCCGAGACGACCAGGATCTCGATCCCGCCCGCCGCGTCCTCGGCCAGGGCCTGGCCCGGGGCCACGCGTTCCAGGCGCACGGATTCGCCGCCGCCTTCGAACAGCGGGCACAGCGCGCGGCCCGCCTGCGTCCGCCAGTGGGCGGGGTCGCGCGTGTCGATGCGCACGAAAGCGCGCTCGCCGGCCGCGGCCTGGCGCAGCTTCACGAACAGCAGGGCGCCTTCGTCGCTGGAGGGCTGGTGCGAGGACCCGGGCGGATTGCGCAGGTACCAGCCGGCCGGGTAGTGCCGTTCGCCCTCGGAAAAGCCGCCCGACAGGATCAGGATCTCTTCGCCTTCGGGGTGCGAGTGGGCCGGGAAGGAGGAGCCGCGGGCATAGCGCACGATGCTGGTGGCGCGTGCCACCTCGCCGCCGATGCGGTCCAGCATCACCCGCTCCACGCCGGGCTGGGGGGAGGGCACCCAGCGGTACTGGCCGGGCGTGAGCATGGCGGGCTGCGAGAAATCGTCGTGGATCAGCATGGGTGTGGCGTCAGGGCTGGGGCAGGGCTGCGCCGGCGGTTCAGAACATGGAGTTGCCATTGGCGGATTCGGCGGGCACGACCTGCAGCACGTCCCAGTGCTCGACCACCCGGCCCTGGTCGTCGAGCCGGAAGATGTCCATGCCGGCCCAGTCCCTGTCCGGGAAGCCCGGCCACTCCTGGTGGCAGTGCAGCACCACGTACGGGCCCTCGGCGATGACGCGCTTGAAATGCACGCGCTTGCCGGGGTACTCCCGCGCCATGCGCTCGAAGTAGTCGATGAAGGCCTGCTTGCCGTCGCCCACCGCGGGGTTGTGCTGGGTGTAGTGGGCGCCGGCGTAGCGTTCGATGGCTTCGCGGGGCTGGCAGGCGTTGAACATCAGGTCGTAGAACGCCAGGACGTTGCGCTTGTTGCTGGCAAGGCTGTCGTGCTCGGAATTCGCAGCGTCCATGTCGTCATCCCCCGGGAAAACGCAGGAGCCTACCGCATTCCCCGGCTTCCGGCAGGCGAGCCGCACGGCCGGGCCCGCGCACACGCTTCGGCTCCATGACGTGGCGCGACAGCCTGTTCCCCATGACGCCGTTTCGTTCCAGGAACCTGACCTTTCGGGGGGTGTGCCGCCCTGCCGGTGGGGCCGCGCTTACTTTTGACGCCAGCGCATGCCCACCAGGGAGGAACACATCGATGGAGCTCACGAGTCCGAACCCGGCCACCGCCCCCGCCCCGTCGTGCCAGGCGCCCCGCCAATGGCTGCGCCGGCAGGATGAACAGGTGCAGATGCTCACGGGGCCCGTGGGCAGCTACTGGGTCATCTCCGTCGGCGTGCTCGAGGATTCACCCGGCCGGCGCCATTACGAGGGCCGGGTGAAGATCTGCCTGAACCGGCCCGAGGATTACTTCACCGCCACGCCCGTGTGGCGGCTCGCCGGCACCGGCGAATCGGATTCGCTGATGGCCGCCGTCGAGCGGGCCGAGCGCCTCGGCCTGCTGCGCGTGCGCGCCATGCTGGCCTCGCCCGTCCCGCTTCCGCGACGCCGCTGAGGCGGCCCTGCCTGGGGGGCCGGGGCGCCCTCAGAAGAAGCCGTCGGTGAAGCGCGATTCGTTGGGCCGTGACACCACCAGGCGCTCGGCGCGGTCGCGCAGGCGCACCACCAGGCGGCCCAGGTCGTCCCGGCGGGCGCTGTCCATGTGCCGCATGTTGACGATGATGCCGCGGTGGATGCGCCAGAAGCGCTGCGGGTCCAGCGAGCTCTCCACCGCGCCTATGCCCATGCGCAGCAGGCCCTCGAAGCCGGGCATCACGACGCGGGTGTACTTGCGGTCGGCGGTGAAGTACACCACCTCGTCGAGCGGCGCCCAGACCAGTTCCTGGCCGCGGAACAGGCACAGCGCGCTGGTGCGCTCGCGCCCCGCGGGCACGCTGGGCATGGCCGTCGAGGCCTCGGCCTTGGCCAGCGCCTGCTCCAGCCGCGCGGCCCGCACCGGCTTGAGGACGAAGTCGACCGCATCCGAATTGAAGGCGTCGACGGCGAAGATGGGGTCGCCGGTGACGAAGATGGTGGGCACCCGGCGCGACTGCTGGCGCACGATCTCCAGTGCCGTGACGGCCCCCAGGCGCACGTCCAGGATGGCCAGCGTGGGCCTGTCCTGGTCCAGGCTGTGCTGCACCTCGTCGGCCGAGCGGGCGCAGGCGACGATGGACCAGTGCGGACGCAGGCGCGCGAGCAGGTCGGCCAGCAGGCCCAGCTGGCCGGCGTCGTCGTCGCCCAGCAGCACCTTGACGCTGCTCACCGGGGCGGCGCCTGCGGGGACTTCGGTTGGAATTGCCTCGAACATGACTTTGTTGCCTTGAGTTCGTGTCCCTGGGACGATTAAATCACCGCTAACCCCATCCGAGTCCACGCCCACCATGTCCTTGCCCGCGCCGGCACCGCAGCCGCTCCCCGTTGCCGACGTGCACCTGGTCATGAACGCCTTCAACCGCCTCGCCGCCCGCGCCATGGCGCAGGGCGGCGAGGAGGACCCCTTGCTCTTCGCCCTGGCGGACTACCTGCGCGCCACGCTGTCCGGCAGCATGGACGCGCAAGTGTCGCTGGGCCAGGAGGTGCAGGCCCTGGCGACCCTGGTCGTTCTGGAGGAGGAGACCGCCGGCGCCCACATCGAGTTCAGGCTCGCCTGCGAACTGGGGGCCTTCCTGGCGCCGCGTGGCCTGCTGCTGGCCGCGCTGCCGGTGCTGCAGCAACTGGGCGCCGAACTGGCCCAGGACTTCGCGGCGGCCGCGCATGTGGGCGACTGCGCCCTGGCGATGGCATGAGCCGGGGCGGGGCGGCGGT
>NZ_JADDOJ010000029.1 GCF_015159745.1 Ramlibacter aquaticus | reverse complement strand
CAGGCAGACGAACCCAAAAAGAAGGAGAAGACCAAGAACTTATCCACACCGTGAGCCGCAAGGCTCGCAAAGAGGGTGGGTCAATATTCGATGGAAATGCCGGGTCAGGATTCCATGGAAATCAACACGCAAACAGCTCCTCGATCCAGACAGGTCCGTAGAAGCCCCGGAACACCAGCGTGAAGAACGAGGCGCCCAGCAGCAGGAAGATGACGCCGGAACAAAGCACGCCCGTCGAACTGAGCGCCTGGGAGAGCCTGCGAATCCCCAGCCGGCGCCTCGCCGCGCCGATCGCAACGGCACCGCACACGCCGATGGCGCCCCCCTCGGTCGGCGCGGCGACGCCGAAGTAGATGGACCCGAGGATGATCAGGATCAGCGCGATGGGTGCGCCAGCCGCAGCCAGCGCCTGTCGCCAGACTGCTTGGCCCAGGCGCTCACCCGGCTCCATGACAGGGGGCGCCGAACGAGGCCGCAGCCGCGTCACGACCAGGACATAGAGCAGGTACAAGCCGACCAGGATGGCACTGGGCAGCAGGGCGGCATGGAAGATGTCCACGAGCGGAACGTCCATCTGCTCGGCGAGCACGATGAGCACGAGACTCGGTGGCAGCATCTGCGCCAGCGTTCCGGCCGCGGCGATCGCGCCAGCGGCCAGCTTCGGATCGTAGCCCGCCTTGAGCATGGCCGGCAGCGCGATCAGGCCCATCGCGATCACGGAAGCGGAGACGAAGCCGGTGATGGCGGACAGAGCGGAGCCCACGAGAATCGTGGCAATGAGCAGCCCCCCGGGCATGCGTCCGAAGAGCCGGCCCAGCGCGAGCAGGGTCTCCTCGGCCACGCCGCTCCTTTCCAGGATCATTCCCATGAGGACGAACAGCGGAACCGCCAGGAAGGTATCGCTGTTGAACACTCCCTGCACCCGCAACGGCATGGCCAGCAGGAAAGCCGGCTCGAATGCACCGGAGACCACGCCGATGCCGGCGAACGCAGAGGCCACTGCTGCCAGGGAGAACGCCACGGGAAAACCTGCCAGCAGCACCAGCACCAGGCTCGCGAACATGAGAGGTGCGGCCAGGTCCGGGTTCATGCGAGGGTGTCGGCTTGCGGTGCCGCTGCGGGTCTGCGCGAGGGGGAGGCACCGACCAGGAACGCGACGCAGCGAATCGCCTCGGCCACGGCCTGGGCGCCGAGCGAAAGGAACCCGAGGGTGATCGTCGCTTTCATGATCCAGGCCGGGAATTCGCTCAGGCTCTCGCGGCTACCGCGAGTCTCGCCCGTGAGGTAGGAGTGCAGGAAATCGGGCCAGGTGACCCAGACAGCGACGACGCACAGGGGTAGCAGCACCAGGCAGATGCCACCGAGGTCAAGCCATGCAAGCCCCCGCTCGCCGAGAAATCCGGAAAACACGTCAATGCGGACGTGCTCGTCACGCTGCAGCGTATAGGCCGCCATCAGGAAGACGGCAGCGGCGAAGAAATGAGGCTGCACGTCGTACATCTGCGAGGAAGCGACGCCGAGGAACTTGCGCGAGAGCGCGTTACCGGCGATCAGGACCGCGTTGGCCAACAAGCCCCATTGGACGACAGCCGCAAGCCACCGATTGGCTCGATCGATCGCCGCTGCACCCGCCAACGCAGTGCGCATCCGTGGGCTCACGGCGTGCGCTCCGTGTCTCCTGGCCAGCGATGGAACCTGCGCACCACCGGCGCTGCCATGGCTGCGCTGGCAGCGCCAAGGGCCCAGCCCCAGAGCACGTCCGCGGGAAAATGCGCTCCCAACGCGACGCGTGACCAGCCGACCGCGATCGCCGCAAGCACCAGCAACAGGCGCAAAGGGCGCCGAACGAGTGGCCACAAGGTTCCCGCGACTACCGCGGCGTAAGTGGCGTGCCCGCTCGGCAGGCTGTATTGGCTGTCCGGCGCGCCGAGCGCCCGTATCACTCCAGGCCCGAGCGCCACGGCGGGACGGGGGAAGGCCAGCGCGGGTTTCAGCACTGCGGCAAGCGCGAACGCGAGGGCGAAGGCGACCAGGAACGTCCATGGTGCGAGTCGCGCAGGAGCGTCCAGATCAACCGAGGGGCGGCGCGAAAACAACCAGAGTAGGGCGAGCATGGCGGGCGCCCCCCAGTAGCTGCCGAGGGCGGAGACCAGTTGCGCGGCCCAGCGCCACTGCGGCGCCAGGTTCCGGTTCACAGAGAGGAGGACCGACACGTTCGCGCCTCCCCAGTCATACAGCCAGTGGCGCGCCCACTCGGCGGTTGCTGGAATCATCTGCATTCGGGCTCAGGCCGTGCGCGACTTCAACAGGCGCAAGCCGTTGAAGACCACCAGCAGGCTCGCGCCCATGTCTGCGAACACCGCCATCCACAGCGTCGCCATTCCGAGCAGTGCCAGCGCGAAGAACACCACCTTGATCCCGAGTGCCAGCACGATGTTCTGTTTCAGGATGGCGCCGGTGCGGCGGCTCAGTCGGATGAACTGCGGGACCTTGCGCAGGTCGTCGTCCATGAGGGCCACGTCCGCCGTTTCGATGGCGGTATCCGTGCCGGCTGCGCCCATGGCGAAGCCGATGTTGGCCTTGGCGAGCGCAGGCGCGTCATTGATGCCGTCGCCGACCATGCCCACCGTCCGGTAGCGCCCGATCGCTTCTTCCACGGCTTTCAGCTTGTCCTCGGGCAGGAGCCCGCCCCGCGCGTCGTCAATGCCGACGTTGCGCCCGATCGCGCTGGCCGTCTGCTGGTTGTCGCCGGTGAGCATGAGCGTCTGCACGCCCAGCGCGTGGAGCTGGGCGATGGCGTCGCGGCTGGTTTCGCGGACCGTGTCGGCCACGCCGACAACGGCCAGCGCACTGCCTTCGCCGGCGAGGACGATCGCGGTCTTGCCCGCGTCTTCCAGCTGCTTCAATGCGGCTTCGGCCTGCGGACTGGCAATCCGCAGTTCCTGCAGCAGCCGCCGGTTCCCGAGGAAATACCAGAGTCCGCCGATGCGCCCGTTGACGCCTCGGCCCGTGATCGCTTCGAAGGCGTCCACCTCCAGAAGCGTTTCGCTCCCGTGCTGCTGGTGCCAGTAGGCGGCGACGGCGCCGGATACGGGGTGGTCGGAGCGCACGGCCAGGCTGGCGGCCAGGCGCAAGGCGTCGCTGGCGGCATCGAGCTCCACGACATCGGTCACGACCGGGCGGCCTTGCGTGATTGTGCCGGTCTTGTCCAGTGCAAGCGCCTTGAGTAGTCGGCCCTGTTCCAGGTAGGCGCCGCCCTTGATCAGGATGCCGCGTCGGGCCGCAGTGGCCAGGCCGCTCACCACAGTAACAGGCGTGGAAATCACGAGCGCGCAAGGGCAGGCGATGACCAGCAGCACGAGCGCCTTGTAGATCCAGTCCATCCACGCGCCGCCCGCCAGCAGCGGCGGAAGCACGGCCACAGCCAACGCAAAGGCGAACACAGCGGGCGTGTAGATGCGCGCAAACTGGTCGACGAAGCGCTGCGTCGGTGCGCGGCTGCCCTGGGCCTCCTCCACCGCCTTGATGATGCGCGCCAGCGTGGAATGCGTGGCTTCGGCATTGACGCGGTACTCGAAGGAGCCGGTCTCGTTCAAGGTGCCTGCGAAGACCGGGTCGCCGGGGGCCTTGGCCACTGGGATGCTTTCGCCGGTGATCGGCGCCTGGTTCACCGCAGATTGCCCGCTCACCAGCACGCCATCCAGCGGAATCTTCTCGCCGGGGCGGATGCGCACCAATTGGCCGACGGCGACACTCCTGGCGGGCACCTCCTGCCATCTGCCATCCGGCTGCTGCACGGTGGCCAGTTCAGGCGCCATCGCCAGCAGGCCGCGAATCGCATTGCGAGCGCGGTCCAGCGAGAGCACCTCGATGATTTCGGCAAGGGCGAACAGGAACATGACCATCGCCGCCTCCGGCCACTGCCCGATGAGAATCGCCCCCGTGACGGCGATCGACATCAGCGCGTTCATGTTCAGGATCCCGCTCCTGAGCGCCAGCCATCCCTTCTTGTAGGTGGGCCAGCCGCCCGTGATGATGGAGACGATGGCCAGCACCAGGACGGGCCACGCGCGGTCCTGGCCGATGGTGAACGCCACCGCTTCGGCAGCTGCGGCACTGAGGCCGGCCACCGCCATGAGGGCCCACTGGCGGCGCGTCACCGCAGGGCGCTCGCGCACCTCTTCTTCGTGGGGGGAGCCGCTGTCCACCACTGCCCTCATGCCAATCGCATGCAAGGCCTGTTCGACCGCCGTTGGCGGCACGGTGTGCGTCACGGTCAGCTTGCGCTGCATCAGGTTGAAGTCGAGCTTCTGCACGCCTTCCATGTTCTGGAGCTTGTCGCGGATCAACGCTTCTTCCGTCGGGCAATCCATGTTCTCGATGCGGTAGACCGTGCGCCGTCCTGACGTGCCCTCCGCTCCCGCGGGCGGCAAGCCGATGGACCGCAATGCGGCCACGATCGGCTCGGTCGACGTCAGGCTGTGCTGCACCGTCAGCTTGTGCTGCATCAGGTTGAAGTCGAGCCCGCCCACGCCGGACATCCCCTCCAACCGCTTGCGGATCAACGCTTCCTCCGTCGGGCAATCCATCTTGTCGATGCGGAAAGTCGCCGACTGGGCTGCGGCCGGCAATGCAGATGGGGCAGCGGAACTGGTTGCTGGTTCAGGAGAAGGCAGGACGGTCCCAGCTCGCGACGGACCAGGCGTCGAGGGCCCAGTCGAGAAGCCCGAGCCTTGTGGTTCCACTTCGGCGGGCATGCCCAATGCGGCCAGCGCATCGGTGATTTGCTGCAAGGGACCTTCGTGCTGCACGGTCAGCAGCCGGTTCTGGAGATCGAATTCAAGGTCCCAGACACCCGACATGGCGCCGAGCCGTTCACGGATCTCGCGCTCCTCGTTGCGGCAGTCCATCTTCGGCACCCGCAGGCGCGTACGGTGCGGAGCAGTCGCCGGCAGCGCCTCCGCCGCGGGCATGCCGAGCGCCGCGAGTGCACCGGTGATTTGCTGGGTATCGGCTAGGTTGTGGTGGACGGTGAGGAGTCGCTGCGGCAGGTCGAACTCCAGTTCACCGATCGCCGGGATCGCACCGAGGCACTCCCGGATCTGGCGCTCCTCGTTCCGACAGTCCATCTTCGGAACGTGGAACATGTCCGTGCGCGTGAAGCCGCCGCGCGCCGGCACGGCGGGCAGGCCCAACTCCGAGAGTGCGGTGGTTACCGGCTCCAGGCTGGGTAGGCGGTGCTCGACCGCGAGGTTGTGCGCCTGCAGGTCAAAGTGCAGGGACTCGACACCGTCGATGGCTCCCAGCCTTTGCCGGATCTGCCTTTCCTCGCTCGGGCAGTCCATCTTCTCGATGTAGAAGACGGTCGTGGAGAGGGGGCGCGCGGCTCCGACCAATGGCCGCTCCTTCAGCGATTCGCAGGCGGCCGTGCCGCAAGAAACCTTGTTGTCCGTGTTCATTGCTGACCTTGTTTTCTCTCGATGACTTCAAGGTACACCTTGAAGTCGCTTCAAGGTCAAGCGGTGCGAGTTCAAGGATGCGCCGGCAAAGCCCTTTTGTGGCGGCTGGTTGTGTAGAACCTTTCAATGACACCGACCGCGTGCGCGCTGGTCGGCTTCCCTTCCAGGAAGTCGTCGATCTCCTCGTAGGTGACGCCGTAGGCAGCCTCGTCGGGCAGTTGCGGCCGCAGGGACTCCAGGTCCGCTGTGGGGACCTTGTCGACCAGCGCTGCGGGTGCGCCTAGGCAGCGCGCGACGGCACGCACGCGCCGCTTCGTGAGGCCGGTGAGGGGCGCCACGTCGCATGCGCCGTCTCCGAACTTGGTGAAGAACCCCATCACCGCCTCGGCCGCATGGTCGGTGCCGACGACGAGCCCCCGCCGCGCTCCGGCAACGGCGTACTGGGCGATCATGCGTTGTCGGGCCTTGATGTTGCCCAGCACGAAGTCTTCCTGCTCCTGGCTGGCGAAGCCGAAACGCGAGCCGTGCAAGGCGGCCAGCATGGCGTCCGCCGCAGGCCGAATATCCACAGTCAGCTCCTCGTCGGCCTGGATGAACCGAAGTGCGGCCTGCGCGTCGGTCTCGTCCAGCTGCGTTCCGTAGGGCAGGCGCAGGGCGATGAAGCGCGCCGGCAGGCCTTCGATCCGGAGCCGTTCGACGGCAAGTTGGCACAGGCGCCCCGCCGTTGTGGAGTCCACGCCGCCGCTGATGCCCAGCACGAGCGCCTGCATACCAGTCGCGCGCAGGTAGTCGCTCAAGAAGCTCACTCTGCGGCCGGCTTCTGCTGCCGCATCGAAAAATGGAGCGACGCCTAGCTCCGCTGCAATCCTTTTGGGATCCATGGCCATCCGCTTTGCCTTCCGACCGGTGTTTCGGGAGAACGGCCGGGCGCCTGATCAGCCCTCGGCCCATCGCGGGATTTTGGCGCCAAAACGGTGGTTACAATGAACCGGAACGAGAATCATTGTCAAATGCAACGCCTCTACCGCCTCCTTGTCGCCAGCCTCATGCTGTGCGTCGGCTCCGTTTCGCTCGCCGCCACAGCCGCCGACGAGGCCTCGGTGCGTCAGCTCTGGCAGCTTCTGGACTACGTGGGGGTCGATTACGGCGGCGCCGTGTCCGGCGGTGCGGTCACCCGCGCCTCCGAGTACGAAGAGATGCAGGAATTCGCGAACAACGCGCTGAAGCAGGCGCAGGCCTTGCCTCAGGGCAGCGCGCGCGAACCGGTGGTCGGCGCCGTGTCGGCGCTGCGAGAGGCGGTGGTGCGCAAGGCGGACGCCGCGGAAGTCGGGCGGCTTGCTCGTCATGCCAGTGACCTTCTGCTGGCTGCGTATCCGGTGCCCGTCGCCCCGAAGTCTCTCCCAGACCTGAAGCTAGGCGCCGCTATCTACCAGAAGCAATGCGCCGCCTGCCACGGTGCGACCGGGCGATCGGATGGGCCCCTTGCCGCAAAGCTCGATCCCAAGCCGGTGGCCTTCGCGGACCACGCACGAGCGCGTTCCCGCAGTCTCCTGGCGCTTTACCAGATCGCGAGCAAGGGCATGCCGGGCACCGCCATGCCGGCATTTGCCACACTGTCCGATGCGGACCGCTGGGCCGTCGCTTTCTACGTCGGCACCCTCTCGTACGACAAGAGTGCGGTTGAGGATGGCGCAAGGGCCTGGCGGGAAGATCCTCGCGCCAAGGAGGCGTTCGCGGACATCAACGCGTTGACCACGAACACGGAGGCCAGCATCGCCGGAAAGCTGGGAGACGATGAGGCACGCGCGCTGACGGCGTACGTGCGCAGCCACCCCGAGGCGGTGAGTGCCGCCAGCGGCCGCGGCCTGGCCTTGACGCGATCTCGCCTTCAGGAGAGCCTGGCCGCCGCGCGCGCCGGCGACAAGGCAGGTGCCACGCGCCTGGCGCTCTCCGCATACCTGGACGGCTTCGAGCCGCTGGAGCCTGCGCTGCAGGCGCGGAACAAGGAGCTGCTCACCGAGGTGGAGCAGGGCATGGTCAAGTACCGCTCCGCGGTTTCGGCTGGCGATGTCGCACAGGCGGAAGCTGCCGCGCAGGACCTCGAGCGCCTGTTCACCCGCGTCGAGACCGAGTTGAGCGTCGGCGCCGCGGATCCGGGAACGACTTTCCTGGGGGCGCTCACCATTCTGCTGCGCGAAGGCGTCGAGGCGCTGCTGATCGTGGTGGGCATGATCGCTTTCCTACGCAAGGCGCAGCGGCATGATGTCGCGCGATACGTGCATGCGGGCTGGATCACTGCGCTCGCGGCCGGCGGCGCAACCTGGGGTGCCGCTACGTATGTGATCGCCATCAGCGGGGCGAGCCGCGAAGTCACCGAGGGGGTTTCTTCGGTGTTTGCGGCGATCGTCTTGCTTGGCGTGGGGCTTTGGATGCACCAGAAAAGCAGCGCAGGGCGCTGGCAGGCCTACCTGAACGACAAACTCTCCGCTGCCATGACGCGCCGTTCCGCCTGGGCGCTCTTCGCGCTCGCATTCATCGCGGTCTACCGCGAAGTGTTCGAGACGGTCTTGTTCTACTCGGCCCTAGCGGTGGAAGGCAGCGGCGCCGCGCTCCTTGGCGGACTCGGCGCAGGCGTGGTCCTCCTCGGGCTGATCGCATGGGCGCTGCTTCGTACGAGCGCACGCATGCCGATCGGGAAGTTCTTTTCCATCAGTTCGGTCCTGGTCGCGGTGCTGGCCGTGGTGCTCGTGGGCAAGGGCGTCGCGGGTCTCCAGGAGGCAGGTTGGGTGGCGGCCAGTCCGTTCACTGCTCCTCGGGTGGAAGTGCTCGGGATCTTCCCTTCGAAGCAAACCATCGCCGCGCAGTTCGTCGTGCTGGTTATCGCGGTGGTCGGGTTCTGGATGAACGCGGTGACGGGTCGGCGCGCGGCACGGGTCTGAGCGGCTACTGCCCGTGCGCCGCGACGTGCCCGGCGCACTCCGGCCCGCTTGTTTCCGCGCCGTGATCCCCGAAAGCCTCTGCCGCGACTACGTGCAGCAGTCGCTATTGGCTTAGCTGCTTGCGCCGGTCGGCGTATTCGGCTGCATCGATCTCGCCTCGTGCGAAGCGTTCACGCAGGATGGCGAGGGCGTTTTCCGCGGGAGCCGACCGGTCGCGCACCAGGTACCGGATCACGGCGACCGCGCCGCCAATCACGAGCACCCACCAGAGCGCATGCATCAAAAAGAAGCCGCCCCACGGGCCGCCATAGCTCCACATGTGCCACATGGTCACCGGTCCTAGCGCGAGCTCCCAAGACGCATCTGCTCGCGCTGCTGCGGCGTGAAAACCGCTTCCGTCCGCTTGCGCGCCTCGATCATGTTGTCGAACATCTGCCGCTGCAGCGTGGCCTGGCTTTCATACAGCCTGCGCTCTGTCTGCTCGTCGGCGCTACCGTTGGACTGCAACGTGAGTTCCTGCATCTGCTGCATGAGCGGCCACTGCTTTGCCCGCAGTTCCTTCTGGATCTGGGCAATCTTCGCCTGCTGGTCCGACGTAACACCCGAGGGCCACCCTCCGGTCGCGCCCGGCCCCATCGCGCCCCAGCCATAATTTCCGGGACCCATCATGCCCGGCCCCATCATCCCCCAGCCATAGCTTCCCGGGCCCATCATCCCAGGGCCCATCCCGCAACAGCCATACCCACCAGGGCCCATCATGCCGGGCCCCATCATCCCCCAGCCATAGCTGCCCGGGTAAGCGGGTGCCGTCTGGGCGTGAGCTCCGAGCGCGAGGGTTGCGGAGAGTGCGAGTGCGGTCAGTGCCTTGTTCATAGCGATGCTCCTTCAAAGTGGCGTGTTCGCTGGTTTGCTAGTGATTCCGTGAAAAGTAGCACGCGCCGCCTGATTCCACTTGATCGCCCTCAACTGATTGCCGCTCGCCCATCGAGCTGCCGCAAGCAGCCGCTGCGAGAGTCGTACGGCAGGGTTACACTTCGAGCTCGACGATGTCCCGTCAGCTTTACCCACGCTTGGCCACGATCTATCTTGTGGTCCTGTCGCTGCTGTTCTCACAGCTGGCGCTGGCGAACTATGTCTGCGCGCCGGCCAAGGCTCCGGATGAGCCGGCTCAGATGGAGATGTCCACGGGAGAGCCGTGCGAAAACATGGACATGTCCGCTGGCAAGGCCATGGACCAGGAGCAGCCTGTTCTGTGTCACCAGCACTGCCTGAACGCTCCGCAGTCCTTCGACCCGGTCCACGTTCCCGCCGTCAGCCTGCCTGCCGTGGTGCAGGCCCTCGTCGTGCCGGTGTTGGTGCACGGCGGCGCGGTGGGGTCCGTCGTGTTTGCCCACGCAGCCCGAGAGCGACCACCGCCGGAACCGATCTTCCTCTCCACCCTCAGACTTCGCGTCTGACTTCTCCGTCGACCTACAGGCGTCGCCGCGGCTTGCCCGCTGGCCGACACCCGCTTCGTTGTCTTCGGAGAGTCCATGTTCTCGCGTTTCATTCCATTGGCCGCCCTCGTGGCGGCCCTGCTTCCGGCCCTCGGTAGGGCCGCGCCTCTTTCCCTCGACCAGGCGCTGGAACTCGCGTCGCAGCGCTCGCAACTCGCACGTGCTGCCCGCGCGGGCGCACTGGGTGCCTCCCAGGCGGCGCGGGCGGCGGGACAGTTGCCCGATCCGGTGCTGAGCGTCGGCATCGAGAACTTGCCGGTCACGGGTCCGGACCGGCTCAGCACGACCGCGGAGTCGATGACCATGAAGCGGGTGGGCGTAAGCCAGGAGTGGGTGTCTTCCGAAAAACGCGCATTGCGGCAGGCTGCAGCGCAGGCGCAGGTCGGCCGCGAAGAGGCGGCGGAGCGCGTCGCGTTGGCCGATGCTCGCCTTCAGGCGGCAGGCGCTTTTCTGGACGCGTACTACGCCGGCGAAACCCTGAAACTCACCACGCTCACGGAGCACCATTTGCACGAAGAAGCGGAGGCGGCGAAAGCGCGGCTCGCATCGTCGTCCGGCGGCAGCCAGGAGGTGCTGGCACTGACTGCAGCGCGCGGTGTCGCAGAAGACGAGTCTGCGGACGCGCAGCAAGTACAGGCCGCAGCGATGGTGGCGCTGCAGCGATGGGTGGGCGAGCGGCCGGATGGCCTGGCCGCGCCATCATTGCCCGGCGTGCCGGGAGAGAAAGCCTATGTGGCGGCGCATCCCGCAGTCATTCAAGCGCAGCGCGAGGTCGAGGCGGCCCGGGCCGAAGCGTCCGCAACCGCAGCGAATCGCAATCCGAACTGGACCTGGGGAGCCTCCTACGGCCAGCGTACCGGCTTCTCGGACCTCGTCTCGATCGGTGTCAACATCCCGCTGCCGGTCTCGCCAAGCGAACGGCAGGATCGCGAAACAGCGGCAAAGCTGGCGCTCGTCGAAAAGGCGGCGGCTTCGCTCGAAGAGGCCCTGCGCATGGCATCCGCCGAATACCAGGGGCTCGCCAGTGACGCGCAGCGCCTCGCGAATCGCGTGAAGCGTTACCGCACCGGCGTGGTGATCCCTGCGCAGCAACGGACCGAGGCGGCCCTGGCCGGCTACCGGTCCAACCAGGTGCCGCTCATGACGCTGTTCGAGGCGCGCCACGCCGAAGTCGAAACGCGGCGCAAGCTTCTCACACTCGAGCGCGATCTTGCAAAGGTGCAGGCGCAACTCGCATTCAAGACCGTTCCCGGAGGCGCCCCATGAAAAGCACCCACATAACTGCAGCCGTACTCGTTGGCGCGGGCCTGGCGGCCGCGGGATTCCTGGCGGGCAAGTACACCGGGGCACCGGCAGAGAAGGTGGCCAGTGTGCCGGCGAGCGGCCCGACGAGCGAGCGCAAGGTCCTGTACTGGCACGACCCCATGGTGCCGGGCCCACGGTTCGACAAGCCCGGCAAGTCACCGTTCATGGACATGCAGCTCGTGCCGGTGTACGCCGACGAGCAGAACGACACTGGCGTGAAGGTCAGTGCCGGAGTGCAGCAGAACCTGGGCATCCGCACGGCCAAGGTCATCCGCACCCAATTGGCAAGTTCGTTCGACGCCGTAGGCACGGTGCAGTTCGATGAGCGCCTGACGGAGGCGGTACAGACGCGGGTGAACGGGTACGTGGAGCGCCTGCTGGTTCGAGCGACCATGGAATACGTCCGCCGAGGTCAACCGCTGGCCGTCATCTATGCACCCGACTGGCTGGGGCCGCAGAACGAATATCTGGCCTTGAAGCGCGCCGGCGTGCCCCAGGACCTCGTGGATGCAGCGCGGGACCGGATGCGCGCGATGTCCATTCCAGATGCGTTGATCCGCCAGAGCGAACAGGTCGGCGCCGCGCAGGCGCGATTCAGCGTGCCTGCTCCCGTCAGCGGTGTGGTCGCGGAGCTCGGTGTGCGCGAGGGCGTGGCAGTCACGTCGGGCATGACACTCTTTCGCATTGCAGGCCTGGAACGGGTCTGGGCCGTGGCCGAAGTGCCGGAGGTGCAGGCCGTGCGCCTGCGGCGTGGCCAGAAAGTGAAAGCCGCGTTGCAGGCCGACGCCTCCCAGACGTTCGACGGCGAGCTGCAGGAAATCCTGCCGCAGGTCAGTGCGAACACGCGGACAGTGCAGGCGCGATTCGAAGTTGCCAACAGGGCTGGCCGGCTCACGCCGGGGATGTTGCTGCGGCTGCAGGTGGCGGGGCCCGTCACCTCGCGCTTGGTGGTGCCGGCGGAAGCGGTCATCCGGACCGGGACGCGCGCCGTGGCCATCGTGCGCAAGGAAAACGGAAGTTTCGAGCCGCGCGACATCGCTCTCGGCGCGGACCTGGGCGACCAGCTCGAGGTGGTGCAGGGTCTCGGCGAGGGAGACCAGGTGGTGGCGAGCGGGCAGTTCCTCGTGGACTCCGAGGCGAGGCTGAAATCCGTGCTGGGCGGCATGGCTGCCGCAGGACAGGCCTCAGGGCCGGCAAGCAGTGCCGGCCCTGAGGCAAAGGCACCACCCGCAGCCGGCATCTTTGCCGCGCAGGGAAAGGTGGAGAGCGTCGATCCGGATGGCATCACGATCTCGCATGGGCCCGTGCCGGAACTCAAGTGGCCCGGCATGACCATGGGCTTCAGCAAGCCGACACCGAATGCCTTCCCCGGCGTGAAGGCTGGCGACATGGTGAGTTTCCAGTTCAAGCAAGGCGGCCCGATGGGATACGAGCTGGTCGCGGTGCAGCCCGCAGGAGCGGGCAAGTGATTGGCGCCCTCATCCGCTGGTCCATCCGCAACCGCTTCCTGGTGCTGATCGCGACGGGGTTCCTCGTGGTGGCAGGCCTCTGGTCGACGCAAAGGATGTCGCTCGACGCACTGCCCGACCTGTCCGATACACAGGTGATCGTGCGCACGCCTTACCCGGGCAAGGCGCCGCAGGTGGTGGAGGATCTCGTCACTTACCCGCTGACCACCACGATGCTCAGTGTCCCGGGCGCGAAGGTCGTGCGCGGGTATTCGTTCTTCGGTGACTCGTTCGTGTACGTGCTGTTCGATGACAAGACCGACCCGTATTGGGCCAGGTCACGTGTCGTGGAGTACCTGAACCAGGTGCAAAGCCGTCTGCCGCCGGGAGCGAACGCTTCGCTGGGCCCCGACGCGACCGGGGTCGGCTGGATCTACGAATACGCGTTGGTCGATCGCTCGGGCAGAAACGACATCTCCCAGCTGCGGGCGCTGAACGACTGGTTCCTGAAGTTCGAGTTGAAGACGGTCCCGGACGTCGCCGAGGTGGCCAGCATCGGCGGCATGGTGCGCCAGTACCAGGTGGTGCTGGATCCGGACCGCATGCGCACCCTCGGCGTGACGCAGCGGATGGTCACCGAGGCGCTGCAGAGGGCCAACCAGGCCTCCGGTGGTTCGGTCGTGGAGCTCGCAGAGGCCGAATACATGGTTCGCTCCCGAGGATTCCTGCAGTCGCTGGAGGACTTCCGCACGATTCCGATCAGCTTGTCGGGCGCAACCCCCGTTCTCCTGCGAGACGTCGCTTTCGTCCAGGTCGGTCCCGAAATGCGGCGCGGCATCGCGGAACTCGATGGGCAGGGCGAGGTCACGGGCGGCGTCGTGGTGATGCGCTCCGGCAAGAACGCGCGCACCACCATCGCGGCGGTCAAGGCCAAACTCGCTTCGCTCAAGGGCAGCCTTCCACCCGGAGTCGAAGTGGTGCCGACCTATGACCGATCGCTGCTCATCGACCGGGCCGTCGAAAACCTGAGCCACAAGCTCGTCGAGGAGTTCATCGTGGTGGCGCTCGTGTGCGCCGTGTTCCTCTTCCACCTGCGCTCCGCGTTCGTGGCAGTGGTGACTTTGCCGGTCGGCGTACTGGCTGCCTTCATCGTCATGCAGTGGCAGGGCGTCAGCGCGAATATCCTGTCCCTGGGAGGGATCGCCATCGCGCTTGGCGCGATGGTCGATGCCAGCATCGTCCTGATCGAGAACGCGCACAAGCACCTGGAGGCCTTCGAACATCGAACCGGCCGCGGGCCCGATTTGGCCGAACGGTGGGAGCTGGTCACCGACGCCTCCATCGAGGTAGGGCCTGCGCTGTTCTTCTCGCTGCTGGTCATCACTCTGTCCTTCGTGCCGGTGTTCACGCTCGAGGCGCAAGAGGGCAGGTTGTTTTCGCCGCTGGCATTCACGAAGACGTATGCGATGGCGGCAGCGGCGGGTCTTTCGGTCACGCTGGTTCCGGTCCTCATGGGATACCTGGTGCGCGGGCGCATCCCGCAGGAGGCCTCCAATCCGCTCAATCGGTTCCTGATGACGATCTACCGGCCGGCGCTGGACGCCGTACTGGGATTCCCGAAGGTGACGCTCGCGGTCGCCGGATTGCTGCTCGCCCTGACGGCCATCCCGGTGATGCGCCTTGGCGGCGAATTCCTGCCGCCGCTGGACGAGGGGGATTTGCTGTACATGCCATCGGCGCTGCCGGGCCTCTCGGCCTCGAAGGCTTCGGAGTTGTTGCAGCAGACCGACCGCCTGATCAAGACTGTTCCGGAGGTGGACCGGGTATTCGGCAAGGCGGGACGCGCTGACACCGCAACGGATCCGGCTCCACTGGAGATGTTCGAGACGACCATCCAGTTCAAGCCGCGGGAGCAGTGGCGCCCGGGCATGACCCCGGACAAGCTCGTGGAGGAACTGGACCGGGTGGTGAAGGTGCCAGGCCTCTCCAACGTCTGGGTGCCTCCCATCCGCAACCGCATCGACATGCTGGCGACCGGGATCAAGAGTCCGGTGGGCGTCAAGATTGCCGGCGCGGACCTCGCCACCATCGATCGCCTGACCGGCCAGGTGGAGGCCGCCGTGAAGAGCGTACCGGGCGTTTCATCCGCGCTGGCGGAGCGGCTCACCGGCGGGCGGTATATCGACGTGGATGTGGACCGTGCCGCGGCGGCTCGGTACGGCCTCTCCGTGGCGGACGTGCAGAGCATCGTATCGACCGCGATCGGCGGGGACAACGTCGGTGAAGTGATTCAAGGGCGCGAGCGGTTTCCGATCAACGTGCGCTACCCGCGCGAGGTCCGCGACTCGCTGCAACGGTTGCGAGAGCTGCCATTCGTGACGGACAGAGGTGCGCAACTGTTGCTGCAGGACGTGGCGCGAGTCGGCGTCCAGGAGGGCCCGCCGATGCTGCGCAGCGAGAACGCACGGCTGTCCGGCTGGGTGTACGTGGACGTGCGGGGCAGGGACCTGCGCTCGGTGGTCACCGACATGCAGGCAGCGGTGGCCAGACAGGTTGCTCTCCCTGCGGGCTACTCGGTGTCCTGGTCCGGGCAATTCGAATACCTGGAGCGCGCGACCCAGCGCCTGAAGGTGGTCGTGCCTGCAACGCTCGCGGTGATCTTCGTGCTTCTCTACCTTCTGTTCCGATCGTTCAAGGATGCTGCCCTGGTGATGGCTGCCGTGCCGTTCTCGCTGGTGGGCGGCTTCTGGCTCGTGTGGGCGCTCGGACACAACATCTCGGTGGCCACGGCCGTCGGCTTCATCGCGCTCGCGGGCGTTGCGGCGGAATTCGGCATCGTGATGCTGGTGTATCTGAAGAACGCCTACTCCAGGCGGCTTGCCGCGGGTGAACCCGAGAACGACGAGACGTTGCTGGCCGCCATCCGCGAAGGCGCGGTGCTGCGCGTGCGCCCGAAGGCGATGACCGTGGCTGTCGTCATGGGCGGCCTGCTTCCCATCCTCGTGGGAAGCGGCACCGGCTCCGAGGTCATGACGCGCATCGCCGCGCCCATGGTGGGCGGCATGGTCACAGCTCCCTTGCTGAGCATGCTCGTCATTCCGGCCGCGTGGTACTTGCTGCGGCGTGCGCGTCGCGGCGCGCTGGTCGCCCGGGCCCCGCGCCCTGCTGCTCTTCTCCATCCTTCCAATCCTCAGACCTAAGGAATTTTTCGATGAAAGTCATTCGCACCTTGTCCGTCACTACTCTGGCACTGTCCTGCATCGCGGGCGGTGTTCACGCGCAAGGCATGTCGTTGTCCCCATCGGCCAAATCAGCATCTACCAAGGCTGTCGCATCCACCTTGCCGCTCGTTAACGCAGAGGTGAGAAAGGTGGATGAAAAAAAGGGACTGATCGTGCTGAAGCACGAGGACATCCCGAATATCGCGATGCCCGCGATGACCATGGGCTTCGACATTGCCGACAAGAAGATGCTGAACGGCGTGAAGGCGGGCGACAAGGTGAAATTCCAGGCAGCGATAGTGGGCGGCAAGGCCACGGTCACCGAGCTGGAGCGGGCGCGCTGAACGGAGCCGTCAGCTCCCTGCCGGCGGCCACTCCGACGCGCGAGGAGATGGGTGGCCCGCGCGAACACCGGAGGCAAAGCAGCGCGGCAGGTCCGGGCGCACGGCCGGTGTCAGAGCTGCAGACCAGTGAAGCCCAGTGACCAGAGGGCATAGGCGTTCAGGCCGTCCCGAACTGACCCATCATTCCGTTGTCCTCGTGCTCGAGGATGTGGCAGTGATACATGAAGGGCGCCTTTGCGGCTTCTTGCGTGAACTGCATCAGCAGTTCCACGGGCTCGCCCACCATCACCGTATCGCGCAGCCCCTGGTCGCGCAGCATCGGCGCCGCGCCGCCGCGACTGAGCACGCGGAAGTGCGTACCGTGGATGTGGAAGGGGTGCGCCATCATGTCGCCCGAGACCTCCCACACCTCCGTGTCCCCCAGCCGCACCCGCTCGTCGACGCGGCGCATGTCGAAAGCGCGGCCGTTGATGCCGAACGTGCCGGTGCTGCCGCCCGGGCCGGCACCGCGCATCATGCGGCCCATGCCCATCATCGCGCCCATGGGCATGTCGAGGTTGAAGCGCCTGCGCCGCGTCGCGCGCGAAGGATCGGGCGCCGCGTGCGCGACGAGTCGCGTGGGCAACGCAACCGAATTCTCGGACGGTCCAATGGGTTCAAAAGCCAGGACCGGCTCGCGCCCGACGCCGTCCGGGCGCAGGCGGCTCATCGGACCCCCCATCATCATCGGTGCGTTGGGGTCGGGCGCCGTCACCAGCGTGGCCCGGCGCGCATCCGAGAAGTCCACCAGCACCTCCGCGCGTTCGCCGGGCGCGAGTGACAGCGACCCCATGGCAACTGGCGCTGCGAGCAAGCCTGCTTCCGACGCGATCCAGTGCATCGGCCGACCATCGTCGAAGGCGAGCGCGTAAGTGCGCGCATTCGAGCCATTCACGAAGCGCAGCCGTACCAGCCGCGCGGGGACACGCGCTTGCGCATCGGGCGTTCCATTCACCAGCAGGGTGTTCCCGCGTCGCCCGTGCATCAAGGTCATCATGCCGTTCGGCAGGAGCATCCGTCCGTTCTCGAACCACCGGTCCTGGATGACGAGGGGCAGGTCGTCGATCCCGTACTCGGAAGGCAGGTTCAGCCGCGCCTCCTGGTCGTCGGCCACGATCAGAACGCCCGCGAGGCCGGCGTACACCTGTTCGGCGGTTCGGCCGTGCACGTGCGAGTGGTAGAAGAGCGTGGCTGCCGGTTGCCGGACCGGCAACACCGGACGCCAGCTCGCACCCGGGGCGATGTTCTGGTGCGGTCCGCCATCGAGGTGCCCGGGCACGAGCAGGCCGTGCCAATGCACCGTCGTGTCCTCGCCCAGCGCGTTCGTGATGGCCACCTGCACGTCGTCGCCGCGGTGCACGCGCAGCGTCGGTCCGAGATAGCTGCCGTTGTAGCCCATGGTCGCGCTACGCGCACCTCGGAAGAACTCGGTCTGGCCGCGTTGCACCTGCAGGGCCAAGGCGTTCCCCTGCCTGCGGGCATCCATCAATGGGGGAACCTGGAGGGGGCGGAGCGGCTCGTCGCGTGGCGAGGCCAGCAGCCCGGTTCGCCACAGACCGGCTCCAATGAGCGCGGCGGCACCGGTCGCGCCCATGATGAACCTGCGCCGGGTGCTCGACATTGCCGTCATGGTGCTCCTTGGGCTTGGTGGAAAGCGGGAGTGTGAAAATCAGCGCGACGGTGGCGTGCAAGCCGCCTGTCCCGGCATGTTGGGGACGAATGCGTGTTCGCAAGTCGAATTGCACATGGCCAGGTCACCGCGCCCTTGATCTGTCTCAACCGGAACCCTGTTCGCTTGAACCTTCGAGCGGATGCTCCTCAAAATGTTCACTACGGACCGAAGAACTGTCGCAAGGAGAAATTGCAATGTGGGGAAACATGATGGGTTGGGGAGGCGGCGGGTTCGGGCTTGGCCACCTGCTGTGGTGGGCGCTGGTGATCATTGGCGTCGTGCTGCTCGTGCGTTCACTGTCGGGCGTCGGCCGGCGCGACGATGGCAGCCGGGCGCTGCGCATCCTCGAGGAGCGATATGCGCGCGGCGAGATCGACAAGGCGGAGTTCGAGACCCGCAAGCGCGACCTCTCCTGAGGGCTGCATTCTCCGTCCGCTGATACAGGTCAAGTGCGCTCCGCTACGCGGACCTATCCTGACCGGGCGACATCAGGAGTGCAGTCATGAAGCTCAGGGCGTTCATCAGTGGCTTGGCCGCGTTCGCAGGGCTGGTCATCATCTATTTCGCAGTCGTGGGGCTGCTGTCGGGCGCGGCCTATGCGCGCGAGCAGTTCGCCACCTTCGGCGTCTACCTGGTCAGCCTCGCGGCGGGCTTCGGCGTTCAGGTGGGGCTCTACACATACCTGCGGCAGTTGGTCGCTTCGGCCGATGCATCGAAGCGCGTTCTCGCCGTTTCCGGCACGAGCTCCACGGCGGCAATGATCTCCTGCTGTGCCCACTACCTCGTGAACATCCTGCCGGTGCTCGGCGCCACTGGCCTGGTGACCCTGGCAGCCCAGTACCAGGTCCAGTTCTTCTGGGCCGGGCTCGCGTTCAACCTCGCCGGCATCGCCTACATCCTGTCCAAGGTCGTGCCGGCGGCGAAGGAGCATGCAAGATGCGCCGTTCCCGCCTGACTGCCCTCGTTGTCGCCGCCGCGTTTACGGTGGTCGCCGCTGTAGCGGCACCGCTTCCGGCGAGAACCTCCGAAGCACAGATGGTGGGCGTGACCATCACCCCGAAGGACTTGCCGGCAAGCGGCGAGTGGCAGTTCGAGGTGACCATGAACACGCACGTCACGCCGCTGGAGGACGACCTCGCCGCAAGTGCGATGCTCGTCGATGGCCAGGGGCGCACGTATGCGCCACTCGCCTGGCGCGGCGATGGCCCGGGCGCGCACCACCGCAAGGGAGTTCTGGCGTTTGCCCCGATCACTCCGCGTCGTGCCGCCATCGAACTGCGGTCGCAGCGCCGCGGCGAAGCAACGCCGCGCAGCTTCAAGTGGACGCTGCCGGCGCAGTGAACGGCGATTCCGTCCCTGGCCTGGCGCCCGACGCGTATCCCGTGCCTGCGTAGGTCGAGCTCAGGTCGCGCTGATCGCGGAAGCTCTTGCCTGCCCTGGTGAGGAATCAGTCGACATCGACTGTGCGCAGCCGCAGCGCATTCGCGATGACGCTGACCGACGATAGCGCCATGGCTGCGGCCGCGACCACCGGCGAGAGCAGCAACCCGAAGAACGGATAGAGCACGCCCGCCGCGATCGGGATGCCGGCCACGTTGTAGACGAAGCTGAGGAACAGGTTCTGCCGGATGTTGCGCATCGTCGCCTGCGACAGCTTGCGGGCGCGCACGATGCCCAGCAGGTCGCCCTTGAGCAGGGTGACGCCCGAGCTCTCCATCGCCACGTCGGTGCCGGTGCCCATCGCGATGCCGACTTCGGCCGCCGCGAGCGCCGGCGCATCGTTCACACCGTCGCCTGCCATGGCGACCACGCGGCCTTCCTTGCGCAGCCGCTGGACGATGTTGGCCTTGTCCTCGGGGAAGACTTCGGCCACAACCTCGTCGATCCCGAGCTCGCGGCCGACGGCCTGCGCCGTGGTCTTGCCGTCGCCGGTGAGCATCACGATCTTCACGCCGGCTTCCCGCAGCTGCTTCAGCGCATCGGCCGTGGTGGCTTTGATCGGATCGGCGATCGCAACGAAGCCCGCGAGCTGGCCCCCGATCGCCACGAAGATCACCGTGGCCGAGCGAGCGCGCTGCTGCTCCGCCGCAGCATTCAGGGAAGAGACGTCGATGCCTTTCTCGGCCAGATACTTCGCCGCACCACTCGTCAGTTCGACCCCGGCCAGCTTGCCGACCACTCCCTTGCCGACGGGCGAATCGAAATCGGTGACCTCGGTCAGCGGCAGGTTGCGTTCCTTTGCCGCGGCGACGATGGCCATGGCCAGCGGATGCTCGCTGGCACGCTCGACGCTCGCAAGCTTCTGCAGGATCTCATCGGGCGCGAAGCCCTCGGCGGTCTCGATGTGAACCACCTTCGGGCGCCCCTCCGTCAGCGTGCCGGTCTTGTCGACCACAAGCGTGTCCACCTTCTCCATGCGCTCGAGCGCTTCGGCATCCCGGATCAGCACCCCGTGCTGTGCGCCGCGGCCCAC
The DNA here is from genome assembly GCF_015159745.1 of Ramlibacter aquaticus. Taxonomy (GTDB): domain Bacteria; phylum Pseudomonadota; class Gammaproteobacteria; order Burkholderiales; family Burkholderiaceae_C; genus Ramlibacter; species Ramlibacter aquaticus. The sequence continues at coordinate 25,322 of NZ_JADDOJ010000029.1, read as the reverse complement.
CCCCACCATGATCGACATGGGCGTCGCAAGTCCGAGTGCGCACGGACAGGCGATGATCAGCACGGCCACCGACTCGATCAGCGCATACGAGAAGGCCGGCGCCGGCCCCCACACCATCCAGGCCGCGAACGTGGCGATCGCAACGATCACGACGGCCGGAACGAACCAGCCCGCGACCCGGTCGGCCATCCGCTGGATGGGCGCGCGGCTGCGCTGCGCGGCCGCGACCATGTGAACGATCTGCGAGAGCAGCGTGTCGGCGCCGACCTTTTCGGCCCGCATGACGAAGCTGCCAGTCTGGTTGAGAGTGGCCGCCGTCACCTTGGCACCGGCCGCCTTCACCACCGGCATCGGCTCACCGGTGACCATGGACTCGTCGACCGTGCCCTTGCCTTCGGTGACTTCCCCATCGACAGGGACCTTCTCGCCCGGTCGCACGCGCAGCAGTTCGCCGACCTGGATCGAGTCGATCGGTACTGTCTCGTCCGAGCCGTCGGCTTTCACGCGCACCGCGGTCTTCGGTGCGAGATCCAGCAGCGCCTTGATGGCGCCAGAAGTCTTTTCGCGCGCCCGCAACTCCAGCACCTGTCCCAGCAGCACCAGCACGGTGATCACCGCCGCGGCTTCGAAGTACACGGCCACCGCCCCGTCGTGGGTCCGCAGCTCCGAGGGGAACAGCGCCGGGGCGAACGTGCCTACCATGCTGTAGAGCCATGCCGCGCCCGTACCGAGTGCGATCAGGGTGAACATGTTGAGGCTGCGATTCTTCAGCGAGGACCAGCCGCGCACGAAGAAGGGCCCGCCGGCCCAAAGGACGACGGGCGTGCCGAGGAGCATCTGGATCCAGTTGGAGGTCTGCGCGCCCACCAGGTGACCAATGTCGAAAACGTGGCCACCCATCTCCAGCAGGACCACCGGCACGCTCAGCGCCAGCCCGATCCAGAAGCGGCGCGTCATGTCGCGCAGCTCCGGGCTCTCGCCGGAGCCCGAGGTCGCGATCACCGGTTCGAGCGCCATGCCGCAGATCGGACAGTTGCCGGGCCCCATCTGCCGGATCTGGGGATGCATGGGGCAGGTGTATTCGACCTGCTGGTCCGGGGACACGGCGGGTTTCATTGTGGGCGCGGACTGAGGCGCTGCGTGCACGGCCGCTCCTGCGCCGTGCCCATGATGGGCATGCGAGGGCGCGGCTGCGGCCTGCGTTCCTGCAGGCACCAGGTCCATGCCGCAGATGGGACATCGGCCGGGCTCGCTCTGTCGGACCTGCGGGTGCATCGGGCAGGTGTATTCCGCCGCAACGTGCTCTCCGGATGCACTAGCGCCAAGGTGATGGTGCTGGAGGTGCTCGTCCTTCTTGTTCTCCACTTCGGTGACTTCGCGTTGCAAGGTGTTCTCCTTCCGGCGGGATGCTTCTTGTCAAGTGTGCCCCCGCCAGGACTGGCGTGGGCGGGCGCGATCAAGCGTCGAGCAGTCGTATGCCGACCCAGGCCAACAGCACGGCGAGGGAGGCCCAGCACAGCCAGAACAGCGCCTGCTCCCACACGGCCACGCTGCCGTTGCGCTCTTCCAGCCGGTTCTTCAGCGTCATCCCCACGGCGTGCACGACGATGCCGACCAAAACGATTGGCATCGCGAGGGGACGGAGCGCGTCGGGTGCGAGCAGCGCGAGGCCGGCACCGAGCGCCCCAGCGCCCAGGCCGGCCGCGAACTCGGCAGCCTTACCCGCCGGCGACCGGTTGATCATGCCCTGGGCCCCCGGCGTTCGGAATGAAGCGGGGCGTGCGTGCCGCGTACGCGCGCCAGGAGTCTCCGAAGAGGCGTTCGGAATCCCGCTCTTCGGCCATCGCCAGGCGGACGTACATCAGGACAAGAACGGGAAACATCGCAAGTGTCAGCAGCGTGGGCCACTGCAGCAGGAAGCCAAACATGATGGAAACGAAACCGATGTACTGGGGATGGCGGACCCACGCATACGGTCCCGTGGTCGCGACTTCATGCCGCCGTTGCGCGTGGTACAGGACGTGCCAGGATTTCGCCAGCAACGTGAAGCCGACGAAGATGAACCCGAAGCTCAGGAGATGCATGAGCCCGAAGTGCGGATTGCCGTGCTGCCCGGTCACCAGCCACCAGAGGTGGCCTGCGTCGTGGCCGAACAGATTCACGTTCGGGAATTTCGGTCCGAGCCATCCGGCGAGCGCGTAGATGGTGAGCGGGAACCCGTACATCTCCGCGAACAGGGCCACGATGAACGCGCTGAACGCGCCGAAGCTGCGCCAGTCCCGCGGGTTCGTCGGCTTGAAGAAGCTGTAGGCGAAGCCGATGAAGACCACCGCGTTGATCGCGGCCAGCCCCCACAGCCCGTAGTCATTGCCCGCGTTGTTCATCACCGATCTCCTTCTGCTGCGAGCTGGCGTTGCCGCCGTGCTGTCCATGGCCGTGGTGCATGAAGACGTGCATCAACGGACAGGCGAGGAACAATACATAGGGCAGAGCCCCCATGACGTGGGCTGTGTGCTCCGTCGCCAGGTAGAAGCCCAGGACCGCGAGTGCCACCAGCAGGCACATGCCTGCCGGCGAGCGCCAGAACGAGGGCGTGGAGGACGCGTCGTGGGGATCATGATCCATGATGGATTCATGATGGACGGCGCGCGCGCATCCGGATTGATGCACGTCAAGCAGCCCCCGGGTGCCGACGAAAGCAACACGGCACGGAGCGAGGGAGGTGATTCGCAGGGCTTGGGCCCAACCGCAGCCGTGCCGAGCTTCCGCTCCGGCGCAACCCAGAGGCAAGCCCTGCTGGGATCAAGGCAAGCAACCAGTTGGAGGAAATCCTGGATACCCACCGATGCTGAATCCGCAGCCGACTGGCGCACTTCGGCCATTTCACCTTCTCGCGGTTGCACGCGTGCGCGCCAGCTCCCGGTACAACGCCTCCGGTGTGGCGCCGATCTCCTGGGCGCCTCGATCCATCGACCGCGCGGAGGCAGTTTGCCGTGCAGAGCACGCCATGCTGCCAAGCGTTCCCGGACCGTCCGCAGCGAAAGGAGCTCTGCGCGAGCGCGCGCCGGCTGGACTTCACCAGCGAGATGGGCTGCCAGATCCGCTAGCCTTGGCTCCGCTGCTCTCGAACCCTTTACGGCAACCGCCTCGCCGCGAAACTGCTGCTGTTCGCACTCATGCTCGGACTCGCCGCGGCGAACCGGTTCTTCTTCAGCCCGCGCCTGGAATCCGCAGTCCTCGAAGGCAATCACGTCCATGACGTGCGAATCCTCCGGCGAAGCCTGCGGGTCGAAGCCTGCCTGGGGTGTCTTGTCCTCGGGCTGGTCGCGTGGCTGGGGATGTTGTCCCCCCAGTCCTGGCTGACATGGCTGGGAGCCTGCGACTCGCGAGACGGGAGGGATCTCCGAGGTCCCCAGCATCACACAAAGACCTTCGGACAAGGCGTTGGGGACTCACACGAGGTCTTCCGTGGCGAAACTCGTCAGCCGAGCTGTCCTACGCCGCACCGGCCGAGGCACCTACCTCGGCCGATCGGACGGGATGGCGCAGCGGCTCGGGTCGACCACGTCTATTCAGCTGGACGCGCGTCTTCATGGCAATGATCATGGGCGGCATCATGACGGGGGTGATGATGCTGTTCATGTGGCGCATGTACCCCAACAAGCGCGTCAATGCCGGTGTGCTGGGCATCGCGGCCCTGCTGTTCTTCGCCGGCCTGGCCCTCGTGCGCACGCAGGCGACGATAGGAGACGTGGCCTACATGCGGGCGATGATCCCTCATCACTCGATCGCGATCATGACCAGCTCACGGGCGAACATCCAGGATCCCCGCGTGCGCAAGCTGGCCGACGGCATCATCGAGAGCCAGAAGAAGGAGATCGCCGGGATGAAGGACCTGATCGCCGATCTCGATCGATAGCGTGCATCGGTGCCGGCAGATTCAACGCATTCGTTGCCTCTGCCGCCCCGCATCTTGCTCCGGGGCGCATCGCCAGGACGTACAGCGTGGCTACGCCGTCTTGCCGGTCTTGCCCGTGCCGCCGACCGAGCTTGCGCGCGGCGGGTGCGAACCCGCGAGATGCTGCGTGCGCCCGGCGCTCCCCGATGCGTGGTCGTGTTCGCGCGCTGCGCGTTCCAGGCCTCCAAGGACGCCGCACTCGGCGGCTGTACGGTCCGTCGCGCACCCGGCGCGCAGCGTGCGCAATTCCTTCTCGAGCGCCTTGAGCTCGCCGATGCGCGCCACCACATGGCCGATGTGTTCGTCCAGCAGCCGGTCCACGGCGCCGCAGTCCTCCTGCGGCGCATCCTTGTATTGCAGGAGCACCCGGACTTCGTCCAGCGTCATGTCCAGGCAACGGCAGTGCCGGATGAATCGCAGGCGTTGCACGTGCTCCTGGTCGTACACCCGGTAATTGCCTTCCGTGCGCGCAGCGGGCGGCAGCAGCCCTTCGCGCTCGTAGTAGCGGATGGTGTCTGCCTGCGTGCCGCTGGCTGCGGCGAGTTGCCCGATCTTCATGCCTGCTTGACCTTGGAGTGGCTTCAAGGTTTTCAATTAGGCCATGGACAAGAAGACCCTGCTGAAGGAAGCGGACTGCTGCGGCTCATCCGCAAGCGCCCCGCAGCCGGCGCGCAAGCCGGCCGTTGCGGCGCGGCGATACCGCATCGCCACCATGGATTGCAGCGTGGAAGAGGCGGAGATCCGGCGAGCGCTCGAACCGGTGCCCGGCATCCGCTCGCTGAACTTCCAGCTGTCCGCCCGTACCTTGGCAATCGATGCGCAGGAGGATGCGTATCCGGCCGCGCTCGCGGCCATCCGCAAGGCCGGGTTCCGCCCGGAACCCCTCACCGGCAAGGCGAGGCCGCACGATCGGCAGTCCCTCGGCGGCGCGCATGAGGCGGCGCCTGCAATGGGCCATGCCCACGCAGGCGGCCACGACGCACACGAAGGACACGACCGCGGGAGCGGGCACGGCGCCAGCTGCTGCGTGGGCCACGAGCACGCGACCCATGCAGCGCACGGCCACGACCACGGCCACGACCACGACCACGACGCGCCACCCTTCGGCACCGAGCTTCGGAAGCTGGGCCTCGCCCTCTTGCTCGCTGTCGGTGCCGAAGTCGCGCACTTCATGGAACCGGCCACGGGCCCGTGGCGGCTGCTGGGCATGGCGCTCGCGCTGGCGGCGATCGCGTTGGCGGGGCTCGACGTCTACCGCAAGGGCATCGCAGCCGTCCTGCGCGGGCGGCTGAACATCAGTGCGCTGATGGCGGTCGCGGTTACCGGTGCCTTCGTCATCGGCCAGTGGCCCGAGGCGGCCATGGTGATGGCGCTCTATGCGATCGCGGAAGTGATCGAGGCGCGCGCCGTCGACCGGGCGCGCAACGCCATCCAGGGGCTGCTCGCGCTGGCGCCGCAGCAGGCGCTGGTGCGCGCGGCCGACGGGTCCTGGAGCGCGTGGCCTGTACGCGAGGTGGACCTGGGCGCGATCGTGCGCATCAAGCCCGGCGAGCGCGTGCCGCTGGACGGCGTCGTCACGCGGGGCACGAGCGCGCTGGACCAGGCTCCGGTGACGGGCGAAAGCATTCCCGTCGACAAGGGGCCGGGCGAGGCGGTGTTCGCCGGCACGATCAACCAGACCCACGAACTCGAGATCCGGGTTACCGCCGCTGCCGACGACACGACGCTCGCGCGCATTATCCACGCCGTGGAGCAGGCGCAGGGCAGCCGCGCGCCCACGCAGCGTTTCGTCGACCGCTTCGCCGCGGTCTACACGCCGGCCGTGTTCTTCTTCGCGCTCGCCGTCGCGGTGGCGGGTCCGCTCGTGTTCGGGCTCGGCTGGCTGAGCGCGGCCTACAAGGCGCTGGTGCTGCTGGTGATCGCCTGCCCCTGCGCGCTCGTGATCTCGACGCCGGTGACCGTGGTCAGCGGCCTGGCCGCGGCCGCGCGCCGCGGCATCCTGATCAAGGGCGGCTCCTTCCTGGAGACGGCGCGCCTCGTGCGGGCCGTCGCGTTCGACAAGACGGGCACGGTGACCGAGGGCAAACCGCGGCTGGTCGCTTGGCGCACCTGGGGCGGCGCCGACGAGGCCCAGGTGCGGCAATTCGCGGCGAGCCTCGCCTCCCGCTCCGACCATCCCGTTTCGTTGGCGATCGCCGACGCCCTCGATGGCGAGCGCCTGCCCGTGGATGCGTTCAGCGCCTTGCCGGGCCGCGGCGCCACCGGGATCGTGCAGGGCCAAGGCTTGCTCCTGGGCAACCACCGCGCCGTGCACGAACGCGAGCTCTGCGGCCCGGAGCTGGAGCAGGAACTGCGCACGCACGAGCAGCTGGGACGATCGGTGACCCTGCTCGCGAACGACCGCCAGGTGCTCGCGATCTTCGCGGTGGCGGACACGATCCGCGACAGCGCGCGCCACGCGGTCGCGGATCTGAAGGCGCTCGGCGTGCAGCCCGTGATGCTCACCGGCGACAACGCGGCCACCGCGCAGGCGATCGCCGCAGAGGCGGGCATCTCCGATGCGCGCGGTGACCTGCTGCCCGAGGCGAAGCTGGAGGCGATCCGCGCCCTGCAGCAGCGCCACGGCCGGGTGGCCATGGCCGGCGACGGCATCAACGACGCGCCCGCGCTCGCCCAGGCCGACGTCGGCTTCGCCATGGGCGGTGCCGGCACGGACGTGGCGATGGAAGCGGCCGACGTCGTGATCATGAACGACGACCTGCGGCGGGTCGGCGAGACCATCCGCCTGTCGCGCCGCACGCACGCCGTGCTGTGGCAGAACATCGCGCTGGCCCTGGGCATCAAGGGTGTGTTCCTGCTGCTGGCTCTCTTCGGCTCCGCGACCATGTGGATGGCGGTGTTCGCCGACATGGGGGCGAGCCTGCTGGTCGTGGCCAACGGGCTGCGGATGCTGCGTGCGCCCGGACCCAGCAGCGCAGTGGCTGGAACGGCTACCATGCAACCTGTTCGCACAAGCTGACGTGAAAGCTGAAGGCCCTGCGTCCCTCGATGAGGACACATGAAGAGTCGTGCCAATCCGCACAGCTGGGCCCGGTATCTGGGCCCGCTTCTTTGCGCCTCAACTTCTGTTGCGGCCTGCGCAGGAGTCCCCCCATGGACGGCTTCGGACGCCGTTGTGATGCTTGTGCCACCCGAGGTCCCGAATCCGACCTTCGACCGAGGCTGCTGGATTCGACTGTCCGATGGGCCGGACTTTTCGGGGCAGTCCTTCGTCGTCGTGGGCCCGGCGGAACTGCGCGCGTTCGACCTGGCGACCATCGCGCGTTTCCGGCGCCGCGTTTCCAGCGCCGAAACTGGCCCCAGGGCAGTTGCGAAGCTGTATTCGCGCGAGAACTTCACGGGGACGGCATTGACCATGGGCTCCTCGGCCAGGCAGGCGCAGGTCGGGCGCGCGTTCGGTGCATCCCACCGGCGCGTGGAAGCGCTGCGCCTGTCCTGCAAGGACTGAATGCCGAGCGTCGCCTGCTGGAACTGGAAGACCGATCACCGCTCAGGACACGATCATGACCACGCCGCCCACTATCCCCGACGCTGACCACGCCGACGCAGCCGGCTGCATCCGGCAGGCGCTTTCGCAGGCACGCCATGCCCTGGACGCGCTGATGGACAACGCAGCGACGCTGGCTGCGATCGAGCGCGCGGGCGACCTGCTGTGCAGCACCTTCTCGTCCGGCGGCCGCGTGTATGCCTGCGGCAATGGCGGCTCCATGAGCGATGCGATGCATTTCGCGGAAGAACTCACGGGCCGCTTCCGTGGCAACCGCGCAGGCCTGCCTGCGCAGGCGATCAGCGACGTCGGGCACCTGAGTTGCGTGGCGAACGACTTCGGATACGACCAGGTCTTTGCCCGATACGTGCTGAGCCACGGCCGGGCGGGAGATTGCCTCCTGGCGATCAGCACCAGCGGCACCAGTCCCAATGTGCTGGCCGCCGCGCGCGCGGCCAAGGATCTCGGGATGCGCGTGATCGCTCTGACCGGGCGCGCAGGGTCGGAACTCGGCGCGCTGGGGGACGTCTCGATCGCCACTCCCGCCGGCGCCTGGGCCGATCGCGCGCAGGAACTGCACATCAAGGTGATCCACATCCTGATCGAGCTCGTGGAGAGAAGGCTGTTCCCGGAGAACTACGGGTCTTCCTGACCCTGGCACAATCCCCCTTCATGCGCCGCTTCGTGTTCCTGCTGATTGCCGTGCTGCTGCTCCAGTTCAACTGGATCGCCGCGGCCTCGGCGTGCACACACGAAACCGGGGCCGGTGCCCGGCACTTCGGGCATCACCAGCATGAGCACAACGCAGCAGATGCGAAGTTCGGCGAATACAAAAAGGCGTCGAACGGCGGCGCGCTCGCCGACGACGACTGCGCCGTCTGCCATATGGGCTGCGGAGCGGCATCGTCGCCTGGGTCGCTGCGACTGAACGTGCTGGCCGCGCATGCGCCCGCGATCGCGTCTGCGCCCATGATCCTGGCAGCCTGGCCGGATCCACCCGACCGGCCCCGCTGGCCCACCGCGTCCTGACTCGGCGCGGCGGCCCCTCTTTCCCATCTTTGAATTGCGCGCCCCCGGATAGGCCGGGGCGCGGCCGTCGCCGATCGCTTGTTCGCTTGTTTCCGTGATCGGAGGATTTCGATGCGATTCCCATCGCTGGCGGTGGCCTGTGTCCTGGCCATTCCGCCCGCTGGCTGGAGCCAGCCGGCTGCCAGCGGCACCCCCGTGCCGCAAGCGGCGCAACAGCTGCTGACCTTGCCGGAGGCGCTGGCCCTGGCCGAGGCTGCGAATCCCGTGCTGCGCGCCAAGACGGCCCAGTTATCTGCGGCGCAGGGCGCCGCCACGGATGCCGGCGCCCTGCTGCAGAACAATCCGCAACTTTCGCTGGAGGGCACGCGCCGCCGCATTGCCGCCAGCAGCGGCGACGAGAGCTGGAATGAGTGGAACGCCGGCGTTGCGCAGACGTTCGAAATCGCTGGCCAGCCTGGCTGGCGTCGCGAAGCCGCGCATGCCGGCCTGGACGCCGTCGGCCTGGAGATCGAGCACGAGCGCCTGCAGCAGCGCGCGGAGGTGGCACGCCGCTTCTATCGCGTCCTGGCCCTGCAGCGCCGCGTGGCCATCGAAGGTGAGGCCACGCGCCTGTTCGACAACACTGCGCAGGCGGTAGAACGCCGCCGCGCGGCCGGTGAGGACACGCGTCTCGACGCCAACGTTGCCTTGGTGGAAGCCGAGCGCGCGCGCAACCACCTCGCTTCTACGCAGGAGCAGTTGCTGGAAGCACGCGCGGCGCTGGCCACGCCGCTGCAACTGACGCCGCAGCAGCTGCCGGTGGTCGAGGGCGTGCTCGAACCGGTCGCCGTCGGTTATGACGAAGCGGAGCTGCTCGCCCGCGCGAGCGCGCAGCCCAGGCTGCAGGCCTTGTCGGCGCGCGAGCGCAGCGCCCAGGCGCGGCTGAAGCTGGAGCAGGCGGCGCGCTATCCGGACGTCACGCTTGGCGTCGCGGCGGGCCGCGAAGGGCCGCCCAGCGCTCGGGAGAACCTCACCACCTTCTCGCTGTCGGTTCCGCTGCCGCTCTTCCGGCACAACGCTACTGCCATCGGGCAGGCCGCTTCCGAAGCCAGCCAGGCCGGCATCGAGCGGCAGTCCGCCGAGCGCGACACGCCGACGCAGGTGCACGCCCTGTGGGCGCGGCTGCAAAGCCTGCGTCAGCGCATCGAGCGCCTGGAGCGTTCGGTGTTGCCCGCGCTGTCGCGCAACGAGCAGCTTTCCTCGCGCTCGCTGCAGGCCGGCCAGATCGGCCTGCTGGAGCTGCTGATCACCAATCGGCAGGTTCTCGACGCCCGGCGCGAGCTGCTCGATGCGCTGCTCGATTACCAGACCACCCGCCTGACGCTCGAAGCCACCGCCGGCTTCAGCGGCCGGCCCTGAGATTCCCGCCATGAACAGAACCATTGCATCCCACCGGCCGGCCGCACGCATGCGGTTGGCGGCCACTGCCGCCGTGTTGGCGTTCCTGCTTGCCGCTTGCGGCAAACCCGCCGAAGAAGGCCACAAGGAAGCCGAAGCGAAGAAGGACACCGGCATCCAGCTGAGCGCCGAAGAGGCGACGCGCGCGGGCTTGCAGGTACAGGCCATCCAGCCACAGAACGCACCCGACATCGTGAGCGTCACCGCGACGATCAAGGCGAACCAGGATCGTTGGGCGCGCGTGGCGCCCCGCGTGGAAGGCCGCATCGTGCGAGTGATGGCGAACCTGGGCGACACCGTCAAGGCCGGCCAGGCGCTGGCAACGTTGGACAGCGTGGCGCTGGGCGAGTCCCAGAGCAGCCTGCGGCAGGCGCAGGCTGCGCAGCGCATGGCGGAGGCCGATTACCAGCGGGCGAGCCGGCTGGCAGCCGAGGAGATCGTGCCCCGGCGCGAGATGCTCCGCGCCGGCGCGGAGCTGGAGAAGGCCAATGCCGAACTGGCAGCCGCGCGCGACAAGGTGCGCCTGCTGGGGGCCTCTGGCGGCGGTGACCAGACCGGCTTCACGCTGCGGGCCCCCCTCGCGGGATCCATCATCCAGAAGAAGGCCACGATCGGCGAACTGGCTTCCCCGAGCGAGCCCGTTTTCACCGTGGCCGATCTGTCGCGCCTGTGGATCGAGGCGAACCTCACCGAGGACCTGCTGGCCAAGGTGCGCGTGGGCGCGCCCGCCGCCGTGCTGGTCGCGGCCTATCCCGGCGTGCGCTTCCCGGGTCGCGTGACGTACGTGGCGAGCGTGATGGACAAGGACACGCGTGCCATCCCCGCGCGCATCGAAGTGGATAACCGTGACGGTCGTCTGAAGCCCGAGATGTTCGCGACGGCGGAGATCTCCACCGGCACGACGGGCGCACCGGTGCTCGCCGTGCCGGACGGCGCGATCCTGCTGCTGCAGGGCCAACCCACCGTGTTCGTGCAGGGGGCGAGCGGCTTCGAGCCCCGAGCCGTGGAGCCGGGTGAGAAGACCGGCGGCCGCACCGTCATCCGCTCGGGCCTGGCCGCTGGCGACAAGGTGGTCACGGCCGGCGCGTATGCCCTCAAGGCCCGCGTGCTGAAGTCGCAGATCAGCAGCGAGCACTGAGAAGGACTTTCAATGCTCAATGCCATCGTCAACGCCTCGCTGCGCTACAAGGTCCTGGTGCTGGTCGCCTTCGCGGTCATCATCGGCCTGGGCGTGCAGGCCTTCCGCCAGGTCCCGGTGGACGCATTTCCCGACGTCACGCCGATCCAGGTGAACGTCTACACGGAATCGCCAGGTCTCGCCGCCGAAGACGTCGAGAAGCTGCTCACGGCGCCCATCGAAGGTGCCATGGCCGGCCTGCCCGGTGTGGAGGAGGTGCGCTCCGTCTCGCTGTTCGGCCTCTCTTACGTCGGGGTGTACTTCAAGGACGACGTCGACATCTACTTCGCTCGCCGGCTGGTCGGCGAAAAGCTGCAGGAAGCCAAGGAGCGCCTGCCTCAGGGCTACGGAGAGCCGGTGCTGGGACCGAACAGCTCAGGCCTGGGTCAGGTCTTCTGGTACACCGTGGAATCCGCCGACAACAAGCTCTCTGCCATGGACCTGCGCACGTTGCAGGACTGGACGGTCCGCCTGATCGTGCGCACGGCGCCCGGCGTGGACGACGTCATGTCCTGGGGCGGCCACGAGAAGCAGTACCAGGTGCAGGTCGATCCGCAACGGCTGATCAAGTACCAGATCTCGTTCAAGGAGGTGATGGCGCGGCTGGCCGCCAACAACAAGCAGGTCGGTGGGCAGTCGATCGACATCGGCTCGGAGCAGTACCTCGTGCGCGGCCTCGGCTTGGTGGCGAACACCGCAGACATCGGCAGCGTCGTGCTGGCGGAGCGCAACGGCGCGCCCGTGTACGTGCGCGACGTCGCGGCCGTGACCGAGGCGCCTGCCATGCGCTTCGGTGCCGTCACCAAGAACGGGCAGGAGACCGTGCTCGGGATCGCGCTCGCGCGCGTCAACGAGAACGCACAGACGGTGGTGGACGCGGTCAAGGCAAAGCTCAAGGTTGCGCAGGCGGCGCTGCCCAAGGGCGTGGAGATCAAGCCGATCTACGACCGCACGGAGCTGGTCCAGAAGGCGCTGAAGACGGCGGAGAGTTCGCTGGTCGAAGGCGCGGTGCTGGTGGCCATCATCCTGTTCCTGTTCCTCGGCGAGTTCCGGTCGGCGATCGTGGTGATCGTGACCCTGCCGCTCGCGATGCTGATGGCCTTCATCCTGATGAAGCAGTTCGGGGTCAGCGCCAACCTGATGTCGCTCGCCGGCCTGGCGATCGGCACCGGAATGATGGTCGACGGCGCCGTGGTGATGGTGGAGAACGCGTTCCGCCTGCTCGCGCACGCGCAGGAAAGCGGCCAGCGCGTGAACCGCACGAACCTCGTGCTGCAGGCGGCGAGCGAGGTGGTCAACCCGATCGCGTTCGCGATCGTCATCATCATCGTGGTGTTCCTGCCGCTGTTCTCGCTGACCGGGCTGGAAGGCAAGATGTTCAAGCCGATGGCGTTGACCATCACCTTCGCGATGGCGGGTTCGCTGCTGCTGTCGCTCACGCTCGTGCCCGTTCTCGCGGCACTGATCCTGAGGCCGAAGAAGGAGCGTGACACCTTCCTGGTCGCCGCCGCCAAGCGGGCCTACCTGCCGCTGCTGGCTTGGGCGCTCGAACGCAAGAAGCGGGTCATCGGCAGCGCCGTGGGCCTGCTCGTGCTGGTGCTCGCGCTGTTCCCGTTCCTTGGCAAGGAGTTCATGCCGACTTTGCAGGAAGGCAGCCTCATGTTCCGGGTCACCGGGATTCCCTCGACTTCGCTCCAGGAGTCGATCCGCGTCTCGAACGTCGTCGATGCGCAGCTGCGCAAGCAATTTCCGCAGGTCCGCTCGGTGCTCGCCACCATCGGTCGCGCGGAGAAGGGCGAGACCGCCGACGTGAACTACATGGAGGTGCTGCTGGACCTCAAGCCGCAGAGCGAGTGGCCGCGGAAGATGTCCTTCGATGCCCTGGGGCGGGAGATGCAGGAGGCGTTGGAGAAAGCCGTGCCGACGGCGGTCTTCGGCGCCACGCAGCCGATCCAGATGCGCGTGGAGGAACTGATCTCCGGCGTACGCGCTGCGCTGGCCTTGAAGCTCTATGGCGAGGACCTGGAGACCCTGGACCGGCTCACGGCACAGATCCGCAATACGCTGGCCGACGTGCCGGGCGTCGCCGACCTCGCGGCGGAGGCCAACAAGGGCAAGCCTCAGCTCGTGATCAAGGTGGATCGCGCTGCTGCCGCGCGGCTGGGGATCAACGCCGACGAGATCCTCGAGATCGTGCAGAGCGGCATCGGGGGCAGTTCCGTGTCCACGCTTATCGAAGGCACGCGCCGGTTTGACATCGCGGTGCGGCTGGCCGATTCGGCGCGAAGTTCGCCGGCGGCGATCGCAGCCATCCCGATCCGAACCGCTGAAGGCGCCCTGGTGCCGTTCTCGCAGGTGGCGAAGATCGAGATGGACGAGGGCTATTCCTTCGTGCGGCGGGAGGCGCTGCAACGCTACGCGGTGCTCGAGATGGACGTGCGGGGGCGCGACATCGATGGCTTTGTGAAGGATGCCAACGCTGCGATCGAAAAGAGCGTCAAGCTTCCGGCCGGCTACTGGATCGAATGGGGCGGCGCCTTCGAAAACCAGCAGCGCGCGATGGCGCGCCTGGCGGTGATCGTGCCGCTCACCATCGGCCTGATCTTCCTGTTGCTGTACACGGCGTTCGATTCGCTGCGCCACGCGACGTTGATCATTGCCAACGTGCCCTTCGCCATCATCGGCGGGGTGATCGGATTGTTCGTGACGGGGCAGTACGTTTCCGTGCCTTCGGCGATCGGCTTCATCGCGGTGTTCGGGGTGGCGATGCTCAATGGCATCGTGCTGGTGTCGTTCCTCAACGGCCTGCGGCAGCAGGGGCTTTCGGTGCGCGAGGCCGTGACCCAGGGGGCGGCGCTGCGCTTGCGGCCGGTGCTGATGACCGCGTCAGTAGCCATCCTGGGGCTGGTGCCGATGCTGCTGTCCACCGGGGTGGGCGCCGAGACACAGCGCCCGTTGGCGACGGTGGTGGTCGGCGGACTCTTCACGTCGACCGCGCTCACGCTGCTGCTGTTGCCGCTCATGTACGAATGGGCCGAAAGCCGCGCACAAGCACGTGCGGCCGGCCACCAACCGGGAGCCCTGCAATGAAGGAAATCAAGGCCTATATCCATGCCCATCGGGTCGGCGCGGTGATCGCTGCATTGAAAGCCTCGGCCGCATGGGCGGCTGCGGCTGACAAGGGAGTTCCCAATCTTGCCGTATACCTCGTCAAGGGAACGCTGCTGCCTCTGGACGAATGGGAGCGCCAGTATTCCGTCGAGCTGGGAGACGAAGTGGTCAACGAGTACAAGCTGGAACTTTTGTGCGAAGGCGAGCATGTGGACGAGCTGGTGGGCCTGATCCGCCAGCACGGCCGCACCGGTCAGCGGATGGCCGGCTGGGTCTATGTGACGGAGGTCGAGCAGGCCTCGCCCATCGCCTGAGCATGGCACCCGCCCTTGTAGTCCTCCTGTTCACCCTGCCGGCGCTGTTGGCGGCGACGGTGGGCGGGATTGTGGCCGTGCGGCGCCCCCCCTCGCCGGCGGTGACGGCAGCGATCCAGCACTTCGCCGCGGGCATCGTGTTCGCGGCAACGGCGCTGGAGCTGTTGCCGAAGGAGCGCACCGAGGCGGCCATTCCCGTGATCGTCGGCTTCGCAATCGGCATCGCGCTCATGCTGGGGCTGCGAATCCTGGAGCAGAAGCTCGAAGGGCGCAGTGGAGGCGCCGGTGGAATTCCCACGGGGCTGCTGCTGGTCACGGCACTGGACTTCACGATCGACGGGCTGGTGCTGGGGATGGCCTTCGCCGCAGGCGAGAAATCCGGGATTCTGCTGGCAGTGGCGCTCACGCTGGAGGTCCTGTTCGTCGCCCTGTCGGTCACCACGGAGGTGGCGGGATCGGGGGTGCGCCGCCTGCTCGCCGTCGCCACCGCGCCGGGGCTGGCCCTGGTGTTGTGCGCGGCGGCCGTGCTTGGTCGCCTGTTCTTCGGCTCGCTCTCACCGTTCCCGTTCGCCGTGCTGCTGGGCGTGGGCATTGTCGCAATGCTGTACCTGGTGACCGAGGAGTTGCTGGTCGAAGCGCATGAAGTCGAGGAGACGCATTGGTCGGTGGCCGCCTTCTTCCTCGGCTTCCTCCTGTTCCTCGTGATCGAGATGCTGGTGGAAAACTGAAGAGGACAACAACGATGGTGAATGCAGAGAAGCTTCGGCTGGACCTGCCGGTGGTGCTGCCCGAGGTCAAGGACCTCCGCGATCGCTGTATCGAACGCCTGATCGCGACCTTGCAGGGCAAGCCGGGGATTTTCGAGGCGCATGTGCGCGAGGGCAGTGGTCCCCCGCAGCTGTGCGTTCACTATGACCCGAATGAGATCTCCTTGAACCGGGTGCGTGAGATCGCTTGTGCGACCGGTGCCCACATCACGGACGAGATCGGTCACCTGCTGTTCCTCGTGGAGGCCATGCACGCGCGCGAAGCCCGGCGCGTGTCCGCCGCGCTACGGGAGCTGCCCGGCGTGCTGGAGGCGGACGCCGGTGTCGGTGGGGTCCTCCGGGTGGAATTCGACCGGAAGGCCACCACCGAGGACAACTTGCGCAAGGCGATAGCAGGGCTCGGCATCGCCTTGCCGGCTCCGCGGCCAGAACACGCCCATCGGCCGGCCGATGGGCACGATCACGAGGAGCACGGCGAGCATGCGGGAGACGAACATGCCGCTCACCGCGACGAGGACCACGATCACGCGGCTCACGACCACGCGGGTCACGACCACGGCGAGCATGCACACGGCGAGCACGGGCACGACCATGCGCATGGCGGCATCTTCGGCGAACGGTCCGAGCTGATCTTCGCCGTGCTGGCAGGAGTCGCCGTGCTGGCCGGCTGGCTGGTGGAGCGCGTGGGCCTGGAGAGAGTCGGGTTGGGCTTCTTCATCGCTGCGTATTTTTTCGGCGGCTGGTACACGTTGCGAGAAGCGATCGGGAACATACGCGCACGCCGCTTCGAGATCGACACCCTCATGCTCGTTGCGGCCGCCGGTGCCGCGGCGCTGGGAAAGTGGGCCGAAGGCGGGCTGCTGCTGTTCCTCTTCAGCCTCGGACACTCCCTGGAGCACTACGCGATGGGCCGCGCCCGACGCGCGATCGAGGCGCTGGCGAAGCTCGCGCCGGAGCGGGCCCTGGTGCGCCGCAACGGCGCAACCGAGGAAGTGGATGTCGCGTCGCTGAATCCGGGCGACATCGTGGTAGTGCGGCCCAACGAACGCATGCCCGCCGACGGCATCGTGGTGAAGGGGGAGACCAGCGTTGACCAGGCACCGGTCACCGGGGAAAGCGTGCCGGTCGACAAGGCTCCGGTATCCGACGCGCAGGAGGCGCTGAAGGACTTCGGCCGCGTGCCGGCCCGGCACCGCATCTTCGCCGGCACGATCAACGGGGCAGGTGCAGTGGACGTCATGGTCGCGCGCCGAGCCGCCGAGTCGACCATGGCGCGCGTCGTGCGGCTGGTCACGGAAGCGGAGGCGCAGCGGTCGCCGACCCAGAACTTCACCGAAAAGTTCGAGCGCCGCTTCGTGCCGGCAGTCCTGCTACTCGTGGGCGCGCTGCTGTTTGCGTGGGTGGTCATCGACGAGCCGTTCTCTGCCAGCTTCTATCGCGCCATGGCCGTGCTCGTTGCGGCGAGTCCCTGCGCGCTGGCCATCTCCGTGCCCAGCGCGGTGCTCAGTGGCGTGGCTCGCGCCGGCCGCGGCGGCGTGCTGATCAAGGGCGGCGCGCCGCTCGAAAACCTCGGCACGCTCACGGCGATCGCTTTCGACAAGACCGGCACCCTGACCGAAGGCAAGCCGAAGCTCACGGACGCGGTGCCCGCACAGGGCGTACAGGAGGCGGAACTACTTGCCGTCGCGCTGGCTGTGGAACAGCACAGTGACCATCCGATCGCTGCTGCCATCGTGGCGGGCGCCAGGGAACGCCTGGCCGGGATCGACGACCCTCCCGAGGCCTCCGCCCTGAGCAGCATCACGGGACGCGGCGTCACGGCGCAGGTCGACGGCGAAACCGTGCACGTCGGCAAGGCGCAGCTGTTCGCCGAAATCGAGGGGACCCGGCCTCCCCCGGACGTCGTCCGCGCCAACGAGGAACTGGTCGCCCAGGGACGCACGACCATGCTGGTTCGAAAGGGCGACCGGCATCTCGGAGTTCTTGGCGTGATGGATACACCAAGGCCTGCGGCGGCCGGCGTGATGGAGGCCCTGCGCGATCTCGGAATCACGCGCATGGTGATGATCTCGGGGGACAACCAGCGCGTGGCCGACGCGGTGGCGCGCACCGTGGGCCTGACCGAGGCCCGTGGCGACCTGATGCCCGAGGACAAGGTTGGCGCGATCCAGGCGCTGCGCGGGGAGGCCGGCAAGGTGGCGATGGTGGGCGATGGCGTCAACGATGCACCCGCCATGGCGAACGCCACAGTGGGCATCGCGATGGGCGCGGCCGGCTCCGACGTCGCGCTCGAAACCGCGGACGTCGCGTTGATGGCCGATGACCTGGCGCAACTGCCGTTTGCCGTAGGTCTGTCGCGCCAGACCAGCCGCATCATCAAGCAGAACCTGTGGGTGAGCCTCGGCATGGTGGCCGTCCTGATCCCGGCGACGATCTTCGGGTTGAACATCGGCGTCGCCGTGCTGTTCCACGAGGGTTCGACGCTGTTGGTCGTTGCCAATGCGCTGAGACTCCTCGCTTACCGTGAGGCTGGAGCGCGAGCCGCATGACCATGGGCGTCGCTCATCATGCTGCGTTCGCCGGTGTCGCGTGCTCGCTCCTGGTCGGGTGCGCCTTCGAGCCGGAGGGTGCATACCCGTTTCGCGATGGCTGGCGCCGCGGAGAGGTCGTTTCAGTCATGCGCGCAGGCGAGGTGCCCGATCCGCGTTTCTGGACTTGCCTGCGCAAAGCCGACCTCGCGGGGCTCGGCGCAGACCGGGTGGTGGTCGTGTCGTACCGGCAGTCGGGCAGGCGGCGACGTCACCTGACGCAGCTTCCATCGAGCGTGATGGAGCTGCGGCCGGGAGAACGAGTATTGGTGAACGTCGGGGAATGCCGCGACGGGCTGGTGCGGCGCGAGGACTAGGACGCGTTGTGCGGACCGCAAGAGACTTCGCCATACGGATGTGAAGCCGGCGAAGAACATGAAAATGAACGCACCTGCGCCCCGCGTTGCATCGTGTGATGGCTGAAATGGGTTGGCGCCAAGGAGCAGGAAGCCCGCACCGGACCTAATGCCGATGCGTGTGATGCGCGTCCGGCACGTGGGGATGGCGGTGCAGCTGCGGCTGGTGCTGGTGCAAGTGGCTGTGTTCACCTTCCGGCGCGGGATCGTGGACGTGCTTGTGGTGCCCATCGTCATGCCGGTGCGCGTGCTCGTGCTCCGTCAAATCGTGCTAGTGCTCGTGTTCGTGGCGCTCGTAGAGGTGGACTACCACGCCGGCGAGCATGAACAGCCCGCCTGCGGCCATCCCCCAGCTCAGACCACGATCCCCGAGCCCGACGGCCACGGCGGCGCCAATGAACGGAGCGAAGGCGAACACGGATCCCGTGCGGGCTGCGCCGAATGCGCGCTGTGCGAGCAGGTACATGCGCAGGCTCAGGCCATAGCCAGTGGCGCCGATCGCCAGCAAGGCCGCGGCCTGCACCCATCCAGGCAGGAATTCACCTCGCATCCAACCAAGGAGAAGCGCCGCCGGCGCCCCAAGCGATGCCTTCACAAGTACCACCTGCGCCGGGTCCCGTTCCGCGACGCTTCGCGAGAGCGTGTTGTCGATGCCCCAGGCTGCCGTGGCGCCGAGAACGGCCAGCAGCCCCATGAACTGCGCGCGCCCTGCAGTGCTCCGGGTCCACGACCAGGAGCACGCCACCGGTGAGCAGCAAAAGCATGGCGAACCAGACCCGTCCGTCCATGGACTCCCGGTACAGGAAATGCGCCAGGACGGCGGTGAAGAGAGCCTCCAGGGCAAGCATCAGGGACGCGCTGGTGCCGCTGGTGTGTTGCAGGCCCCAGGCCAGGGCGACAGGGCCGACGACCGCGCCGAAAGCCGCCATGGCAACAAGTCGCGGCAGATCGCCGGCTCGCACCTTTGCCTCTCGTTCGGCGTCGCGGCGCAGCGCCGCCCCCAGCAGAGCAGCACCGGCATAGAGCAGGGCGGCCGTCGTGAAGGGGCCGACGCCGCTGCCGGACCGCTGCACGAGCGGGGTGCTGATACCGAAAAGCGCCGCCGCCACCACGGCCAGCAAGCCACCACGAAGCGCCGGCCAGCGCTGCAAACTTCCCATCATTCCTTCACCTCGCACGAGGGGCCATCATGCGCCCGAGGCGCTATTTCATGTAAGAGCGCATGACCGATAGCACCTGCTGCAGGTCTGCCTGGCGCGGCCGCGGGGGAACATCCTTCGAACCGGCGTGCTCGCGGATGGCCTCGGAACCAGTTGAGAGACCGGCCATCTTTCCGATTGGCGCCTGGCAAGGTAGCCGGCTCGTAGCCAAAGGAGGGGCGGCACCGCGTGCTCGCAGTGTTAGAACCGTGGGGATGGCCAAGATGGCTGCAGTCAGCCACCGCGCACGCAAGACCGCAGGGCTGCTGCGCGAGCACCGCGTCGTACGGTTTTTCGTTCGCACTGACTAGGCCGCGCGTGACTGGCCCACTGGGACGCCGGTCGGAGCAATGCCCAGAAGCGCGCGATCCAACCACTGGCGACGTTCGGGCGAGATTCGCTGAGGCGTGGCCAGCACCGTGGCCAACTTTCCTTCATCAGAAACCCGGCCTATATCGATAACTATTCTTATCGTAACACCCTGACGCCAGTGCTAAACTGACCTGGCCGAAAAGTAGCAGGGCAGGAGGCGTTGGTGGACAGCAAGGGACAACAGGCAGCGGGCGGCCTCTTCGACGAGAGCGTGGCCGCGGCATTGCGCGCCTGGCACCAGGGGCTGCCCAGCCGGCAGTGCGTCGAGCAGTACCTGCCCAGGCGGCTCGAGCCGGGGCGCACGGCCCGCGGCGTGCTCGGCCAACTGCGCCGCGATCTCGCGCAGTACGCAAGAATTCGCCACCGCGAAGACCTCGCCGCTGTCTTCGAATGCCAGGCAGCCCGGCGTAAAAGCGTGGCGCCGCGGCTGCAAGGCGCCCTGAACGAGCTTCGAGCGCTGCCCCTCCCTGCGCCGCTGATCGGGGACGCGGTGGATCGCTGGTTTCCAGCCCGCATCGCGAAGGTGCTGCAGGCCCACAAGATCCGCACCCTGGCCGACCTCACCGTGCGAACGCCGCGCCGGCGACAGTGGTGGGTGGCAATCCCCGGCCTGGGCGAAGCCTCGGCGCGAGAAGTGGAGCGGTTTTTTGCCGCCAATCCCGAGCTGACCGAGCGGGCCCGCGCCCTGATTGCCCGTGACGAGCAGGGTGACATCGTGCCGCTTGAGCGGCAAAAGCCCGCCCACGAGCTCGATGGATCCCAGGGCCGGTACCGGGCGCCGGCGCAGCAGTGCCTCCTGGAAGCCACCAACGACCTGGAGGCTGTGCACGCCTGGCTGAATCTGCACGAAGCCGAGGCGACGCGCCGGGCCTACCGCAAGGAGGCCGAACGCCTCATCCTGTGGGCGGTGTTTGAGCGGGGAAAGCCTCTGTCCTCCCTCAATACTGAAGACGCGACAGCCTACCGAGCGTTCCAGCGCAACCCGTCACCGCAGGGGCGCTGGGTGGGAAAGCCCCGTCCGCGAACGTCCTCAGAATGGCGCCCCTTCACCGGGCCGCTATCGGCAAACTCCATCCGCTACAGCCTGTCGGTGCTGGGCGCCCTATTCAGGTGGCTCATGGACCAGCGCTACGTGCTGGCCAACCCGTTCTCGGGAATGAAGGTGCGGGGGTCTGACAAGACAAAGTCGCTGGACGCAGGGCGATCCTTCACGGAAGGGGAGTGGACCTTGGTGCGGCAGATTGCCGACCAGCTCGAATGGCACCCTGGCTGGAGCGACAAGGCCGCGCAGCGTATGCGCTTCCTTCTGGATTTTGGTCAGGCCACGGGCCTGCGAGCCGCCGAGTTCGTGGGCCTGAAGCTGCGCGCCTTCCAAACGGATGCGCAGGGCGACCTCTGGCTGCATGTGACGGGCAAGGGCGACAAGAAGGGCAGGGTGGCCGTGCCGCCCCTGGCGATGCAGGCGGTTGAACGCTACCTGATGGAGCGGGGGCTTCCAGTGCTTCGTGCCTCCTGGCATCCGGACACGCCCCTGCTGGCCAGCCTCGGGGAAGACGGTGGTGCCATCACGGGAACCCGGCTGCGGGCGATCACCAAGAAGTTCTTCAAGACGGCGGCGGACATCGTGGAAGTGCCGGCCGTAGCCGAGAAGCTGCGCACGGCCACGCCGCACTGGCTTCGGCACACCCACGCCACACACGCCTTGGCCGCCGGCGCCGACCTCACCGCGGTGCGCGACAACCTGCGGCACGCCTCGATCTCGACGACCACAACCTACCTGCACGGCGAGGACCGCAAACGCGCCAATCAGTTTGCAGCAGCATTCGGGCGACGGAACTAGGTTGGCCATCGTTTCGCAGCTGCACTGATCGCATGAGCCGTTCGAGTTCACCATGCCGACACAGGCAGGGAGAGCTATTGGCTTGACAGCTGGGGAAGCCCTTGTAGTTAGATTTGACCGGCGGGCCTATTCCACGAGCAGCGCAGAGATAGAAATACTTGCGCGCCCGTGTCGAACAACCCGTTAGTTTGCGTCCTTATTCTCCCAAAGCGCCACTGCCAATCTGCGCGTGGGTCCATGCCACGATACATCAGTAAACCCTAATTGAGCAAGCTCGCGCTCGATCTCCTGCTCTCCTAAGGCGGCTACCAAAAACTCTTGGGTCCAACTGTGGGCCTGAGTCTCATAGTGCAGGCGCATAGAGATGCATCCTCCAGTTCTCGCCACGTGTTCGACGAAGATGACAGCTGGGCCCGCGGCGGCGGCTCTGCCTGGGATCGCATTCAGCAGCCACTGAGGATCGTGTCGCTCAAGAATCAGGCGTCCGCCTCTGCGCAGGTGTCGAGCAGCGCACTGAATGAAAGACTGACGAACTCGCTTTTCTGGATGATTGATCAGACAAGACGCAAGCAGCACAGTGTCGAATGTCCTGCTCAGATCGAGTACCTCGATGGTGCTGCAGATTCTGTCTACGCCTGCTGGGATGTGTGCCAGCATTTCGTTGGACGAATCGACTGCTGTCGGAATCGTTCCCCAATCAAGCAAGACACGAGTGAGACGCCCTGTCCCGGCGCCCAGTTCGAGGACAGTGGACCCAGGCCAAGCAAATTCTCGGATCGCATCCAACTCGCCCAAGTATGGAAGCAGCCGGTAAAGCTCAACTGAGCATCCGTCATCGCTCTGGGCTCCAGGGCCGGTTCCACGAAACACTGTACGACCTAACGAATGAAAGGGACTTCCCCGTCCCGGGCTAGCCGCATTGTGGCGACCGACAACGAACTGCCGCGATGGGAAGTGCCACAGCTCATCAATTCGCTCGAAAGGGGATGTCCATGACTATTTTTACGCTGGGAATCGATCTCGCCAAGAACGTGTTCGCTCTGCATGGGGTGGATGTAACAGGAAGCCGGTGCTGTGCGCCCGAGCGTTGCGCGTGGCAAATTGCTCAAACTGGCGGCCTCCCTGCCGCCGTGTCTGATCGGCATGGAAGCCTGCTCCGGCGCCCACCACTGGGCGCGACTGTTCCAGGCGCATGGCCAGATGGTTCATCTGCAGGTGCCCAAGTTCGTGACCCCGTACCGCCTGTCTGGCAGGCGCTCACCTCAAACGCCAACATCAGTGATCAGAACCTTACTGTTGGGGGAGAAGTCCATATCCAGTAGCGCTGGCTGCCTATCGAATGACCATTGTGAGCTTCGCGTGTAGACACTGACCTGCTCTTGAATTGAGCGGAGACGGAGGAGTGATCGACAACTCCGACTAAGACGAGCAGACGATGGTGAGAGTGCGTGGCAGTTAGGGCCCCTTAGTGAAGGCCCATCCTCCACCATATCAGTGCTGGGTTTTACTGCACGACTGCGTTGCCCAGCAGAAACGCTGGACTCATCTCTTGGCAAAGCTGCGCGCGGCGACTGGGGGCTCGGCGTGTGCGAGCTGGTCGCCGATATGGGCCGAGTCTTTGATACGCAGGCCGTCGCTGCTCTACACTTCGCGCCGCGCACAGTGTGTGTCGCCGTGCGGCCAAGTTCGCGGCGATAGACTTTAGATAGAACACGATTCCATGTCACCATTTCAAAAGATTCCGCGTCGCGCGGCCTTGAAATCCCTGGCCGCAGCGCTATCTCTTCCTGCCTTCGCGTTTGCGCAGACCGCCCCGCAGGCCGCCGGCCGCAGCGTGAAGCTGGCCCTGGTCGAGGGCCTGTCCGGCGGCAATGCGAACGGCGGCGAGGCGGTGTTCCGCAACCTGGTGTGGGCGGTGGAGCGCGTGAACCAGCGTGGCGGCGTGAAGACCGCCGAAGGCCGCAAGCCGCTGGAGCTCATCCGCTACGACAGCAAGGGCCAGATCGAGGAGGCGCTGTCGGCCATGCGCTCGGCCATCGACGATGGCGCGCGCTTCATCCTGCAGGGCAACTCCTCGGCCGTGGCGGCCGCGCTGATCGAGGCCGTGGAGAAGCACAACGCCCGCGAGCCGCAGCGCCGCGTGCTGTTCCTCAACTATTCGGCGGTGGACCCGGTGCTCACCAACGAGAAGTGCAGCTTCTGGCACTTCCGCTTCGACGCGCACGCCGACATGCGCATGGCGGCGCTGATGTCGCTGCTGCGGGACGACCGCGCCGTGACCTCGGCCTACCTCATCGGGCAGGACTACAGCTTCGGCCAGGGCGTGCTGCGCGAGGCACGCCGCCAGCTGGCGGCCCAGCGCCCCGACGTGCGAATCGTGGGCGACGAGCTGCACCCACTGCTGCGCATCAAGGACTTCGCGCCCTACGCGGCCAAGATCAAGGCCAGCGGCGCGCAAGCCGTCATCACCGGCAACTTCAGCAGCGACCTCACCCTGCTGGTGAAGGCCGCGCGCGAGGCCGGCTTCGAGGGCAAGTTCTACACCTTCTACGGCAACGCGCTGGGCGCGCCTGCCGCCATCGGCGACGCCGGCGTGGGCAAGGTGCTGGCCGTGGCCGACTGGCTGCCCAACATGCCGGGCGCCGCGAGCGAGAGCTTCTACGTGGCCTTCCACCGCCGCTATCCCAACCCCGCCGACGACTACGTGCACCTGCGCATGCAGCTGATGGTGGAGGCGCTGGCCCAGGCCATCGACGCCGCGGGCGGCACCGAGGCGGTGGCCGTGGCGCGCCAACTGGAGCATGCGCAGGTCAGCATGACCGGCCAGACAGGCACCATGCGCGCGTCCGACCACCAGTTCCAGCAGCCGCTGGTGGTGGGCCTGATGGACCGCCATGGCGCGCCGGGGGTGAAGTTCGACGTCGAGGGCTCGGGCTACGGCTTCCGCGTGGTCAAGGTGCTGAGCCCGGCGCAGGCCGAGATGCCCACCACCTGCCGCATGCAGCGGCCGGCCTGAAGGAAACCCGTTTCGGCCAACACGGCGCTGTAGGGGCGTTCGTGCGCCGAGTCAGCTGATGATGAATTCACAGCTGCGAGGGATCGCGCGGCTCTTACGTCTTGGCTGACGCGCCTCCACGTACCCCAGACGGCCGCAATTCCACTCGCCTGCACTGCACTGCACTGCACTGCACTAGCCTGCCACGAGTTGCTCCAGTCGGCTGTGAAGCGCGCTCAGCGACGGGCGCACTCCGGTAGGAACTCGCGCCTCGAGAACCCCCCCAGATTGCGGCCGGGGTGCCTCGGGTTGCGTGAGCCGGCCCGAGCCTTACACAGAAGGCATCGCCATGGTCTGCCGGCAGCCAACTGTCTTGCGGGGCTTACCCTACGTCCCCTGCGGCGGCGTCCTACATCAAAGCGCGGCAGTTTCGAAAACTGCCGAGCCAGGGGTTGGCTCAGCATGTCTCTTCGAGATTTCGAAGGAGACGAACCCATGGTTTCACACCCCAGGCTTCCCCTCGTGGCCGCGCTCGCGGCCCTCGTTCTAAGCGCGTGCGGCGGTGGCGGTGGGGGCGGCAGCGAGCCCCTGGCCAGCACGAGCCCGGCGGCGCCGCATGCACTGAGGACGAG
>NZ_JADDOJ010000028.1 GCF_015159745.1 Ramlibacter aquaticus | reverse complement strand
GAGGGGCGCTTCATCGGCAGGCGGGGCAAGGCCCTGCGACTCTAGCGGTGCGGCCGCGCCGCCGGTGTAGGACGGTGGCGCAACGGTCGCGCCAGGGCCTCAGAACTCGTATTCCGCCTGCATGCGCAGCGTGGTGCTGGGCGCGCCGTGGGTCAGTCCGAAGAGCAGGCCCGCGTTGTACGAGATGGCCTGGTGCGGCGCCACGTGCAGCTTGCCGAAGATGGCCGGACCGGCGATGTGCGGCTGTTCGCTGCGCGGTTCCCAATTCGACAGCGGGCCCACGTCGCCGAAGCCCTGCAGGCCGTACTCGAAGGCCGGCTGGGCGCGGTACTTGAGCTGCCACTGGTAGCCCAGTTCGGCCTTGCTGGCCTCGGCCGCGCGGTAGTGCTTCTCGACCAGGATGTTCAGGTTGGCCTGCACGCGGTTGGTGAGGTCGGCCTGGAACAGCGGGCCCCAGCGAAGCTCGTAGCCCTCGCTGCGGTCGTGCGGGCGCTCCAGTTCCACGATCAGGCCGATGTCCACCGGGTACTTGCCGGTCTCGGTCAGCTGGAACTTGTTCTCCCACTCGAAGGCATCGAAGCCGGCCTTCTCGCCCGGCTCCTTGTGCGACTTGGCATAGACCTCGGTAAACCACCAGCTGTTCACGCCCCAGCCCAGGCCGACCGAGTAGGCCGACTCGCGGCCGCCGCCGTCACGCAGCTTGGCGGTGCCGGCCTTGAAGTCGATCTCGCGCTCGCCTTCCTCCACGATGGGGCTGTAGACATAGTCCGCCGGGCCGGCGAAGGCGGGCAGCGATGCCAGGGTGGACGAGCAAAGGGCGGCCAGGGCCGCCGCCCGCAGGGCGGTGCGCATGAGAATCTCCGGGGGAAAGAAAAAAAGGGGCGGCGTGGTCAGCGCTGCTGCGGCGCGCGGGCGCGCTGCTGCATCAGGCGGGAGCCGAACCAGATCAGCGCCAGCACGGCGGCGTAGGACGCGATCTGCGCGCCGGAAGGCTGGGCGTCGTAGCCCACCAGGGCGTGCAGCAACGTGCCCAGGGCCGAGTCGGGCGAAAGAGCGCCCGAGGTGTCCCACACGGGGGCGGTCCAGCGCTCCAGCAGGCCGGCCTGGGCCAGGGCCTTGACCAGCTGGCTGGCGATGGAGCCGGCGAGCACGGCGATCAGCAGGTTGGTGGCGGCGAAGACGTGGCGCGCCGGAATGCGCGACAGGCCGCGGTAGATCAGCCAGCCCGCCGAGGCGCCCAGGCCCAGGCCGACCAGCACCGCCAGGGCGATCGACGAGGCCGGGGTGGCGCTGCCGCTGCCGGTGATCGCGCCGCCCACGAACAGCACGGTCTCGGCACCTTCGCGCAGCACGGCCAGCGCCACCGCCACCAGCAGGGCCAGCGGGGCGCGCTGCCCCTGCTGGACCTCCTGGCCCAGGCGCCGGGCGTCCATCGCCATCTCGCGCGAGTGCGCGGCGACCCAGATGCAGTGCCACAGCAGCATCGCCAGGGCGACCGAGAGCACCGCGATGTTGACGAAGTCCTGGCCCAGGCCATCGGCCCAGCCGCTCACCACCGGCGCCAGGATGGCCAGCACGATCGCGCCCAGCACGCCCATGCCCACCCCGCCGCCGAGCAGGCGGCCACGGCCGGCCAGCCCCTGGGTGGCCGCGGCCACGATGCCGACGAACAGCGCGGCTTCCAGCGATTCACGAAAGACGATGAGTGCGGCGGCGAACATGGCGTGTCTCCTGCGGGCTTCTCGTTACTCGGCGACCAGCACGCCTTGCGCGGTCTTCTCGTTGTATTCGCCGTAGAACTCGTAGCGGCCGGGCTTGAGCGGGCCGACGTAGATCGTCGCCTTGGCGCCGCCGGGCACCACCTTCTCGCGGTTGAGCGTGTGGCTCTCGAACTCCTCGGGCGTGCTGTCCTGGTTGTGCACCACCAGCTTGATGCGCTGGTTGGCGGGCACCTTCAGTTCGGCCGGCTGGAAGCGGTGGTCCTTGATGACCAGCAGGGCTTCGGGCTCGGCGGCCGACACCTGCACGGTGAGGCCCAGCAGGGCGGTGGCGAAGGCCAGGGTGAGGAAGGAGCGCATGGCGGGTGGGCGAGCGGTGAGTTCAACGATGGGTGAACTTTAATGCGAATCAATCTCATTTGCAAGCCGCTCCGGACGAATTCCCATGGAACCGGCACGGGCACCCGCTCAGCGGTGGCCGTGGCCGCCGGATGGCGACGGGCGGGCGCGGCCAGGCATGCCCCGCGCGCGCCGGGCGCTCGGGCGTGACGGCGAGAGCCCGTGCGTGACGGGAGAGCCCGGGCGGCGCAGGACCTGCGGCACCCGCCTCCCGCGCGATTCAGGGCTCGGACAGGGGCGGTTTCGGCGTGGCCGCCGGGAGCGGGGGTGGGACCTCGCGCGCGCCGCGACGCGGCGGCTGCTGCGGCGCGGGGGTCACGGTCGCCGGCTTGCGGGCCTGTTGCCTGCGCAGGGCTTCGAGGGCGCTGTGGGCGCCTTCGCCGCTGCGGGGTGTGAGGGTGGAGTCTGCCCCGTCGGTGTCGCCGCGGGATCTGTTGTCGTTGTCATGAGACTGCATGGGCCGGGCCATTGTGTCAGCCGCACTCCCACGCGTCGATTGCAAGCCGACGCACATGCGCAGCCCTGCGCGTTGGCCCCTGGCGCGCGGGCTGCAGGGCGCCTCAGACGTTGGCGATGGTCACCGCGCGGGTGTTGAGGTAGGCCTCCATGGCCTCCGGGCCGCCTTCGGAGCCGTAGCCCGAGTCCTTGATGCCGCCGAAGGGCATCTCGGCCGAGGGCATGGCGGGCATGTTGACCCACAGCATGCCGACCTCGACGCGCCGCGTCAGCAGGTCGGCGTTCTTCAGCGAGCGCGTGAAGGCATAGCCCGCCAGGCCGTAGGGCAGGCGGTTGGCCTCGGCGATCGCATCCTCCAGGCGCTCGAAGCCGCGGACGGCGGCCATGGGGCCGAAAGGCTCGTCGTTGAACACGCGCGCGTCCAGCGGCACGTCGGTCAGCACCGTGGGCTGCCAGAAGTTGCCGGCGTCGCCGATGCGCTCGCCGCCGTGCGCCACCTGGGCGCCACGCTCCACCGCGTCGCGGGTGAATTCGGCCATGGCCGTCAGGCGGCGCGGGTTGGCCAGCGGGCCCATCTGCACACCGTCGGTGAGGCCGTCGCCGACCTTGAGCGAGGCCGCGTGCCGGGCCAGCGCCTGCGCGAACTCGGCCTTCACGCTCTCGTGCACCAGGAAGCGGGTCGGCGAGATGCAGACCTGCCCCGCGTTGCGGAACTTGGCTGCGCCGGCGGCTTTCACGGCCAGCGCGATGTCGGCGTCCTCGCAGACGATGACGGGCGCATGGCCGCCCAGCTCCATGGTGGCGCGCTTCATGTGCTGGCCGGCCAGGGCGGCGAGCTGCTTGCCCACCGGGGTGGAGCCGGTGAAGGTGATCTTGCGGATCACCGGGTGCGGGATCAGGTACTGCGAGATCTCGGCGGGCGTGCCGTAGACCAGGCCCAGCACGCCGGCAGGCAGGCCGGCGTCGGCAAAGGCGCGGATCAGCGCGGCGGGCGCGGCCGGCGTCTCCTCCGGCGCCTTCACGATCATGGAGCAGCCGGTGGCCAGGGCCGCGGCCATCTTGCGCACCACCTGGTTGATCGGGAAGTTCCAGGGCGTGAACGCGGCCACCGGGCCCACCGGGTCCTTCACCACCATCTGGCGATGTGCCAGGTTCCAGCGCGAGGGCACCAGGCGGCCGTAGACACGCTGGCCCTCGTCGGCGAACCACTCGATGATGTCGGCGGCGGCCAGGGCCTCGCCCTTGGCCTCGGCCAGGGGCTTGCCCTGTTCCTGCGTCAGCACGGCGGCGATCTCGCCGGCGCGCTCGCGCATCAGGCCGGCGGCGCGGCGCATCAGCTTGGCGCGCTCGGCGGCCGGCACGTCGCGCCAGGCCTCGAAGCCCTGCTGCGCGGCCGCCAGCGCACGGTCCAGGTCGGCGATGCCGGCGTGGGCCACGCGGCCGATCTCCTTGCCGGTGGCCGGGTTGTGCACGGCCAGGGTGCGGCCGTCGGCGGCGTCCTGCCACTGGCCGGCGATGAAGAGCTGGGTGTTAGGGTAGGTCATGGTTCGGTCTCGCGGGGGGTCGTCTGCGGGAGTGGCATTGTGCGCCACCCGCGCCGTCGCGCCGGGGCCCGGCTGTGCCGGAATTTCACCAAGCGGCTGCTTGCTGAAATTGCGGGGCGCTGCTATCGTCCCCGGCCATGGACATGATGACTGCCCCGGCCCCGGCGAAGCGCCCGCGCGGCCGGCCGCGCAAGACGGCCGAGGAGGCCTCCGACGGCAACCGCCGCGACGAGCTCATCCGCTCGGCGGCGCGCCTGTTCCGCCGCCGCGGCTTCGAGGCCACCCGCACGCGCGACATCGCCGAGGCGGTGGGCATGCGCAGCGGCTCGCCCTTCTACCATTTCGAGACCAAGCAGGCCCTGCTGTTCGCGGTGATGGAGGAGGGCATGAAGCGCGCCGTCGCCCGCCAGCAGCAGGCCCTGGACGCGGTCGCCGGCCAGCCCCCGCTGGCCCAGCTGCGCCAGCTCATCCGCCAGCACTTCGAGGTGCTGCTGGGGCCGGGCAACGACTTCATCCCGGTGATGCTGTACGAATCCCGGGCGATCACGCCGCGCCAGCGCGCCACCCTGGCCCGGCTGCAGGGCGACTACGAGGCGCTGTGGCTGCCGGTGCTGGCCGCGCTGCACCAGGCCGGCCGGCTGCATGGCGAACTCAAGCTCGCGCGGCTGCTGATCTTCGGCGCACTGAACTGGTCGGTGCAGTGGTACGACAGGCGCAAGGGCGCCTCGCTGGACGCGCTGGCCGATGCCGCGCTGGCCCTGTTCACCGGGAGCTCCGAATGAGCGGCTATGCCTCCGTCTTCCGGCCCGGCCTCTTCGCCGGCCAGGTCCACATCGTCACCGGCGGCGGGTCCGGCATCGGCCGCTGCATCGCGCACGAGCTCGCGGCGCTGGGCGCGCACGTGGTGCTGGTGGGCCGCAAGCCCGACAAGCTGGAGGCCGTGGCGGCCGAGATCGCGGCCGACGGCGGCACGGCCAGCCGCGAGGCCTGCGACATCCGCGACGAGGCGGCGGTCAAGGCCGTGGTCCAGGCCGTGCTGGCGCGCTGCGGCCGCATCGACGGGCTGGTGAACAACGCCGGCGGGCAGTACATCGCACCGCTGGAGTCCATCAGCGCCAAGGGCTGGGAGGCGGTGGTGGCGACCAACCTCACCGGCGGCTTCCTGTTCGCGCGCGAGTGCTACCTGCAGGCCATGAAGCACAGCGGCGGCGCCATCGTCAACATCGTGGCCGACATGTGGGGCTCCATGCCCGGCATGGGCCACAGCGGCGCGGCGCGCGCCGGCATGGTGAGCTTCACCGAGACGGCGGCGCTGGAGTGGGCCCACAGCGGCGTGCGCGTGAACGCCGTGGCGCCGGGCTACATCGCGTCCAGCGGCATGGACCATTACCCCGCCGAGGCTGCGCCCATGCTGCGCGCCAACCGCGACACCGTGCCGCTGGGCCGCTTCGGCACCGAGGCAGAAACCTCGGCGGCGGTGGCCTTCCTGCTGTCCCCGGCGGCCAGCTTCATCAGCGGCAGCGTGCTGCGCGTGGACGGCGCGCGGCCGCAGGTGCGCATGGGCTGGCCCCTGCGCATCGCCGGCCCCGAGGCCCGCGAACGCGCGGCCATACGCCCCTTCGGGGGCTTCCACCGGGCCGTCGTGCCCCGGGTGTTCCGCGAGGAGGGCGAATGAGCCAGGGCATGCAGGCAAGCGGCAGGGGGGCGGCATGAGCGCCTGGGCCTCCAAGTGGAACCCGTCCGCCCCGCTCGCGCAGCAGCGCAGCGAGGCCGCGCTGGCCCGCATCGCGCAGTGGCGCGCGCTGGAGCAGCGGGCGGCCGCCGCCTCGGCCCGGTCGAGGCCGGTGTTCGACCAGCGCGGCCAATTGCTGCCGCGCGACCGCGTGGCCCTGCTGCTGGACCCGGGCCGGCCCTGGCTGCCGCTGTGCAGCCTCGCCGGCTGGCTGCAGGACAGCCCCGATCCCGGGAAGTCGGTCCCGGGCGGCGGCATGCTGGCCGGCATCGGCTTCGTGAGCGGGGTGCGCTGCATGGTGGTGGCCAGCGACTCGGGCATCGAGGCCGGCGCGATCCAGGCCATGGGCCTGGACAAGATCCAGCGCGTGCAGGAGATCGCGCTGCAAAACCGGCTGCCCTTCCTGCACCTGGTGGAGAGCGCGGGCGCCAACCTGATGCGCTACCGCGTGGAGGGCTTCGTGCACGGCGGCGCTCTGTTCCGCAACCTGGCGCGCCTGTCGGCCGCGGGCCTGCCGGTCATCACCGTCCAGCACGGCTCGGGCACCGCGGGCGGCGCCTACATGCCGGGGCTGTCCGACGTGGTGATCATGGTGCGCGGCCGCTCGCGGGCCTTCCTGGCCGGCCCGCCCCTGCTCAAGGCCGCCACCGGCGAGGTGGCGACCGAGGAGGAACTGGGCGGTGCCGAGATGCACAGCGGCATCTCCGGGCTGGGCGAGTACCTGGCCGAGGACGACCGCCATGCGCTGGGCATCGCGCGCGAGGTGATGGACCGCCTGGGCTGGGAGCGCCCCGCGCCGCGCATGGACGTGCTGCCGCCGCGCCTGCCGGCGGAGGACCTGCTGGGCCTGATGCCCGCCAACCTGCGCGAGCCGGTGGACATGCGCGAGGTGATCGCGCGCATCGCGGACGGCTCGGAGCTGCTGGAGTTCAAGTCGCTCTACGGCGCCGCCACCGTGTGCGTGCAGGCCCGGCTGCACGGGCACGACGTGGGCTTCATCACCAACAACGGGCCCATCGACGTGGCGGGCGCGAACAAGGCGGCGCACTTCATCCAGCGCCAGTGCCAGCTGGGCCAGCCCATCGTCTACCTGCAGAACACCACCGGCTACATGGTGGGCCGCGAGAGCGAGCAGGCCGGCATGATCAAGCACGGCAGCAAGATGATCCAGGCCGTCACCGGCGCCACGGTGCCGCAGCTCACGGTGCAGTGCGGCGCCTCCTTCGGCGCCGGCAACTACGGCATGTGCGGCCGCGGCTATGCGCCGCGCTTCCTGTTCTCCTGGCCCGGCGCGCGCACTGCGGTGATGGGCGGCGAGCAGGCCGCAAGGACCATGCAGATGGTCAGCGAGGCCGCGCTGGCCCGCAAGGGCCTGGCGCCCGACCCGGAGAAAAGCCGCGAGCAGTACGAGCGCATCGTCGCCATGTTCGAGGCCCAGTCGGACGCCTTCTACACCTCCGGCCTGCTGCTGGACGACGGCGTCATCGACCCGCGCGACACCCGCGACGTGCTGGGCTTCTGCCTGGACACCTGCGCCGAGGCGGCGGCGCGCACACCGCGCCCGCTGCCCTTCGGCGTGGCCCGCATGTGAAGACGAGACAGCAAGGAGACAGGGCATGAACTATTCGCACGAGCACCTGGAGATCCAGAAGACGCTCCAGCGCTTCATCCAGGACGAGATCAATCCGCATGTGGACGAATGGGAGGCGGCCGAGATCTTCCCCGCCCACCAGGTGTTCAAGCGCCTGGGCCAGCTGGGCCTGCTGGGCCTGACCAAGCCCGAGGCCTACGGCGGCGCGGGGCTGGACTACTCCTATTCCGTGGCCATGGCCGAGGCGCTGGGCCACATCGAGTGCGGCGGCGTGCCCATGGCCATCGGCGTGCAGACCGACATGGCCACGCCGGCACTGGCGCGCTTCGGCAGCGACGAGCTGCGGCGCCAGTTCCTCGCCCCCGCCATCGCCGGCGACATGGTGGCCTGCATCGGCGTGAGCGAGCCCGGCGCGGGCAGCGACGTGGCCAGCATCCGCAGCACGGCGCGCAAGGACGGCGACGACTACGTGATCACCGGCCAGAAGATGTGGATCACCAACAGCCTGCAGGCCGACTGGATGTGCATGCTGGTGAACACCGGGGACGGGCCGGCGCACCGCAACAAGTCGCTGGTCATCGTGCCGCTGCGCGACGGGCCGGGCGGCCAGCTGACGCGCGGCATCGAGGTGGCCAGGAAGATCCGCAAGATCGGCATGAATTCGTCCGACACGGGCCTGCTGTACTTCGACGAGGTGCGGGTGCCGCAGCGCTATCGCATCGGCGAGGAGGGCCAGGGCTTCGTCTACCAGATGCAGCAGTTCCAGGAGGAGCGCCTGTGGGCCGCCGCGAGCTGCCTGCAGTCGCTCTCCAACTGCATCGCCTGGACCGTGGAGTGGGCGCAGGAGCGCAAGCTCTTCGGTGCGGCCCTGGCCGACCAGCAGTGGGTGCAGTTCAAGCTGGCCGAGATGAAGACCGAGGTCGAGAGCCTGCGCGCGCTCACCTACCGGGCCTGCGAGCTCTACGTGGGCGGCCAGGACGTCCTGGAGCTGGCTTCCATGGCCAAGCTCAAGGCGGGCCGGCTGAACCGGCTGGTGCCCGACACCTGCCTGCAGTTCTGGGGCGGCATGGGCTTCACCTGGGAGAACAAGGTCTCGCGCATGTTCCGCGACGGCCGCCTGGCTTCCATCGGCGGCGGCGCGGACGAGGTGATGCTGGGCATCCTCGCCAAGACCATGGGCATCGCCAAGCGCCCGGTGCGATGAGCAGCCCGCGCCTGCACCGCCTGCTGGTCGCCAACCGCGGCGAGATTGCGCGGCGGGTGTTCCGCACCGCGCACCGCCTGGGGCTGGACACCGTGGCCGTGTTCTCCGACGCCGACGCCGGCGCCCTGCACGTGCGCGAAGCCGGCCAGGCCGTCGCGCTGGGGGGCAGCGCCTCGGCCGACAGCTACCTGCGCATCGACAAGCTGCTGGCCGCCGCGCGCGCCAGCGGGGCGGACGCCGTGCACCCGGGTTACGGTTTCCTGAGCGAGAACGCGGAATTCGCCCAGGCCGTGGCCGATGCCGGCCTGACCTGGGTGGGCCCGCCCGCCGAGGCGATCCGCCGCCTGGGCAGCAAGTCGGCCGCCAAGCGCATCGCGCTGGCCGAAGGCATCCCCTGCCTGCCGGGCTACGCCGGCGAGGACCAGGCCGACGCCCGCTTCATCGAGGAGGCGCAGCGCATCGGCTTCCCGGTGATGGTGAAAGCCGCGGCCGGCGGCGGCGGCCGCGGCATGCGGCTGGTGCATGCGGCGCCCGACCTGGTGGAGGCCCTGCGCAGCGCGCGCTCGGAAGCGCAGGCGGCCTTCGGCTCGGGCGAACTGCTGCTGGAACGCGCGCTGTTCGCGCCGCGCCACGTGGAGATCCAGGTCTTCGCCGATGCGCACGGCCACTGCATCCACCTGGGCGAGCGCGACTGTTCGCTGCAGCGCCGCCACCAGAAGCTGGTGGAGGAGACGCCGGGCCCCGCCATGACGCCCGCGATGCGCGAGCGCATGGGCGCCTGCGCGGTGCGCCTTGCCCAGGCGGCCGGCTACGTGGGCGCGGGCACCGTGGAATTCCTGGTGGAGGGCGAGGCCTTCTTCCTCATGGAGATGAACACCCGCCTGCAGGTGGAGCACCCGGTGACCGAGATGGTGACCGGTCTGGACCTGGTGGAGTGGCAGCTGCGCGTGGCGCGGGGCGAGCCCCTGCCGCTGGCGCAGGAGGCGCTGCGCTTCCACGGCCACGCGATCGAGGTGCGGCTGTGCGCCGAGGACGAGCACTTCACGCCCCACACCGGCACGGTGCTCCGGCTGCGCGAACCGGCGGCCCGGCCCGGGC
This sequence comes from Ramlibacter aquaticus, assembly GCF_015159745.1. Taxonomy (GTDB): domain Bacteria; phylum Pseudomonadota; class Gammaproteobacteria; order Burkholderiales; family Burkholderiaceae_C; genus Ramlibacter; species Ramlibacter aquaticus. The sequence goes on along the minus strand of NZ_JADDOJ010000028.1, from coordinate 36,129 downwards.
TGCGCTTCGACCACGCGCTCTTCGAGGGCCTGCAGGTCACGCCGCACTACGACTCCATGCTGGGCAAGCTCGTTGCGCATGCGCCCACGCGGGCCCAGGCCGTGGCGCGGCTCGCCTCGGCGCTGGACGCGCTGGACGTGCGCGGCCTGCCCACCAATCGGCGCTTCCTGGCGGCCGCGCTGCGCCTGCCCGGCTTCCTGGAGGGCGAGGCCGGCATCGACTTCTTCGCCCGCACCGGCGAGGCGGTGCGCGCCGGGCTGCGGGCCGAGGAGGACGCGGTGCTGGCCGGTGCGGCCAAGGCCGTGTTCGCGCCTGCGGCCCCCGCGCTGGGCTGCCCCTGGCCCCGGCCGCTGCGGGTGCGCCACCGCGGGCAGCTGCTGGACGTGCCGCAGGACGCGGCGGCCGTGCCCGCGGCGGATGCGCTGCCCGTGCCGCAGCCCGGCGGCGGCACGGCCTGGCACCTGCGCTGCGGCACGCTGGATTTCTTCGCCGAGGACGCGTCCTTCGAGCCCGCCGCGCGCGGGGGCGCGGGCGCGCAGGACGCGCTGCGCTCGCCCTTCAACGGCAAGGTGATCGCCCTGCCGGTGGCGCCCGGTACTCCCGTGCGCCAGGGCCAGACCCTGGCGGTGCTGGAGTCCATGAAGCTGGAGCACGCGCTCACCGCGCCGCGCGACGGCCGCGTGGCCCAGGTCGCCGTGGCGGTGGGCCAGCAGGCCGCGCCCGGGCAGTTGCTGGTGCAGCTGGAGCCGCTGGCATGAGCATGGACGATGAGGCCATCGGTGCGCTGACCGAGTCCGTGCGGCGCTTCGCCCAGGCGCGCATCGCGCCGCAGGTGGAGGCCTGGGACGAAGCCGGGAGTGTGCCGCGCGAGCTGTACCGCGAGGTGGCGCAACTGGGCTGGCTGGGCCTGGGCTACCCGGAGGCGCTGGGCGGCACGACGGCCAGCTTCGCGCTGCGCAACGCGCTCTCGGTGGCGCTGGCGCGCCATGGCGGCAGCGGCGGCGTGATGGCCGCCCTGTTCTCGCACAACATCGGGCTGCCCCCCATCCTGCGGCACGGCAGCGAGGCGCTGCAACAGGCGATCGTTCCGCCGGTGCTGCGCGGCGAGCGCATCGCCGCGCTGGCCATCACCGAGCCGGGCGGCGGCTCGGACGTGGCGGCGCTGCGCACGCGCGCCCGCCGCGAGGGCGGCGAGTGGGTGCTCGACGGCGAGAAGGTCTACATCACCTCGGGCGTGCGGGCCGACTGGATCACGGTCGCGGTGCGCACGGGCGAGGCGCGCGGCGCGGGCGGCATCTCCATGCTGGCCGTGCCCGGCGATGCGCCCGGCCTGACGCGCACTGCGCTGCGCAAGATGGGCTGGCTGTGCTCGGACACGGCGCTGATGCATTTCCAGGGCGTGCGCGTGCCCGCGGCGAACCTCATCGGCGAGGAGGGGGCGGGCTTTCGCATCATCATGTCCAACTTCAACGGCGAGCGGCTGGCCATGTCGGCCATGGCGCTGGGCTTCGCGCAGGCCTGCCTGGACGAGGCGCTGGACTGGGCCCGCCAGCGCGAGGCCTTTGGCTCGGCCCTGATCGAGAAGCAGGTCATACGCCACAAGCTGGTCGACATGCGCATGCGCATCGAGTCCACGGCCGCCTGGCTGCAGGCGGTGACGGCGATGGCGGATGCCGGTCGCCTGGAGTCGGACCCCGAGTGCGTGGCCCAGGTCTGCATGCTGAAGAACCACGCGACTCAGGCCATGCAGTTCTGCGCCGACCAGGCCGTGCAGATCCTGGGCGGCATGGGCTTCATGCGCGGCACCAAGAGCGAGCGCATCTACCGCGAGGTCAAGGTGATGATGATCGGCGGCGGCGCGGAGGAGATCATGAAGGAACTGGCCGCGAGGCAGTGGGGGCTATGAAACCGGCGCCGCCGCTCCCGTTCGAGGACGAGTTCGTCGCCGGCCTGCGCGACATCTTCGAGCACAAGATCCTGTTCAACCGCTTGCTGGGGCTGGAGATCGTGGATCTCGCGCCCGAGCAGGTCACGGGCCGCATCGCGATGCGGCCGGAGCTGGTGGGCCACTACGCCCACAACCGGCTGCATGGCGGCGTGATCAGCGCCACGCTGGACGCCATGGGCGGCCTGGCGGTGATGGCCGCCATAGGCGCGCGCCACATGGACGAGCCCGCCGCGCAGCGGCTGCAGCGTTTCTCCAAGCTGGGCACCATCGACCTGCGCATCGACTACCTGCGCCCGGCCATCGGCGAGGCCTTCACGCTGCAGGCCGAGGTGATCCGGCTCGGCTCCCGCGTGGCCAACACCCGGATGGCCTTCCACGGGCCGGGCGGCAAGCTGTTGTCGGTGGGGGCCGGGGTCTACGTCGTGTCCTGAGCGGCGGACGGCTCGCGCCGCGCCTGGCCGTAGATGTCCCAGGCGGAAAGGAAGATCGCGGCGATCACCGGGCCCAGCACGAAACCGTTGGGCCCGAAGGCGGTGAGCCCGCCCAGGGTGGAGACCAGCACCAGCCAGTCGGGCAGGCGGGTCTCCTTGCCGACCAGCAGGGGGCGCAGCAGGTTGTCCACCATGCCGATCACCAGCGTGCCCCAGACGGCCAGGCCCAGCGCCTGCCAGACTTCCCCCTTGGACCACAGCCAGAGCGCGACCGGGATCCAGACCATGGCGGCCCCCACGGCGGGCAGCAGCGAGAGCAGGGCCATGGCCGCGGCCCAGAGCAGCGGCCCTGGCACGCCCAGCACCCAGAAGGCCAGGCCGCCCAGCGCGCCCTGCGCCAGCGCCATCACCACGTTGCCCTTCACCGTGGCGCGCACCACCACCGCGAACTGGTCCAGCAGGCGCCGGGTGTGCAGCGGCTGCAGCGGCAGGGCCGCGCTCACGCGCCCGACCAGGTCCGGCCCGTCGCGCAGCAGGAAGTACAGCAGGTAGAGCATCACGAAGAAGTTGATCAGGAAGTCCAGCGTGTTCTGGCCGATGGAGAAGGCGCGCGCCGTCAGGGCTTCACCGCTCTTGCCCAGGGTGTCCAGCAGCTTGCGCTGCAGGCCGGGCACGTCGTCCACGCCGACCTGGCCGAGGAACTGGCGGAACCACGAGGGCGAGGCCTCGATCGCGTGCTGCAGCCAGGCGCCGGGCTGCACGTCGCCGCTCTTGATGCGGTCGTAGAAGTTCGCGGCCTCGTGCGAGACGGCCACCGTCAGCAGCACCGTGGGCAGGATCACGCTCACCAGGATCACCACCAGGGTGCCGAAGGCGGCCCAGCCCTTGCGGCCGCGGCACACCTCCACCGAGCGCCTTTGCAGGGCGGCGAACACGATGGCCAGGAACACCGCCCAGGACAGCGCCCCCGCCAGCGGCCACAGCACCAGCCCGAAGAAGGCCGTCGCCAGCAGCACCAGCACGAGCAGCGGGCGATCGTGGCGATCGGGCGGGGCGGGGCGGGGTGCGGGCATGGCCTGCATTATTGAAAGAAAAAGGCCGCCCGGGGGCGGCCTGACCGGGCGCGTGACGCGTTCAGGGCTTCACGTAGTCCGACACGACCACCCACTTGCCGTTCTGGATCTGCGACAGGCGCGACTGGTCGTTGCCCAGGCGCTTGGTGGCGGTGTAGCTCTGGGGCGGGCCGCCGAACATGTCGGCCGGAAAGCTCATGCTGTCCATGGCCTTGATGAAGCTGTCGGTCGTCAGGTTGGGGCCCGCCTTGAGGGCCGCCTGGATGAACTCGTCCATGATCAGGTAGCCGTAGGCCGAGAACACGGTCGGGTCCTCGTTGAACTTCGTCTTGTACTTGGCGGCCCAGAAGCGGATCGGCTGCGAGGCTTCGTCCAGGTAGGGGTGCTGCACCGTCATGGTGGCGTACAGGCCGTCCATGGGCTTGCCGCCCAGCTTGTGGATCAGGTCGGTGTAGGCCGCCGAGGAGCCCAGGAAGGTCGGGTTGAAGCCGGTCTTGCGCGACTCGGCGATGGTGCCGATGGTCTCGCGGATGATGGTGCCCAGCACCACCAGGTCGCAGTTGGCGGCCTTGAGCCGGGCCACCTGCGAGGAGAAGTCGGTCGCGCCGCGCTTGAAGGTGGTCTTCTCGGCGATCTCCATGCCGGCCGCCTTGGCGCCGGCCTCGGCGCCGCGCTGCACCTCCAGCCCGAAGTCGTCGTCCTGGTAGATGCTGCAGACCTTCTTGGCCTGCTTGTCCTTGACCATCTTCGGCAGGGCCAGGCGGATCTGGTCGTAGTAGGTGGCGGCGAAGGAGTACTTGAGCCGGTTGGTGGGCTCGTACATCTCGCGCGCCGCCGTGATCGGCATGAAGTTGACGATGTTCTTCTCGAACTGCACCGGCATCGCGGCCATGTTGGGCGCGGTGCCCAGGTGGCCGGCGACGATGAAGACCTTGTCCTGGTTCACCAGCTTCTGCGCCGCCAGCACGGCCTTCTTGGGGTCGTAGCCGTCGTCCTCGACCAGCAGCTTGATCTTGCGGCCGTGGATGCCGCCCTGCTGTTCCGCCAGCTCGTCGATGCGCAGTTGCATGCCGTTGCGGGCCTGCTTGCCGTAGCCGGCCAGCGGGCCGGAGAGGTCCTGGATGGTGCCGACCAGGATCTCGGTCTTGCTCACGCCCTGCTGCTGGGCGTTGGCCAGGCCCGAGGCCAGGGCGAACGCGGCCAGCACCGCGATGGACTTCATCTGCATTGCCTGTCTCCTTCGTTTGCGTGGGGCCCGGCGGCGCCGGGCTCGGTCGTGCCGCCGTGGCGCGCTGCTTCCAGCCTGGCGCCGCGGCGGCGGGTTGAACCTCGTTCAGGCGTACATGGCCTCGATGCGGTCGGCATACTTGGTCTGCACCAGCTTGCGCTTGAGCTTCATGGTGGGCGTGAGCTCCTCGTCCTCGGCCGTGAGCTGCGTGTCCAGCAGGAAGAACTTCTTGATCTGCTCCACCCGCGCGAAGCGGGCGTTGACCCGGTCGATCTCGGCCTGGATCAGGTCCTGCACCTGCGGCGTGCGGGTGAGGCTGGCGTAGTTGGAGAAGGGCACGTCGTGGTCCTGCGCGTACTTCTCGACATTCTCCTGGTCGATCATGACGATGACCGTGAGGTAGGGCCGCCGGTCGCCGATCACCACGGCGTCGGTGATGTAGGGCGAGAACTTCAGCTCGTTCTCCAGTTCGCTGGGCGTCACGTTCTTGCCGCCGGCCGTGATGATGATGTCCTTCATGCGGTCGGTGATGCGGAAGAAGCCGTCGGCGTCCACGGTGCCCACGTCGCCGGTGTGCAGCCAGCCCTCGGGGTCCAGGGCTTCGGCGGTCCGGGCGGGCTGGTTGAGGTAGCCCATGAAGACGTTGGGTCCGCGCACCAGGATCTCGGCGGTGACCGGGTCGACGCGCACCTCGTTGTACGGCGTCGCCGGGCCGATGGAGCCGGGCCGGATGCGGTCCAGCGGCACGCCGGTGGAGGCGCCGCAGGACTCCGTCATGCCCCAGACCTCCAGCATGGGCACGCCCAGCGCCAGGTACCAGCGCACCAGCTCGGGCGAGATGGGCGCCGCCCCCGTGACCAGGAAGCGCGCCCGGTCTATGCCTATCATCTTGCGCACGTTCGCCAGCGCCAGCCAGCGCGCCAGCTGGAACTGCAGCTTGAGCCCCGCGCCCACGGGCTCGCCGGCCAGCACCTTTTCGGCGATGCGCGTGCCCACGCCGATGGACCAGGCGTAGGCCGCCTGCTGCAGGCGGCTCGCCTCCTTCAGGCCGATCATCACGCCGGAATAGAACTTCTCCCACACCCGGGGCACCGCCAGGAACACGGTGGGCTGGATCTCGCGCACGTTCTCGGGCACGGTCTCCGGGTTCTCGACGAAGTTGAGCACCGAGCCGGTGTAGAGCGCGGAGTACTCGCCGCCCACCCGCTCGGCGATGTGGCACAGCGGCAGGAAGCAGATGCGCTCGTCGCGCTCGTCCTGCGGGATCAGGCTGTTGTAGCCGCGCACGGTGTAGACCAGCCCGCCGTGGCTGTGCATCGCGCCCTTGGGCTTGCCGGTGGTGCCCGAGGTGTAGACCAGGATGGCCAGGTCTTCCGGGCGGCAGGCCTGGACGCGGCGCTGCAGCTCGCCCGCGTGCTGCGCGTTCCAGGCGCGGCCGGCCTCGCGCAGGGCCTGCAGGCTGATCACGCCCGCATCGTTCAGGTCGCGCAGGCCTTCCATGTCGAAGACCACGATCTTCACCAGCCCGGGCAGGCGCTCGCGCACCTCCAGCGCCTTGTCCAGCTGCTCGTCGTCCTCGACGAAGAGCACGCGGGTGCGGGAGTCCTCGCACAGGTACTGCACCTGCCCGGCCGCGTCGGTGGGGTAGATGCCGTTGGAGACGCCGCCGCAGGAGAGGATGGCCAGGTCGGCCAGCACCCACTCGACCACCGTGTTGGCGAGGATGGAGGCGGTGTCCCCCGGGGCGAAGCCCAGCGACATCAGCCCGCCGGCGATCTCGGCCACCGCCTCGCCGGCACGCGTCCAGGTCCAGCTGCGCCAGATGCCCAGGTCCTTCTGGCGCAGCCACACCCGCGGGCCGCGCTGGCTGACGCCGTTCCAGAACATGGCGGGCAGGGTGTCGCCCGGCAGCACGATGCGCGGGTCGGGATTGATGCTGCGGGTGAGGGTCCAGAGCGTGCTCATCGCCAGGTCTTCTTCTTTTTCCAGCGCCGCTCGCCGCGCACGCCGGCGTCCTTCATGCCGAGGTAGAACTCCTTGATGTCGTCCTTCTCGCGCAGGCGACCGCAGGTGTCCTCCATGACGATGCGGCCGTTCTCCAGCACGTAGCCGTAGTCGGCGGCGTTCAGCGCCATGTTGGCGTTCTGCTCCACCAGCAGCAGGGTGGTGCCGCGCTCGCGGTTGATGCGCACCACGATCTCGAAGATCTCCTTGGTCAGCTTGGGCGACAGGCCCAGGCTGGGCTCGTCCAGCAGGATCAGGTCCGGCGAGGCCATGAGCGCGCGCGAGATCGCCAGCATCTGCTGCTGGCCGCCCGAGAGCAGGCCCGCGTCCTGTGCAGCCCGCTCCTTGAGGATGGGGAAGTAGCGGTACACGGCCTCCATGTCCCGGGCCACGCCGTCGCGGTCGCGCCGGGTGTAGGCGCCCATCAGCAGGTTGTCGTGCACCGACAGCAGCGGGAACACCTCGCGCCCCTCGGGCACGTGCGAGAGGCCCTGCTCCACGATGTAGGCCGGGTCCTGGGCGGTGATGTCCTCGCCCTTGAACTGCACGCTGCCCTTGCGCGGGTCGATGATGCCGGAGATGGTCTTGAGGATGGTGGTCTTGCCGGCGCCGTTGGAGCCGAGCACCGTGGCGACCTCGCCCCGCCGCACCTGCAGGCTGACGCCGCGTATCGCCTTGATGGGCCCGTAGGCGGACTCCACGTTCATCAGCTGCAGCACGGGCGTGTCGCTGATCGCGGGCGGGTTGAGGCTCACGAGGCTGCCTCCAGGTCCTGGCGCCACGCAACGACGCTCATGCAACCTCCCTGCGCAGGCTGGACACGTCCTCGATGGTGCCCAGGTAGGCCTCCACCACGCCGGGGTGGGCCTGCACCTCGCGCGGCGAGCCCATGGCCAGCACCTCGCCCTGGTTCATGGCCAGCACGCGGTCGGAGACGCGCGAGACCAGGCTCATGTCGTGCTCCACCATGAGCACGGTGATGCCCAGGTCGCGCTGGATGTCCTGGATCCAGAAGGCCATGTCCTCGGTTTCCTCGACGTTGAGGCCGGAGGAGGGCTCATCCAGCAGCAGCAGCCTGGGCTGCGTGCACAGGGCGCGGCCCAGTTCCACCACCTTGCGCACGCCGTAGGGCAGGCCGGCGACCAGCGAATCGCGGTGGTGCTGCAGGTCCAGGAAGTCGATCACCTGCTCGACCTTCTCGCGCGCCTCGATCTCGGCGCGCCGCGCGGCCGGCGTGAACAGGATGTCCTGCCAGAAGCCCGTGCGGCGGTGGGTGTGGCGCCCGATCAGCAGGTTCTGCAGCACCGTGGCGTACTCGAACAGCTCGATGTTCTGGAAGGTGCGGGCGATGCCCAGCGAGGCGACCTTGTGCGGCGGCTGCCGCGCCAGGTCCTGGCCGTCGTAGGTGATGCGCCCCGAGGTGGGCGCGTAGAGGCGGCTGATGAGGTTGAACACCGTGGTCTTGCCGGCGCCGTTGGGGCCGATCAGCGTGAACACCTCGCCGCGCCGCACGTCGAAGCTGACCTTGTTCACGGCCATCACGCCGCCGAAGCGCACGCTGATGTCGCGCGCCTGCAGCAGGGCGTCGGTGGGCGGCGGGGTGTCCGGGGCGTTCATTTCAGCCGGTCCGATTTCTGGAAGGACTTCTGCCGCTTGAACATGCCCTTGCGGTAGAACGGGAAGAGCTGCAGGTAGGTGCGCACCTTCAGCCAGCGCCCGTACAGGCCCAGCGGCTCGAACAGCACGAAGGCCACCAGCACGCCGCCGTAGACCACCGCCTTCAGGCCCGGCGCCTGCCCCACCGCCGCGGGCAGGTAGTCCTTCACCGCGCTGATGGCCTGCGGCAGCCCGATCAGGAAGATCGCGCCCAGGAAGGCGCCGTGGATGGAGCCCAGCCCGCCCACCACCACCATGAGCAGCAGGTCGATGGACTGGATGATGTCGAACTGGTCGGGCGAGATGAAATGGATGTGGTGCGCGTACAGCCCACCGCCCAGGCCCGCCAGCGCAGCCGAGATCGCGAAGGACAGGGTCTTGTAGCGGGCCAGCGCGATGCCCATGCTCTGCGCCGAGACTTCGGAATCGCGGATGGCGACGAAAGCCCGGCCCGTGGACGAGCGCAGCAGGTTCAGGCAGGCCAGGGTCGCGACCGCGGCCAGCAGCAGGCACAGGTAGTAGAAGGGCGCGCCGGCCTCGGCGGTCCAGCCGAAGGCCTTGGCGGCGTTCACCGACTTGCCCGCGTTGCCGCCGGTGACGCTTTCCCAGCGCGCGAACACCTCGGCCACCACGAAGCCGAAGGACAGCGTGGCCATGCCCAGGTAGATGCCCTTCACGCGCAGCGCGGGCAGGCCCACGACCACGCCGGTGGCCGCGGCCAGCATGGCGGCCAGGGGCAGCGACAGCACGAAGGGCCAGCCCATGCCGGCCAGCACCGCCTCGGTGTAGGCGCCCACGCCGAAGAAGGCGGCGTGGCCGATGGAGAACAGGCCGGTGTAGCCGGCCAGCAGCATCAGCCCCAGGCCGACGATGCCGTAGATGAGGATGAAGGTCAGCTGCGACAGCAGGTACTCGCTGGCCAGCCAGGGGGCGGCCACCAGGAACAGGGCCAGCAGCCCGTACCAGAACACATGGCCGCCGTGCCGGGCGAGCCGGATGTCCTGCGCGTAGCTGGTCTTGAACAGGAAGCGCATCAGACCTTCTTGCGCAGGCGTTCGCCGAACAGGCCGTTGGGCCGCACCATCAGCATGACCAGCACCACCACGTAGGCCGCCACGTCCTTGAAGCCCTCCGGCAGGTAGAAGCCGGAGAGCGATTCCACGGTGCCTATCACCAGCCCGCCGACCAGGGCGCCCGGCAGGCTGCCGAAGCCGCCGACCACCGCCGCCGGGAAGGCCTTGAGGCCGATGAAGCCCATGTTGGCGTGCACGAAGGTGATGGGCGCCAGCAGCAGGCCCGCGATCGCCGCCACGGCAGCCGCCAGGCCCCACACCAGGTTGTTCAGGCGCTGCACCGGGATGCCCATGTAGTAGGCCGCGAGCTGGTTCTGCGAGGCGGCCTGCATGGCGATGCCGACCTTGCTGTAGCGGAACAGGGCGTAGAGCAGCGCGCTCAGCACGGCGGTGGCCGCGATCACCACCAGCTGCTCCACGTTGAGCAGCAGCGGGCCGGCGTTCAGCACCTGGTCCTTGTAGGGCACGGGCAGGGCCTGCGTCTCGGTGCCTATGCCGGGGATCATGGTGATGGCGCCGCGGGCCACGTAGCCGATGCCGATGGTGAGCATCACGATGGAGAAGGCCGGCTGGCCCAGGATGGGCCGGATGACCAGGCGCTCCAGCAGCATGCCGAACAGGGCCATGCCGGCGATGGCGCCCAGCACCGCGGCCCAGTAGGGCAGGCCCATGAAGCTCATCACCCCCAGGCCGCCGAAGGCGCCCAGCATCATCAGCTCGCCCTGGGCGAAGCTCACCGTTTCCGTGGCCTTGTAGATCAGCACGAAGCCCAGCGCGATCAGCCCGTAGATGCAGCCTTGCGCGATGCCGCTGATCACGAGTTGGATGAATTGCACGGGCCCCCGTTCTGGTTCGATTGCTGCCAAAGTTATAAGGTCCGCCCCGTCGTCGAACTACAGGGTTGACCCCGAATCGGCGCGCGTGGGGACTCGGTGTAATCCCGTGCATGACCCCTGCCGTGCGAACCGAAACCGATGGGCCGGTGACCCTGGTCACCCTGGACCGGCCCGAGGTGCGCAATGCCGTGGACGCGGACACCGCGCGCGCCCTGCATGCCGCCTTCCTGGCCTTCGACGCCGACCCGGCCCAGCGCGTCGCGGTGTTCCACGGCGCCCACGGCCACTTCTGCGCCGGCTGGGACCTGCAGGCCGGCGCGCGGCTGGCGCAGGACGCCGCCGGCGTCATGGCCGCGCTGGACTTCGAGCCCGGGCAGGCGCAGCCGGCCGGCCCCATGGGGCCCAGCCGGCTGCTGCTGTCCAAGCCGGTGATCGCCGCCGTGAGCGGCGCCGCGGTGGCCGGCGGCATGGAGCTGGCCCTGTGGTGCGACTTGCGGGTGATGGAGGAGGACGCGTACTTCGGCGTCTACTGCCGCCGCTTCGGCGTGCCGCTGATCGACGGCGGCACGGTGCGCCTGCCGCGGCTGGTCGGGCTGGGCCATGCGATGGACCTGATCCTCACCGGCCGCAAGGTGGAGGCGCCCGAGGCCCTGGCCATGGGGCTGGCCAACCGGGTGGTGCCGCGCGGTGGCGCCCGCGAGGCGGCGCTGGCGCTGGCCCGGCAGCTCGCGGGCTTTCCGCAGGCGACGATGCGCGCCGACAGGCTCAACGCCTACGAGGGCTGGGACAGGCCGCTGCCGCAGGCCCTGCACGCGGAGTGGCTGCGCAGCCGCGAGCGCCTGGCCGACGGCATCGAAGGCGCGGGCCGCTTCGCCGCCGGCGAGGGGCGGCACGGCAGGTTCTGAGGCTCAGTCCTGGGGGATGGGGCGCGGGCGGCCCTGCTCGTCGATGGCCACGTAGGTCACGTTGGCCTCGGTCACCTTGATGTAGCGGCCCTGGGAGCGGAAGCGTTCGGCGTAGACCTCCACCTTCACGGTGATGGATGTGCGGCCGATCCGCGTCACCGACGAGTAGAAGGACAGGATGTCGCCCACCCGCACCGGCTGCTTGAACACGAACTCGTTCACCGCGACCGTCGCCATGCGGCCCTGGGTGTGGCGCGCCGGCAGCACCGAGCCGGCCAGGTCCACCTGCGCCATGACCCAGCCGCCGAAGATGTCGCCGTTGGCGTTGCAGTCCGCCGGCATGGGAATGACCTTGAGCACCAGCTCCTTGTCGGTGGGCAGCGCAACGTGGACGGGGCTGGAAACTTCGGACATGGGCACAATCTCCTGAACTCGCTCCAAGGATTGTCCCCCATGCGCCGATCAGGCGATTCCACGACCGCACTTCCCGCCCCGCCCGGCAGCCAGCCGCCCGGCGACTGGTCCACCATCCGCCGCCTGCTGCCCTACCTCTGGGACTACAAGTGGCGCGTCGCCGCCGCGCTGGTCTTCATGGTGGGCGCCAAGCTCGCCAACGTGGGCGTGCCCGTGCTGCTCAAGCAGCTGGTCGACCGCATGAGCATCAAGCCGGGCGAGCCGGCCGCGCTGCTGGTGGTGCCGGTGGGCCTGCTGCTGGCCTACGGCCTGCTGCGCCTGTCCACCACGCTGTTCGCCGAGCTGCGCGAGCTGGTGTTCGCCAAGGCCACGCAGGGCGCCTCGCGCCGCATCGCGCTGGAGACCTTCGAGCACCTGCACGCGATGAGCCTGCGCTTCCACCTGGAGCGCCAGACGGGGGGGATGACGCGCGACATCGAGCGCGGCGTGCGCGGCATCGAGTCGCTGATCTCGTACTCGCTCTACAGCATCGTGCCCACGCTGATCGAGGTGGCGCTGGTGCTGGGCATCCTCGCCGTGAAGTTCGACGCCTGGTTCGCCTGGATCACGATCGCGGCGCTGGTGGTGTACATCGCCTTCACGGTCTCCTTCACCGAATGGCGCACCCAGTTCCGGCGCCAGGCCAACGAATTCGATTCGGCGGCCCACACGCGGGCGATCGACTCGCTGCTCAACTACGAGACGGTCAAGTACTTCAACAACGAGGCCTTCGAGGCGGGCCGCTACGAGGAGAGCCTGGAGCGCCTGCGCCTGGCCCGGCTGAAGGCGCAGACCACGCTGTCGGTGCTCAACACCGGCCAGCAGACCATCATCGCCCTGGGCCTGGTGGCACTGCTGTGGCGGGCCACGGCGGGCGTGGCCGCCGGCAAGCTGACCCTGGGCGACCTGGTGATGGTCAACGCCTTCATGATCCAGCTCTACATCCCGCTCAACTTCCTGGGCGTGCTGTACCGCGAGATCAAGCAGAGCCTCACCGACCTGGACAAGATGTTCGCGCTGATGGCGCGCGAACGCGAGGTGGCCGACCGCACCGACGCGCAGCCGCTGGGCGGCCTGGCCCAGCCCACCGTGCGCTTCGAGCACGTGGGCTTCGCCTACGAGCCCGCGCGCCCCATCCTGCACGACCTCAGCTTCGAGATTCCGGCCGGCAAGACGGTGGCCGTGGTCGGGCCCTCGGGCTCGGGCAAGTCCACGCTGGCGCGCCTGCTCTACCGCTTCTACGACGTGCAGCAGGGCCGCATCGCCATCGCCGGCCAGGACATCCGCGAGGTCACGCAGTCCAGCCTGCGGCAGGCGATCGGCATCGTGCCGCAGGACACCGTGCTCTTCAACGACACGGTGGAATACAACATCGCCTACGGCCGGCCCGGCGCCAGCCATGCCGAGATCGAGGAGGCCGCGCGCGCGGCCCGCATCCACGACTTCATCGCCTCCACCCCCAAGGGCTACCAGACCATGGTCGGCGAGCGCGGGCTCAAGCTCTCGGGCGGCGAGAAGCAGCGCGTGGCCATCGCCCGCACCCTGCTGAAGGACCCGCCCATCCTGATCTTCGACGAGGCCACCTCGGCCCTGGATTCGGCCAACGAGCGCGCCATCCAGGGCGAGTTGCAAGGCGTGGCGCGCGGCAAGACCGCGCTGGTGATCGCCCACCGTCTGTCCACGGTGGTGGACGCCCACCAGATCCTGGTCATGGAGGCCGGCCGCATCCTGGAGCGCGGCACCCATGCCGAGCTGCTGGCCCAGGGCGGGCGCTACGCCGAGATGTGGGCGCTGCAGCAGCAGGGCGGCGAGGGCGAGCGCTTCGTGGAGGTGATGAGCCTGTGAGCGGCCTGCGGATCGCGCTGGAGCGCCCGGACCAGCCGGAGGTGCTGGCCCTGGTCGACGCCCTGGATGCCTACCAGAAGCCGCTGTACCCGGCCGAGAGCTTCCACGGCATCGACCTGCCCACGATGCTGCGGCCCAACGTGCTGTTCGCGGTGGTGCGCGACGCCACCGGCGCGGCGCTCGGCTGCGGCGCCGCGGTGCTGCAGGAGGGCTTCGCCGAGCTCAAGCGCATGTACGTGCGCCCCGAGGCCCGCGGCCGGGGCGCGGCCCTGCGCGTCATCGCCTTCCTGGAGCAGGAGCTGGTGGCGCGCGGCGTGCACCTGGTGCGCCTGGAGACCGGCACCCTGCAGCCCGAGGCCCTGGGCCTGTACGCGCGTTGCGGCTTCGTTCGCCGCGGCCCCTTCGGCGGCTACGGTCCCGACCCGCTCTCGGTCTTCATGGAGAAAACCCTGCCCCCGCCCGGTGGGCCCGGGGCCCCGGCCTGCGGCTAACATGCCGCGGATGAGCCTTGCCTTTTTTGCCCCGTGCCGCCCCGCGCACGCCGGGCCCGCGGCCGGCGCCGCCCGCCACGCCCCCTAGGACACCGGCATGGAAACCAAGTGGCTGGAGGACTTCGTCAGCCTCGCCGAAACCCGCAGCTTCAGCCGCTCGGCGCAGCTGCGCCACGTGACGCAGCCGGCCTTCTCGCGACGCATCCAGGCGCTGGAGGCCTGGGCCGGCACCGACCTGGTGGACCGCAGCTCCTACCCGACACGGCTCACCCCGGCCGGCGAGACCCTGTACGCCCAGGCCATCGAGATGCTGCAGGCGCTGCAGAGCACGCGCGCCATGCTGCGCGGCCATTCCTCGGCCGGGCAGGACGTGATCGAGTTCGCCTGCCCGCACACCCTGGCCTTCACCTTCTTCCCCGCCTGGCTGTCGCAGCTGCGCGAGAAGTTCGGCCCGGTGAAGACGCGCCTGATCGCGCTCAACGTGCACGACGCGGTGATGCGGCTGGTGGAGGGCGGCTGCGACCTGCTCATCGCCTACCACCACCTGTCGCAGCCGCTGCAACTGGACGCGGACCGCTACGAGATGGTCAGCCTGGGGCGCGAGACGCTGGCGCCCTACTGCAAGCCCGGCGCCGACGGCCAGCCGCTGTTCCACCTGCCGGGCCGTCCCGGCCAGCCGCTGCCCTACCTGGGCTACGCACCCGGCGCCTACCTGGGCCGCATCACCGACCAGATCCTCAAGGAGTCGCCCGTCGCGATCCACCTGGAACGCGTGTACGAGACCGACATGGCCGAGGGCCTGAAGGTGATGGCGATGGAAGGGCACGGCGTCGCCTTCCTGCCCTACAGCGCCGTGCGCAAGGAGCTGAAGGCCAAGCGGCTGGTCAGCGCGCTGCCGCCGGGCATGGCGCCGCTGGAAGCCACCATGGACATACGCGCTTATCGGGAGAAACCCGTAGACCACGGGGCGCCCAAGGGCACGGCGCAGGCCTTGTGGGCCTGGTTGGCGAGCGGCGGGCAGGGCGGATGAGCCCTTATTCATTTCATGCATGGGCCGGCGCAGAATGCGCATTGGCCCCGGCACCGGCCCGGCCTTACAGTTCGCGCCCAATCCCGGCACAAAGCCTGCTTCATCCGAGGCACCACCGGGAGGCGGTGGCGGCCGGAACGGCCCGCAGCCTTGTCACAATGCCGTCCTCCACTTCGGACACCACAGGAGTTCATCCATGAAAAAGCAGTTCCTCGCCCTGGCGGTCGCCGCCGCAGCCGCGCTCGCCGCCACCGGCGCCCAGGCCCAGGCCAACGACACCCTGGCCAAGATCAAGTCCTCCGGCAAGGCTGTGATGGGCGTGCGCGAATCCTCCGCGCCCCTGGCCTACACCCTGGGCGACGGCAAGTACACCGGCTACCACGTCGAGCTGTGCGAGAAGATCCTGCACGCCGTGGCGCCCCAGGCCAAGATCGAATACACGCCGGTCACCTCCGCCAACCGCATCCCGCTGGTGCAGAACGGCACCGTGGACCTGGAGTGCGGCTCCACCACCAACAACCTGGCCCGCCAGAAGGACGTCGCCTTCGGCCTGACCACCTACGTGACGGAAGTGCGCACCGCCGTGAAGGCGAACTCGGGCATCAAGTCCGTCGCCCAGCTGGCAGGCAAGACCGTCGCCACCACCACCGGCACCACCTCGGTCGCGCTGCTGCGCAAGCACGAGCGCGCCACCGGCCTGGAATTCAAGGAGGTCTACGGCAAGGACCACGCCGACAGCTTCCTGCTGCTGGAATCCGGCCGCGCCGACGCCTTCGTCATGGACGACAACATCCTGGCCGGCCTGATCGCCTCGTCCAAGAACCCCAAGGACTACGCCATCGTGGGCGAGACGCTGAACGTCGAGCCGATCGCGGTGATGATGCGCAAGGACGATCCCGCCTTCAAGAAGGCCGTGGACGACCAGATCCGCACCATGATCAAGAGCGGCGACCTGGAGAAGCTCTACAACAAGTGGTTCATGAGCCCGATCCCGCCCAAGAACACCAGCGTGAACCTGCCCATGGGCTCGGTGCTCAAGAGCCTGATGGTGAACCCCAACGACAAGCCGGCTGAAGACTTCAACGCCAAGAAGTAAGGCGGCGCCACACCGGCCGCAGGGGCGACCGCGCCCCGGCGCGCGCCGCCCCGCCGGGGCGGCGGCGCCGAATGCGGGGAGGAGAAGAGAAGAATGAGCCTCGATTGGCAGGTGTTCTGCCTGGACACGATCGACAAGGAGGCGGTGAAGGGCTGCTTCGGTTCCGGCCGCACGCAGACCTACCTGGACTGGCTGCTGCAGGCCTGGGGCCAGACCGTCATCGTGGCCTGTGCCTCGCTGGTGGTGGCGCTGGTGGTGGGGTCCCTGGTGGGCACCCTGCGCACGCTGCCCGACAGCCCCATCGTCACCCGCCTGGGCAACGCCTGGGTGGAACTGTTCCGCAACATCCCGCTGCTGGTCCAGATCTTCCTCTGGTACCACGTGCTGCCGGTGCTCATCCCCGTCTTCGCCAGCACCAACAAGCTGGTGCTGGTGGTCATGGGCCTTGGGCTGTTCACCTCGGCGCGCATCGCCGAGCAGGTGCGTGCCGGCATCCAGTCGCTGCCGCGCGGCCAGCGCTACGCCGGCATGGCGATGGGCTTCACCACGCCGCAGTACTACCGCTATGTGCTGCTGCCCATGGCGTTCCGCATCATCATCCCGCCGCTGACCAGCGAGGCGATGAACATCTTCAAGAACTCCTCCGTCGCCTTCGCGGTGTCGGTGACCGAACTGACCTTCTTCGCCCAGCAGGCCGGCGAGGAAACCTCGCGCGGGGTCGAGATCTACCTGGCCGTGACGGCGCTCTACGTCATCTCGGCCTTCGCCATCAACCGCATCATGGCCGTCATCGAGAAGCGGGCGCGCGTGCCGGGCTTCGTCGCCAACACCGGCGGTGGGGGCCACTGAGATGCTGGAATTCAACGTCTTCACCTGGGACGTGCTGCGCAGCTTCGTGCTGCACGGCTTCTACTTCAGCGTCACGCTGACCATCGTCTCCACGCTGGGCGGCATCGTGTTCGGCACCGTCCTGGCCCTGATGCGCCTGTCGGGCAACAAGCTGCTGGACGTGCCCGCCACCATCTACGTGAACGGCATGCGCTCCATCCCGCTGCTGATGGTGCTGCTGTGGTTCTTCCTGCTGGTGCCCATCCTGATCGGCCGCCCCATAGGCGCCGAAGTCTCCGCGGTGATCACCTTCGTCGCCTTCGAGGCGGCCTACTTCTCCGAGATCATGCGCGCGGGCATCCAGTCCATCGCGCGCGGCCAGGTGTTCGCCGGCATGGCCCTGGGCATGACCTACGGCCAGAACATGCACCTGGTGATCCTGCCGCAGGCCTTCCGCAACATGCTGCCCATCCTGCTGACGCAGACCATCATCCTGTTCCAGGACACCTCGCTGGTCTACATCATCACGGCCAACGACATGCTGCACGGCTTCACCACGGCCGGCGCCAACCTGAGCCACCCGCGCGAGGCCTACATCCTGGCCGCGGTGGTGTACTTCGTCATCTGCTACAGCCTGTCCTGGCTGGTCAAGCGCCTGCAGGCGCGCATCGCCATCATCCGCTGACCGGAGCGTCCTTCCATGTCCATGATCGAAATCAAGAACGTCTCCAAGTGGTACGGCACCCACCAGGTGCTGACCGACTGCTCGGTCACCATCGACAAGGGCGACGTGGTGGTGGTGTGCGGGCCCTCGGGCTCCGGCAAGTCCACCCTCATCAAGACCGTCAACGCGCTGGAGCCTTTCCAGAAGGGCGAGATCTACGTCGACGGCGTCCCGGTGCACGATCCCAAGACCGACCTGCCGAAGCTGCGCAGCCGCGTGGGCATGGTGTTCCAGCACTTCGAGCTGTTCCCTCACCTGTCGGTGACCGAGAACCTCACCATCGCCCAGGTCAAGGTGCTGGGCCGCAGCCTGGACGAGGCCCGTACCCGCGGCCTGAAGATGCTGGACCGCGTGGGCCTGATGGCGCACAAGGACAAGTTCCCCGGCCAGCTCTCGGGCGGCCAGCAGCAGCGCGTGGCCATCGCCCGTGCCCTGTCCATGGACCCGGTGGTGATGCTGTTCGACGAGCCCACCTCCGCGCTGGACCCCGAGATGGTGGGCGAGGTGCTGGACGTGATGGTGGGCCTGGCCAAGGAGGGCATGACCATGATGGTGGTCACGCACGAGATGGGCTTCGCGCGCAAGGTCGCCAGCCGCGTGATCTTCATCGACGTGGGCGGCCGCATCCTGGAAGACTGCTCCAAGGACGAGTTCTTCTCGCACCCCGAGAACCGCCAGCCGCGCACCAAGGACTTCCTGAACAAGATCCTCTCGCACTGAGGCGGCGCGTACCTGTCGGCAGGCGCCGCTGCGTTCCGGCGAAAATACGGGCATGACCCAGGAAATCACCATCGTCCGGCCGGACGACTGGCATCTGCACGTGCGCGACGGCGCGGCCCTGCAGGCCGTGGTGCCGCACACCGCGGCCCAGTTCGGCCGCGCGATCATCATGCCCAACCTCAAGCCGCCGGTGACCACCGCAGCACAGGCCGCCGCCTACCGCGAGCGCATCCTCGCGGCCGTGCCGGCGGGCCTCAGCTTCGAGCCGCTGATGACGCTGTACCTCACCGACAACCTGCCGCCGGACGAGATCCGCCGCGCGAAGGACGCCGGCGTGGTGGCCCTGAAGCTCTATCCCGCGGGCGCCACCACCAACAGCGACGCTGGCGTGACCGACATCCGCAAGACATACGCCACGCTGGAGGCCATGCAGCGCGAGGGCCTGCTGCTGCTGGTGCACGGCGAGGTGACCTCGCCCGACATCGACCTGTTCGACCGCGAGGCGGTGTTCATCGAGCAGCAGCTGATCCCGCTGCGGCGCGACTTCCCCGAACTGAAGATCGTCTTCGAGCACATCACCACCAAGGAGGCGGCGCAGTACGTGCAGGACGCGGACGCGCACACCGGCGCGACCATCACCGCCCACCACCTGCTCTACAACCGCAACGCGATCTTCACCGGCGGCATCCGGCCGCACTACTACTGCCTGCCGGTGCTCAAGCGCGAAACCCACCGCCAGGCGCTGGTGGCGGCGGCCACCTCCGGCCATCCGCGCTTCTTCCTGGGCACGGACAGCGCACCGCACCCGGCCCACCTGAAGGAGCACGCGGTGGGCTGCGCCGGCTGCTACACCGCGCATGCCGCGATCGAGATGTACGCCGAGGCTTTCGACGCAGCGGGCGCCCTGGACAAGCTGGAAGGCTTCGCCAGTCGCAACGGGCCCGCGTTCTACGGCCTGCCGGTGAACACCGGCCACATCACCTTGCGCCGCGAAGACTGGCTGACGCCCGAGTCCTTCCCCTTCGGCGAGGCCAGCCTCAAGCCGCTGCGCGCGGGCGAATCCCTGCCTTGGAAGCGGGTGGCCTGAACGGGCTGCCGGCCGCGGCCGACTGGCAGCGGCCCTGGTACGCGCCTTTCGCCGGGCACGGCACCGCCGTGGCCGCGGCCGTGCGCGAGGGCGTCGCCCTGCACGAGGCGCTGAATGCGCGGGCCGCCGCGCCCGTGCAGTTCGTGCCGCAGGCGGCGCTGCCGCCGGGCGAGGCCTACGAGGCGCACATCTTCCGCGCCGGCGCCTGCCCCACCCGCGAGAATGCGCACGACTTCTTCAACGGCCTGGTGTGGATGCATTTCCCGCGCTGCAAGCAGCAGCTCAACCGGGTGCAGGCCGGCGAGATCGCGCGCGCCGGCGTGGGCCCGGTGCGCGGGCCGGTGCGCGATGCGGTGACCCTGCTGGACGAGAACGGCGCCCTGCTGGACGCGCCCGCGCCGCTGTGGGCGGCGCTGCTCGCGCGCGACTGGCGCCGCGCCTTCGTGGACCTGCGCCCGGCCTGGGTCCAGGCGCGGCTGGTCGTCTTCGGCCATGCCCTGCTGGAAAAACTCAAGCAGCCGCGCAAGGACCTGACGGCCCACGTCTGGCGCTCGCCGGTGCCGCTGGGCGCGCCGGGCGGCGCGCCCGACCTGGCCGGCGCCGACGCGGCCCTCGCGCCCTGCCTGGTGCCCGACCGCCTGGCCACCAAGCCCTTCACGCCCCTGCCGGTCCTGGGCATTCCGGGCTGGTGCGTGGAGAGCGAGAACTTTTCGTTCTACGATGACTCTTTCGTATTCAGGCCGGCGCGGCCTTGATTCGGCCCCCGCGGGCCGCATCTGGACCGCAACCGGCCTGGACCCGACCGCCACGCCTCCCGTTCCCCGGAGAATAGCCACAACATGAAACGCATCCTCCTCTTCGTCGCCACCAACTTCGCCGTCGTGCTGGTGCTGGGCATCGTCTCCAGCCTGCTCGGCGTGAACCGCTACCTCACGGCCAACGGCCTGAACCTGGGCATGCTGCTCGGCTTCGCGCTGGTCATGGGCTTCGGCGGCGCCTTCATCTCGCTGCTCATCTCCAAGCCCATGGCCAAGTGGTCGGCCGGCGTGCAGGTGATCGAGCAGCCGCGCAACGCCGACGAGGCCTGGATCGTCGAGACCGTGCGCCGCTTCGCCGACAAGGCCGGGATCGGCATGCCCGAGGTCGGCATCTTCGAGGGCGAGCCCAATGCCTTCGCCACCGGCGCCTTCAGGAACAGCGCCCTGGTGGCGGTGTCCACCGGCCTGCTGCAGGGCATGACGCGCGAGGAGGTCGAGGCCGTCATCGGCCACGAGGTGGCCCACATCGCCAACGGCGACATGGTCACCATGACGCTGATCCAGGGCGTGATGAACACCTTCGTGGTGTTCCTCTCGCGCGTGGTGGGCTACGTGGTCGACGGCTTCCTGCGCCGCGACAGCGAAAGCCGCGGCCCGGGCATCGGCTACTACGTGACCACCCTGGTGCTGGACATCGTGCTGGGCTTCCTGGCCGCGATGATCGTGGCCTGGTTCTCGCGCCAGCGCGAGTTCCGCGCCGACCGCGGGTCCACGCAGCTGATGGGCGCGCGCCAGCCCATGATCCATGCGCTGGCCCGGCTGGGCGGCATGGTGCCCGGCGAGTTGCCGCGCAACATGCAGACCCTGGGCATCACCTCCGGCGTGGGCAAGCTGTTCTCCAGCCACCCGCCCATCGAGGAGCGCATCGCCGCCCTGCAGGCCGCGCAGGGCTGAGCCGGCAGCGATCCACCGGCCGGGCCGGCAACGATCTTTACCCGGCGGCAACACGGCGGCGTCAACCACCGGGCCGCCCGCCCGTTCGAAGAGGCATCACCCCTGGAGATGCCATGAGAGTCCGAATCCCCCGCAGCGCGCCGGCCCTGGTGGCCGGCGCGGCCGCGCTTGTGCTGGCCGGCTGCGTGGTGGCGCCCGCCCAGCCCTATTACAGCCAGCCGGTCTACAGCCAGCCCTACTACGGCGGCGCCAGCGTGGTGGTCGCGCCCAGTGCGCCGCCGCCGCTGATCGTGGAGAGCCAGGTGGTCGCGCCCGCGCCGGGCTACATCTGGATCGGCGGCTACTGGACCTGGAGCAGCGGCCGGCACGTCTGGACGCCCGGCCGCTGGGAAGCGCCGCGGCCCGGCTACCGCTGGGTGCCGCGCAGCTGGGCGCAGGGCCCCGGCGGCTGGCAGCAGCACGGCGGCCACTGGGACCGTCGCTGAGCGCCTTCAGCCCCCGGCCGCCCGGCCTGCCGGCACCGCGCCGGCGTCGGCCGGGGCGCCGCGGCGCGCCATGGCCTGGTCGGCTTCCAGCCGGAAGGCCTGCGCCAGGCCCGTGGCCAGGCGCAGGCGGCGCAGCAGCCAGGGGTTGAGGTCCTGCGCGGTGCCGGCCGGCGGCTCGAACATGGGCTGCTGCTCCGCGCTCCAGGCCGGTGCCGCCTGCGTGCTGCCCGGCTGGGCCAGGGCCTGCGCGATCGCGCCCGCCGCTTCACGCAGCGGCGCCTGCAGCTGCGCGATGTCCAGGTGGTCGCGCCGCCGCAGCAGCATGGTCTTCACCGCGGTCAGCTGCGCCAGCAGCTGGTAGCCGTGGCCCAGCATGCGCTCCAGTTCCTGCAGGGCGGGGCGCACCGCCCGCGGCTCCGAGAGCGCCCGCTGCACCGCCTGCACCAGGGCCGACAGGCTGTCGTAGGCCTCGCGCCGCGCCAGCCGCCAGCCGAGCTCGGCGCGCGTGTCGCCGGCCGCCACGGTGCCCAGCTGCAGGGCCAGTTCGGCATGGCGGGCCTGCGCCTTCAGCGCCCGCGCCACCAGCGCGCCGGCCTGGTGCCGCTCCCAGGAGGGCAGCACGTAGCTGAACAGCCAGGCGATGAGCACGCCGATCAGCGTGTCGCCCACCCGCTCCGCCACGTCGAACACCGGCGATCCGCCCGGGTTCAGCAGGTGGGCCTGCAGCAGCGCCAGCACCGTCGCGGCGACGGCCGTCACCAGGTAGCGGCGGATCGCGAAGGCGTGCGCGACGCCCTGGCCCAGGCCCACCACCAGCAGCAGCGCCGCCGCCGGCAGGTGCAGATACAGCAGGAAGCCGGCCAGAGCGCTGCCCAGCAGCGTGCCGGCGACCCGGCTGTTGCGCCGCTCCAGCGTCTGCGACAGGCTGCCGCGCAGCACCACCACGATGGTCAGCAGGATCCAGTAGCCGTGCGAGCCCCAGGGCAGCGCCAGGCCCACGGCCTGGCCGGTGGCGATCGCCAGCGAGGCGCGCAGCGCATGGCGCAGCGGCGGCGCGTCCCAGCGCCACAGCGAGAGGAAGGGCCGCCAGCTCCAGGCCGTGGGGCTGACGAAGAGCTGCCAGGCCACGCGCACCACGTCCAGGTCCGGCTCGCGCTCGCCGCGCGCCAGCGCCACCAGGCGCGCCGCCTCGTCGTGCACGTAGCCCACGCGCCGCGCCAGCGCGGCGGCCAGCACGTCGGGCGGCGGGGCCTGCGGGTCGGGAGCGACCAGCGCGGCGTCGTCGGCGTAGCCCAGCACCTGTGGCGGGCGCTCCAGGGTGAAGGGTGCGGGCGGCCGGCCCGTGAGCAGGGCGTCGGCCAGCGCCTCCAGCGCCTCGGCCAGCGCCCGCATCTCGCCGCCCAGCACGGCCAGCAGCGGCTGCTGCGCCGGCTGCTGGCGCAGCGCGTCCAGGTCCAGCGCGCAGGCCACCAGGTGGTCGCGCATGTCCAGCACCTGCATCAGCATGCCCGCCAGGCGCTGGCGCTGCGGCCGGTCGGGCGACTCCAGCAGCACGTTGCGCGCCGACTGCAGCTGGTCGGCCAGCGCGGCCTGCTGCTTCATCAGGCTGCCCAGCACGTCCGCCGTGGGCTCGGCCAGCTGCCGGCCCTGGGTGCGCATCAGCCGCGCCACCGCGTACAGCGAATCGGCCACCGCGTTCAGCCGGAAGCGCGGGTTCAGCACCGCGTTGGCCAGCAGCGACCAGGCCAGGTAGAGCACGGCGCCCAGGGTGAAGGCCAGCGCCGACTGCAAGGCGCTCGCCTCGTCGGCGGGGGGCGGGGCGGCCAGCGCGAACACCATGGCGAACATCACCGACACCGAGATGGGCAGGCCGCGCTTGCCCCAGGCCGCGCCCAGGAAGGCGATGAAGGTGGCGCCCACCAGCAACACCGAGAGCAGCAGCCAGTCTTCGCGCAACAGCGTGGTCGCCAGGAACAGCGGCGGCCCCACCAGGGCGGCCGGCAGCATGCTGCCCAGCTTGCCCTTGCGCGGGCCGGGCTGGTCAGGGGGCGTCACCACGATCACGCCCGTCGTCGCCGCGGCCCCGGCCACAGGGCCCAGGATCAGGTGGACGATGGCCGAGGCCAGCAGCAGGCCGATGGCGGCCGTCGCGCCATTGGCCACCTGCGCGCTGAGCAGCACGCGCAGGGCTGCCCGGAAGTAGTGTTTCAAATGCCGCCGCCCCTGTGCTCGTGGTCCAGCGCCGAGCATACCGGGCCCGGCACGGGTTCTGGTTCACGCGATTGCCCGGGCCCGCGCCAGCCTCTACGCTGCGCGCATGACACCTGCCGACGCGCTACGCCTGCCGCTCCTCACGGCCCTCACCATGCTGGCCTTCGCCGCCAATTCCCTGCTGTGCCGGCTCGCCCTGCGCAGCACCGGCATCGACGCCGCCAGCTTCACCGCCGTCCGCCTGGCCAGCGGGGCCGTGGTGCTGTGGCTGCTGGCGCGCAGCGCGGCGCCGGCCCCGGGGGCGCCGCGCCAGGGCAGCTGGACATCGGGCGCGGCCCTGTTCGCCTATGCGGACGCGTTCTCCTTCGCCTACACCCGGCTGCCGGCCGGGGTGGGCGCGCTGCTGCTCTTCGGCACGGTGCAGCTGACCATGTTCTGCGGCGCGTTGCTGGCGCGCGAACCGGTGCGCGCCCCCCAGCTGGGCGGTGTCCTGCTGGCCCTGGCCGGCCTGGCGATGCTGGTGCGGGTGGCCGACACGCAGGGGCAGGCGCCGCCGGTGGCGGTGCTGCTGATGATGGCGGCCGGGGTGGCCTGGGGGGTGTATTCATTGCGCGGCCGGCGGGCGACGCTGCCGCTGCTGGCCACGCGCGACAACTTCCTGCGCGCCGCGCCCATGGCCCTGGCGCTGCTGCTGCCCTTCGCCGCCGGGCTGCGCGCCGACGTGCCGGGGCTGGCGCTGGCCGTGGCCTCGGGGGCAATCGCGTCGGGGCTGGGGTATGCGCTCTGGTACAGCGTGACACCGCGGCTGCGCTCGTCGAGCGCAGCCGCGGTGCAGCTGTCGGTGCCTGTCATCGCCGCGGTGGGCGGCGTGCTGCTGCTGGGCGAATCCCTCAGCCCGCAGCAGTGGCTCGCGGCGGCGGTGGTGCTGGCCGGCATTGCGCTGGCCATCCGCAAGCCGCGGCCGGCGGCCTGAGCCCCCGGCGGGGGCCCGGGCCGCGGGCGGCCGCTCAGTACAGGCGGCTGGTGTCGCGGCCGTAGGCGTTGCTGGCGGCCAGGTCGCCGTGGTGCAGGGCGGCGGCCAGTTCGCGCTTGACTTCTTCGCGGGTGGTCGCCACTTGGGTACCGGCGGCCGGGAAGCGGCCGGGTTCCAGTTCACGCACGGTCGCGGCGCGCTCGCCGGCGGCGACGATGGTGCCGCTGCGGATGGCTTGCTGCGTCTCGGCCTGCACTTGCTGGCGGGTCAGGCTGGTGTCGCCGGTGGAACGGACGGGACCCCAGCTCGGGATCACGGTGTCGGCCATGGCGGAGCCGGCCAGGGTGGCAAAGGCGATCGCGGCGATGGTGGTGTAAGAGCGGTTCATGGTGAGTCCTTTCGTGACTGGTTAGGTCGGCGGCTCCGGGTTTCTATGTATGGGCCGTCGATGGATGTACTGTATGGTTTCATCGGACGTAGATAAACGGTCCCATAATTCATGTTGCATTTCTGATTTAGAAACAATTGGGGGCTTGAAATGGATCGTTTGCTCTCCATGCGCGTCTTCGAACGGGTGGTGGACGAGGGCAGCTTCGCCGGCGCGGCCCGGGTGCTGGACCTGTCCGCCCCCGTGGTGACCCGGCTGGTGGCCGACCTGGAGGACCACCTGGGCACCCGGCTGCTGCAGCGCTCGACCCGCCGCCTGGCGCTGACCGAGGCCGGCCAGGACTACCTGAACCGGGTGCGCAGCATCCTGCAGGACATCGACGAGGCGCATGCCGCGACCACCGCCTCCACCCAGGAGCTGGCGGGCCTGCTGCGCGTGCACGCCTCGCCGGTGCTGGCCAGCCACCTGGTGGCGCCGCTGCTGGCGGGCTTCCACGAACGCTACCCCCGCATCCGCATCGACATCGAGGTCGACAACGGCGGCGACCCGGCGATCGAGCAGTTCGACATCACCCTGATCCCCACCGACGACGGCTTCGACGGCGACGTGGTGGCGCGGCGCGTGCTGGACTCGCATGCGGTGCTGGTCGCGTCGCCCGCCTACGTGCGCCGGCGCGGCCTGCCGCGCACGCCCCAGGAGCTGCCCCAGCACGACTGCCTGCGCGTGAAGCCGCCCCAGGGGCGGGCGCGCAGCTGGCGCCTGCTGGCCGAGGACGGCTCCATGCCGGCGGTGGACCTGGAGATCGAGCCGGTGCTGGCCGCCAACCACACCGACACCCTGCTGCGCGCGGCCATGGACGGCGTGGGCATCACCTCGGCCGCGGTGGACCTGGTCGCGCCGGCCCTGTCCGACGGCTCCCTGGTGCGCGTGCTGGCGCCCTGGATCACCGGCCGGCTGGCGATCTATGCCGCCCTGCCGAGCCGCAAGTTCGTGCCGCAGCGCACGCGGGCCTTCCTCGACTACCTGGTGGAGAAGTCGCGGGCGCAGGCGACGCAGGCGCTCGCGGTGTGCGCCCAGTGCTGATTTGCCGACACCGGCACCGGTAAAGACGGAATAAGCGCCCCTTCACACGGAACAATCGGCACGGCGCTGGTTACACTTTCGAGCCAGGGAGGGGTGGGGTGCCAGCAGCGTTTCCAGTCGTCGTGCAACCATGCATCGAGGAGGCCGTGCAACGCGCGGCGCGCATCCTCGAAGCCGCCACCGATGCAGCCTGCGCCGCCCTGCTGGAAGAAGCCCGCAAGTCGCAGCCGCAGGCCCAGCGCCAGGCGATCTCCGACGCGGCCTCGGACCTGCTGCGCCTGCGACCCTCCTGGGCCCAGGCCTTTCCCGCTGCCCTGCGTGCCGCCGCGTCGGCCCCGGCATCGGCGCGCGGCGCCGGCGGTGGCGTGCGCATCAGCCCCTCCTCGCTGACCCTGGTGGACGACAGCGAGCTCGTCCAGTCGATCGAAGTCTCGCGCCTGGCCCAGCAGCTCGAGGGCCGGGTCGAGAAGGTGCTGGGCGAATTCGACCGCTTCATGAGCTCGGCACTGGGGCTGGACGGCATCCAGCCCGAGGCCAACCCCCTACGCCCCGCCGCCTTCGCCCAGGCCCTGCGCAGCGTGATGAACGAGCCGCCGCCGGAGCCGGGGCGCTCCGCGCTGTGGATGCGCCACATGGCCGAGCCGCTGGCGCTGGAACTGCAGGCGCTCTACGAACGCTGCGCCGGCCTGCTCGCGCAGGCGCGGGTGCAGGCGGCCCAGTACCGCGTCGTCGCCACGCCCGGACGCGCCAGCCGCGCCGGCGGGCTGGACACCGGCAGCGGCGATTCACAGGGCGGCTGGAGCCCCAGCGTGCGGCCCGCCGCGCCGCCTGCCGGGGCGCAGGCTTCCGGGGCGGGCTGGATGGGCCAGGCCATGCACCGGCTGGGCGGCCGGGTGCTGCGCGACTTCCTGTTCGGCGCCGCGCCGGCCGAGCCGCAGCCGCTGGCGCCCGCGTTCTACCAGGCGGTGGGGCAGGAACTGGCCGCGCTGGAGGCGCTGCCCGACGAGCCCGCGCCGCAGCCCGTGGCCCAGGAGGATTTGCGCGAGCTGGCGGCCGTGGACCGGCCGGTGCGCGAGGTCGGCACCGCCACCGCACTGAGCCCCGCGCTGTGGGGCGACTACGGCGCGCCGCGGCGGCGCTCGCTGGTGCGCACGCGCCTCAAGCAGCAGGCGAGCAGCGCCGACCAGGTCATGGGGCTGGACCTGGTGCGCGAGCTGGTGGAGCAGGTCGCGCGCGACCCCCGGCTGCTGGCGCCCGTGCGCGAGGCCATCGTCGCGCTGGAGCCTTCGCTGGGCCGCCTGGCCCTGCAGTCGCCGCGCTTCTTCGCCCAGCACGACAACCCGGCGCGGCGCCTGCTGGACGGCGTGGCGCAGCGCAGCCTGCAGTACAACGACGAATTCGCGAGCGAGTTCCAGGCCTTCCTGGACCCGGTGCGTGACCGCTTCAACGCGCTGAACCGCCTGGAGGCGATGGCCGACGCCAGCCCCTTCAAGGCAGCGCTAACGGCCCTGCAGGCCGGCTGGGACGCGCAGGACCGCGAGGTCCAGGCCCAGCGCGAGCAGGTGCTGGCCGCCGTGCAGCGGGCCGAGGCGCGCCAGGCCGAGGCCGAGCGCGTCGCCGCCGAGCTGAGCCAGCGCAGCGACATGGAGGGCGTGCCCGCCGTCGTGCAGGATTTCATCTACGGGCCCTGGGCCCTGGTCATCGCGCAGGCGCGCCTGCAGCACCCGGGCGAGGTGGACCCGGGCGGCTACGCGCGCATCGTGGCCGACCTGCTGTGGAGCGTGCGGCCCTCGGCCGTGCGCGAGCCGGCGCGTGCCTTCGAGACCATGCCGCGGGTGCTGGTCACCTTGCGCAAGGGCCTGCAGGCGCTGGGCCATCCGCCCGCCGAGACCGAGACTTTCTTCCGTGCGCTGGAGCGCCTGCACTGGCCGGTGATGAAGCTGCGTGCGCGGCTGCGGCGCGCCTCGACCGCCGACCAGGAGCCGCCCCGCGTGGCGCCCGAGGTGCTGGCCCCGGCCCCGGCGCGCAAGCCGCAGGCCCGCGAGACCCTGTTCCTCGGCGAGCGCGAGCAGAAGGCCCTGGGCTTCGAGGAAACCCCGCCCGCCACCGCGCAGACGTCGGCGGTGGCTGCGCTGCCGCAGCAGGGTCTGCCGTCGCAGGGCGCCGTGCCTGCCGCGGCCGCGGGCGGGACGCTGGGCTCCTCGCAGGGCGTTCATGCCATGGGCGGCGGCGCACCCGGCCCGGCCTCCGGGGCGCTCGTGGCGGGCGCCGACCCGGTGGCCGGCGCGCCGGCCGCACGGCCTGCGGATGCGCATGCGTCCGCCCCGGGCGGCGGGCAGGGCCAGGCCGCGGGCGCGGGTGCTGCTTCGGCGCACCCCGTGCCCGAGGCCGGCGGGGAAGCCCCGGACGCGATGGACGCGGCGCAGGCCGAGGCGGTGATCACCGGGCTGCGCGAGGGCGCCTGGGTGGACCTTCACAGCCACGGCCAGTGGCAGCGCGCCCGCCTGACCTGGGCGGCCGGCCGCGGCACGCTCTTCATGTTCGTGAGCCACGGCAACCGGCCCCATTCCATGACGCGGCGCACGCTGCAGCGCCTGCTGATGGCCCGGCAGCTGCGCCCCGTCGGCAGCGAGGCCGTGGTGCAGCAGGCGCTGGATGCGCTGGCCGCCGCCGAGCCGCCCGCGCCGTCCCCGGCGGGGGCCGCGGCGTGAGCGGCTCCGGCGATACCGGCGAAAACGGCGCTGCCGCGGCGCCCCCTGGGCGGCGGCCGGCGCCGCAGCCCCTGGCCGGGCTGCGCGTGGTCGAGTTCACGCACATGGTGATGGGCCCCACCTGCGGCATGGTGCTGGCGGACCTGGGCGCCGAAGTCATCAAGGTCGAACCGGTCGAGGGCGACCGCACGCGCCACCTGCTGGGCGCGGGCGCGGGCTTCTTTCCCATGTTCAACCGCAACAAGAAGAGCATCGCGCTGGACCTGCGCAGCGAGGACGGCGCCCGCGTGGCGCGCGAGCTCTGCGCCACCGCGGACGTGGTGGCGGAGAACTTCAAGCCCGGCACCATGGCCAAGTACGGCCTGGACTACGCCGCGCTCGCCGCCCGCCACCCGCGCCTGATCTACGTCAGCCTGAAGGGCTTCCTGCCGGGCCCCTACGAGCACCGCACCGCGCTCGACGAGGTGGTGCAGATGATGGGCGGCCTGGCCTACATGACCGGCCGTCCCGGCGACCCGCTGCGCGCCGGCTCCAGCGTGAACGACATCATGGGCGGCATGTTCGGCGCCATCGGCGTGCTGGGCGCGCTGGTGCAGCGCGGCATCACCGGCCGCGGCATGGAAGTGCAGAGCGCGCTGTTCGAGAACAACGTGTTCCTGGTCGGCCAGCACATGCTGCAGTACGCGATCACCGGCCACGCGGCCGAGCCCATGCCCAACCGCATCTCGGCCTGGGGCGTGTACGACGTGTTCACCGTGAAGGGCGGGGAGCAGATCTTCCTGGCCGCGGTGAGCGACGCGCAGTGGAAGACCTTCTGCGAGGCGCTCGGCTTCGCCGACCTGCTGGCCGACCCGGCCTTCGCCACCAACAACCAGCGCGTGCGTGAGCGCCACCGCCTGCTGCCAGTTCTGCGCGAGCGGCTGGCCCCGCGCGGCGCCGGTGAACTGGCGGCGATGTTCGAGCACCACGGGCTGCCCTTCGCCCCCATCCGCCGGCCGGAGGAGCTCTTCGACGACCCGCACCTGCAGGCCACCGGCGGCCTGGCCGAGGTGCGGCTGAGCGACGGCGAGCGGGCCGGCCAGACGGCCCGGGCCACCTTGCTGCCCTTCACGCTGGCGGGCGAGCGGCTGGGCGTGCGCCTGCACCCGCCGGCCATGGGCGCGCACACCGCCGAGCTGCTGCGCGGCCTGGGCTACGGCGAGGCCGAGATCGCCGCGCTGCGTGAGCGCGGCGCCGTGGCCTGAGTGCCGGCGGCCGGGCCTGCCGGCCGCCCTGGGGCCGGCAAGCCCGCGGATCGCCCGGCCCGCCGCTGCGCCGGGGCGTGATCGGGTGCTGTAGGTGGCGGCCTACACCCGCGCGGGCTGGCTGCCGGCAGCAGGATGGGCTTGCCGCCCGGAACATCCCTGCCCATGAGCAAAGACTTCCAGCCCGCACCCATCGTCCCCGGCCAGGCCTTCCGTGACAGCGAAGGCCAGCGCTGGTGGGTGCGCGGCCCGCGCCCCGGCCCGGGCGAGCAGTTCGTGATCGAGGCCGAAATGAAGGGCAGCTACCCCCGCGTGGCGCTCTACGTGATGACCGAGCCCGAATTCCGGGCCCATGCGCGTGCCGCGCAGCTGCAGCCCGAACAGCCGGGCCGCGCCAGCGGCCCGCGCGGCGAGCGCCCTGGCCGCTGACCGCGGTAGCGTGACCGCCGCGCACTGCGGCGCGGCGGCGCGGCGCACAGTCCCCATTGCCTGGCTGCTGCGAAAAGCGCAGCATGGGCCTTGGAGACCTGCACATGAAAGAACCGACCACCCAGGCCGAATTGGCCCTGCGCGATGCGGCGCGCGAATACCACCGCACCCCCGGCCGCGGCAAGATATCGGTCACGCCGACCAAGCCGCTGCTCAACCAGCGTGACCTGTCGCTGGCCTATTCACCCGGGGTCGCCTACCCCTGCCTGGACATCCAGGCCGATCCCTCGCTCGCCGCCGAGTACACCTCGCGCGGCAACCTGGTCGGCGTGGTGACCAACGGCACGGCCGTGCTCGGCCTGGGTGACATCGGCCCGCTGGCCGGCAAGCCGGTGATGGAGGGCAAGGGCTGCCTCTTCAAGAAGTTCGCCGGCATCGACGTCTTCGACATCGAACTGGCCGAGCGCGACCCCGACAAGCTGGTCGACATCATTGCCGCGCTGGAGCCCACGCTGGGCGGCATCAACCTCGAGGACATCAAGGCGCCCGAGTGCTTCACCATCGAGCGCAAGCTGCGCGAGCGGGTGAACATTCCCGTGTTCCACGACGACCAGCACGGCACGGCCATCATCGCCAGCGCCGCGCTGCTCAACGGGCTGGAGCTCGTCGGCAAGGCCATCGCCGAGGTGAAGCTGGTCGTCTCGGGCGCAGGCGCCGCCGCCATCGCCTGCCTGGACCTGATGGTGCGGCTGGGCGTGTCGCCGCGCAACATCTTCGTCGTCGACTCCAAGGGCGTGATCTACCAGGGCCGCGCCGGCGGCATGGACGAATCCAAGGCCCGCTACGCGCAGGACACCGCGGCCCGCACGCTGGCCGACGTCTGCCGGGGCGCCGACGTGTTCCTGGGCTGCTCCACCGCGGGCGTGCTGACGCAGGACATGGTGCGCAGCATGGCCAACAAGCCCATCATCCTCGCGCTGGCCAACCCCGAGCCGGAGATCCGGCCCGAGCTCGCGCGCGAGGCGCGGCCCGACTGCATCGTGGCCACGGGCCGCTCCGACTACCCGAACCAGGTCAACAACGTCCTGTGCTTCCCCTACATCTTCCGCGGCGCGCTGGACTGCGGGGCCACGCGCATCACCGAGGAGATGAAGCTGGCCTGCGTGCGCGAGATCGCCGAGCTGGCCAAGGCCGACATCAGCGAAGAGGTGGCCAGCGCCTACGCCGGCCAGGAGCTCGCCTTCGGCCCCGACTACATCATCCCCACGCCCTTCGACCTGCGGCTGATCCTGCGCATCGCGCCGGCGGTGGCCCGCGCGGCCCAGGCCTCGGGCGTGGCGACCCGCCCCATCGCCGACTACGAGGCCTACACCGCGCAGCTCACCCGCTTCGTCTACCAGACCGGCATGATCATGCGGCCCGTCTTCACCGCCGCCAAGGCGGCCGGCGGCCAGCGGGTGGCCTACGCCGAGGGCGAGGACGAGCGCGTGCTGCGCGCCGCCCAGCTCGCGATCGACGAGGGCCTGGCGCGGCCCATCCTGATCGGCCGGCCGGCGGTGATCGAGGCGCGCATCGCCAAGGCCGGGCTGCGCATGCGCCTGGGCCGCGACGTGGAGTGCACCAACCCCGACAGCGACACGCGCTTCCGCCAGTACTGGGAGGCCTACCACCGCCTGATGGGCCGCGACGGCGTGACGCCGGAGGCCGCCAAGGCCGCGGTGCGGCGCTCCAACACCCTGATCGGCGCGCTCTCGGTCCACCTGGGCGACGCCGATGCGCTGCTGTGCGGCCTGGTGGGGCGCTTCGACCACCACCTGGAGCGCATCGCCGAGGTGATCGGGCTGCGCGAAGGCGCGCCCGGCTTCGCCACGCTGAACGGCCTGATGCTGCCCGACCGCACGCTCTTCATCGCCGACACCTACGTGAACGAGATGCCGGACGCGCCCCTGCTGGCGCACATCGCGCACATGGCGGCCGAGCAGGTGCAGCGCTTCGGCCTGCCGCCCAAGGTGGCCTTTCTCTCGCACAGCAACTACGGCTCCTCCACGCGCGGCTCGGCCCGGCGCATGCGCGAGGCCCGCGACCTGTTCCGCCAGATCGCACCCGGCATCGAGTGCGACGGCGAGATGCAGGGCGACGCGGCGCTGTCGGAAGGCGTGCGCCGGGCCAGCCTGCTGGACTGCACGCTGAGCGGGGAGGCCAACCTGCTGATCTGTCCCAGCCTGGATTCGGCCAACATCCTGTTCAACGTGCTCAAGACCACCGGCGGCCAGGGCGTCACCATCGGCCCCATGCTGCTGGGCGCGAACGCGCCGGTGCACGTGCTCACCCCGTCCGCGACGGTGCGCCGGGTGGTCAACATGACGGCGCTCTCAGCGGTGCAGGCCCGCCGATGAAGCAGGCGCGGGTGCTCGCGAGAAGCACTGCGGAATTGCATCAAAGCTGAGCTTGCAGCGGCGCTAAAGTCAGGCCATGAAGTCGGCGGGCAAGTTCTTGGCGACGCGCCGCCGCTGGCTGGCCGGTGCGGCCTCGCTGGCGTTCGCCGGCCGTGGCCAGGCGGCCGCCTCGCCCTCGGGCCCGCCCATCCAGGTCGGCATCGATGGTGAGTTCGGGCTGGAGAACAGCACCTCCGCCCAGGCCGTGGAACTGGGGGTGCGGGTGGCGCTGGCGCAGCTGAACGCCGCCGGCGGCCTGCTCGGCCGGCCCCTGGAGATCGTCCGGCGCGACCACCGCTCCATCGCGGCGCGCGGCATACGCAACATCGAGGAGTTCGCCGCCATGCCGGACGTGGTGGCCGTGTTCGGCGGCCGCTTCAGCCCGGTGGTGATCGAGGAGCTGCGGGTGCTCAAGCAGGCGCGCCTGCCCTTCCTCGCGGCCTGGTCCGCCGCCGACGCGATCGTCGACAACGGCTCGCAGCCCAACTACATCTTCCGCTGCTCGCTGCGCGACGGCCTGGCCATGCCCTACATGATGGTGCAGGCCCAGGCGCGCGGGCTGGACCGGGTCGGCCTGCTGCTGACCAACACCTCCTGGGGCCGCAGCAACCTCGTGGCCGCGCAGTCGGCCGCCCAGTCGGCGCTGCACCCGGCCCGGCTGCCGCGCATCGTGGGCACCGCCTGGTACAACTGGCAGGAGATGAACCTGGTGGACCACTACCGCCGGCTGATCGCGGCCGGGGCGCGCGCCATCCTGCTGGTGGCCAACGACGACGAGGGTGCGCGCCTGGTGGCGGACGCGGCCCACCTGCCCCCGGCGCAGCGGGTCCCCATCCTCAGCCACTGGGGCGTGACGGGCGGGCGCTTCTTCCAGGCCGCGGGGCCCGGCCTGCAGGACGTGGACTTCTCCGTGATCCAGACCTTCAGCTTCTTCCGGGCCCGCAAGGAGCCGCTGGCCCGCTTCATGCGCAGCGCCCAGGCCCTGGGCGTGAAGCGCATCGAGGACATCGACAGCCCGGTCGGCGTGGCCCATGCCTACGACCTCATGCACATCCTGGCGCGCGCCATCACCGCGGCGCGCTCCACCCGTCGCGATGCGGTGCGCGACGCGCTGGAGCGCGTCCCCGCGTACGACGGCCTGGTCAAGGCCTACCGCCCGCCCTTCACGCCGCAGCGCCACGAAGCCCTGGGCCCGGCCGAGCTGATGATGTGCCGCTACCGCGCCGACGGCGTGCTGGTGCCGGCATGACGCTGCTGCGCCCGCACCTGCCCGCCGGGCTGGCACGCCGTTTCGCGCTGGCCGCCGCCGGCCTGGCGGCCGCGGCGGTGGTGCTGATCTCGCTCGCCTCGTGGTGGCTGGCCAACCGGCAGCACCAGGCCGCGCTGGCCGAGATCGCGGCGCGCGAGCGCGGCTTCCACGCCGCCGCGGTGTCCAGCGACCTCACGGCCGTGCACGACCGCATGGCCGAGATGGCGGCCAGCAGCATCCTGGCCACGGGCCTGGTGGACAGCGCGGGCAAGGAAACCTACCTGGAGCCTTTCCTCAACGGCGTGCGGCAGATCAACGGCGTGCCCGTGCAGCTGCTGTTCACCGACTTCGAAGGCCAGCCCATCGCCGGCAACCCGGGCGCGCGTTTCAGCCCGGCCCAGCTCGCCTGGCTGCGCGAGCAGCTGCGCGACGGCCGGCCGGGCGCGCGCATCACGCGCGATGGCGGGGTGGACGAGCTGGTCGCCATGCAGCCGCTGGTCTATGCCCGCACGCCCTCGCCCGAGGGCGCGCTGCTCTACAAGGTCAAGCTGTCGGACCTGCACGCGGGCAGCGGCATGCTGCTGGACTGGGCCGGCCATGGCCTGGACAGCGACGGCCCCGCCACGCCGGTGGCCGTGCCGTCGGACTTCCGCTCCCTGGGCCTGAGCATCCGCGGGGCCCAGCCCTCGGCCGCCACGGCGGGCGAGCTGACCATCGCGCCGCAGCTGGCGTCCTTCGCCGTCATCGGCCTGGCGCTGTTCGCGGTGGTCGTGCTGGCGGGCGGGCGCCTGGCGGCGCTGCTGACCGCCGACCTGCGCCGCCTGGAGGGCTTCGCGCGCGAGGTCACCGGCGAGGGCCTGACCCAGCGCCGCGTGCCCGAGACGGGCAGCAGCGAAGTGCGGGGCCTGGCCGCCACCATCAACCGCATGCTGGACCGCCTGCAGGCCCAGCAGCAGGCGCTGGCGGAGGAGGGCCGCAAGCAGGCCGCACTGGCCGCCGCCCTGGGCGCCGCCGACCGCCGCAAGGACGAATTCCTGGCCATGCTCGCGCACGAACTGCGCAACCCGCTCGCCCCCATCGCCACCGGCGCGCAGCTGCTGCACCAGGCGGCCGCCGGCGACGAGCGCGTCGCGCGCACCAGCGAGGTGATCGCGCGCCAGGCCGCGCACATGGCCAAGCTGCTGGACGACCTGCTGGACGTGTCGCGGGTGACGCGCGGGCTGGTCACCCTGGAGCACCGGGTGCTGGACCTGCGCGAGGTGGTGCGCGCCGCCGTGGACCAGGTGCAGCCGCTGCTGCATTCGCGCGGCCACGGGCTGGCGGTGCGCCTGCCCGATGCGCCGGTCTGGGTGGGTGGCGATGCGGCGCGCCTGGTGCAGGTGGTCAGCAACCTGCTGAACAACGCCGCGAAGTACACGCCGGCCCAGGGCGAGATCGAGGTCACCCTGGGCACGCAGGGCGGCCATGCGGCGCTGCGCGTGGCCGACAACGGCATCGGCATCCCGCGCGAGCTGATGCCCGAGATCTTCGACCTGTTCACCCAGGGCACGCGCTCGGCGGACCGCTCGCAGGGCGGGCTGGGTCTGGGGCTGGCGCTGGTGCGCAACCTGGTCGAGCTGCACCACGGCAGCGTGCGTGCCGAAAGCGCCGGGCCCGACCAGGGCTCGGTCTTCACCGTCACGCTGCCGCTGGTGCCCGCGCCCGAGCAGCCACCCGTGCCCACGCAGGCGCCCGCGGCCCCGGCGGGCGCGCTGCGCGTGCTGGTGGTGGACGACAACCGC
>NZ_JADDOJ010000027.1 GCF_015159745.1 Ramlibacter aquaticus | reverse complement strand
CCTGGGTGCCGGTCAGGAAGATGGGGCCGCGCTCTGGGCCGAGCGCGGCCCCATCTTCCTGACCGGCACCCAGGCCCTGGTGCGGCTGCTGCTGATGCAGCGTGCGCGGGACGCGGCGGCCGGCCTGGCCAGCCAGGGCTTCATCAGCGGCTACCGGGGCTCGCCGCTGGGCATGGTGGACCAGGCGGTGTGGAAGGCCGGCCCGCGCCTGGCGGAGCGCGGCATCCGCTTCCTGCCGGCGGTGAACGAGGAACTGGGCGCGACCGCGGTGCTGGGCACGCAGCGGGTGGAGTCCGACCCCGAGCGCACCTGCGAGGGCGTGTTCGCGATGTGGTACGGCAAGGGCCCGGGCGTGGACCGGGCGGGCGACGCGATCAAGCACGGCAACGCCTATGGCGCCTCGCCGAACGGCGGCGTGCTGGTGGTGGCGGGCGACGACCACGGCTGCGTCTCCTCCTCCATGTCGCACCAGAGCGACCTGGCCTTCCAGGCCTGGCGCATGCCGGTGGTCTCGCCCGGCTCGGTGGCCGAGATGATCGAGTACGGCCTGTACGGCTGGGCGCTCTCGCGCTTTTCAGGAAACTGGGTCGGCTTCACCGCGCTGTCGGAGATCGTGGAGAGCGGCAGCACCGTGGACCTGGACCGCATCCACGCCCGCATGGCCGCCTGGCAGGACGCGGACAGCGTGCGGGCGCTGACCGGCTTCGTGCCGCCCGAGGACGGCCTGCACTACCGCTGGCCCGACCTGCCCGGCATGAAGATCGAGCAGCGCCTCGCGCACAAGCTGGACGCGGTGCGCGCCTTCGCGCGCATCAACTCGATCGACCGGCTCATCGCACCGGCGCCGCGCGCCACGGTGGGCATCGTCACCGCCGGCAAGGCGCATGATGACTTCATGGAGGTGCTGCGCCGGCTCGAGCTTTCGCCCGAGGTGCTGCAGGCGCACGGCGTGCGCATCCTCAAGCTGGGCCTGACCTATCCGATCGAGCCGCAGCGCATGCGCGCCTTCGCCCAGGGCCTGCGCGAGATCGTGGTGATCGAGGAGAAGGCGCCGGTGGTGGAGCAGCAGATCAAGGACCTGCTCTACAACGATGCGCAGCGGCCGGTGATCACCGGCAAGCATGACGCCGCCGGCGCGCCGCAGGTGCCGGTGGATGCGGAGCTGCGGCCTTCGCGGCTCATCGCCCTGGTGGCGGACTGGCTGGCCGCGCACTTCCCCGACCTGGACCGGCGGGCGCTGGTGCGCGACTTCACGCCCCCGCCGCTGCTCGCCAACGCGGCCGACGCCGTCAAGCGCACGCCCTACTTCTGCGCCGGCTGCCCGCACAACACCAGCACGCGCGTGCCCGAGGGGTCGCGCGCCCAGGCCGGCATCGGTTGCCACTTCATGGCCAGCTGGATGAACCGCGACACCGAAGGCCTGATCCAGATGGGCGGCGAGGGCGTGGACTGGGTCTCGCACGCAATGTTCACCCGCGTGCCGCACGTCTTCCAGAACCTGGGCGACGGCACGTACTACCACTCGGGCTACCTGGCGATCCGCCAGGCCGTGGCGGCGGGCGCCACGCTGACCTACAAGATCCTCTACAACGACGCGGTGGCGATGACCGGCGGCCAGCCGGTGGACGGCAAGGTCAGCGTGGACGGCATCGCGCGCCAGGTCGAGGCCGAGGGCGTGCAGCGCATCGCCATCGTCAGCGACGACATCGCGAAGTACGGGCCGCTGCGCGCGCGCTTTCCCGAGGGCACGAGCTTCCACGACCGCGACGCGCTGGACGCCGTGCAGCGCGAGCTGCGCGAACTGCCCGGGGTGACGGTGCTGATCTACGAGCAGACCTGCGCGGCCGAGAAGCGGCGCCGGCGCAAGAAGGGCCAGCTGGCCGACCCGCCGCGCCGGCTCTTCATCAACGAGCGCGTGTGCGAGGGCTGCGGCGATTGCGGCGTGCAGTCCAACTGCGTGGCGGTGCTGCCGCACGAGACCGCGCTGGGCCGCAAGCGGCGCATCGACCAGGCCGCCTGCAACAAGGACTATGCCTGCGCCAAGGGCTTTTGCCCCAGCTTCGTGGGCGTGCTCGGCGCCAAGCCGCGGCGGCGCAGCGGGAGATTGGGCGGCGAAGACGGCCGCTTCGCCCGCGCGGTGCAGGCCCTGCCGCTGCCGGCGACGCCGGTGTGGACGGGGCCCTGGGACCTGCTGGTCACGGGCGTGGGCGGCACCGGCGTGGTGACCGTGGGCGCGCTGGTGGCCATGGCCGCGCACCTGGAGGGCCAGTCGGCCAGCGTGCTGGACTTCATGGGCTTCGCGCAGAAGGGCGGCGCGGTGTTGTCCTTCGTGCGGCTGGCCGACCGGCCCGAGCGCCTCAACCAGGTCCGCATCGACACCCAGCAGGCCGACGCGCTGCTGGCCTGCGACCTGGTGGTGGGCGCCTCGCCCGAGGCGCTGCAGACGCTGCGCCGGGGCCGCACCCGCGTCATCGCCAACACGCACGAGATTCCGGTCGCCGAATCGCTGCGCAACCCGGACGCGGACCTGCGCGCCCCGCAGCTGCTGGAGAAGCTGCGCTTCGGTGCCGGCGAAGACCGGGTCGACACGCTGGACGCGCAGGCGCTGGCCGAGGCCTGGCTGGGCGACACGGTCGCCGCCAACATCGTGGCGCTGGGCTTCGCCTGGCAGCGCGGGCTGGTGCCGGTGGGGCTGGCCGCGCTGCAGCGCGCGATCGCGCTCAACGGCGTGGCGGTGGAAACGAACCAACTGGCCTTCTCGCTGGGCCGCCTGGCCGCGCACGATGCGCCCGCGCTGGAGCGGCTCTTCGCCACGCCGCACGAGGAAGCGCCGCCCGAGCAGCTCGACGCGCTGCTCGCGCTGGGCAGCGCGCAGCTCACAGGCTGGCAGGACGCCGCCCAGGCCCAGCGCTGGCGGGACTTCGTGCTGCGCGTGCGCGATGCCGAGCAGGCCCTGGCCGCCGACCCCTCCCTGCCGTTCACGCGGGCGGTGGGCGCCTCGCTGCTCAAGCTCATGGCCTACAAGGACGAGTACGAGGTGGCGCGGCTGTACACCGACGGCGAATTCCTGCGTTCGCTGCAGGCCCAGTTCGAGGACGGCTGGACGCTGGAATTCCACATGGCGCCGCCGCTGCTCTCACGCGGCAAGGCCGGCGCCGCGCCGCGCAAGATGCGATTCGGCCCCTGGCTGCTGCCGGTGCTGCGCGCCCTGGCGCGGCTGCGCGCGATCCGCGGCAGCTGGCTGGACCCCTTCGGCCACACGCAGGAGAGGCGCCTGGAGCGCGCGCTGCCGGGGCAGTTCATGGCGCGCATCGAGTCGCTGCTGCCGCGGCTCTCGCGCGACACGCTGGGCATCGCCTGCGAGATCGCGGCCCTGCCCATGGCCGTGCGCGGCTTCGGCCACGTCAAGCTGGGCAACCTGGCGCTGGCCCGCGCGCGCGAGGCGGAGCTGCTGCACCGCTTCGCGCCCCAGGTCTGGCCGCGGCCGGGGCCCTCGCGCGAGGCCGGCCAGCTGCGCGGTATCCCGGTGGTGGCGGGCTGAGGCACTCACTCCGAAGCACGCGGAGCGCAGCCTGTCGTGACGGGACGGCAGGCGGCTCCCGCCCTCAGGCCGCGGCCGCGCGGGGCGCGACCGGGGCTTCGCGGATCGGCAGGTGCACCAGCGCCGCGCCCACGGCCAGCACGATGTCGATGTACCAGACCAGGTCGTAGGAGCCGGTGGCCTCGAAGACGCGCCCGCCCAGCCAGGCGCCCAGGAAGCCGCCGACCTGGTGGGTCAGCATCACCAGGCCCACCAGGGTCGCC
The DNA here is from genome assembly GCF_015159745.1 of Ramlibacter aquaticus. Lineage (GTDB taxonomy): Bacteria > Pseudomonadota > Gammaproteobacteria > Burkholderiales > Burkholderiaceae_C > Ramlibacter > Ramlibacter aquaticus. Next base: position 43,350 of record NZ_JADDOJ010000027.1, on the reverse strand, counting down.
AGGTTGGCGGTGCCGAAGAACTTGGCCACCAGCCCGGCGGTGGCCGGCACGGTGGACAGGAAGGTGAAGCCCATCAGCGCCGAGAAGGCCAGCAGCACCGGGCCGGTCTTGGGCGCGAGCACGAACACCAGCACGCCCAGCGCGCGCGTCGCATACACCAGCGAGAGCAGGCGCTTGTAGCGCCAGCGGCCCATGGCCCAGCCCATGGCCAGGCTGCCTGCGATGTTGAACAGGCCGATCATGGCCAGCGACCAGCCGGCCCATTGCGCGGGCAGGCCGCAGGCCGCGATCACGCCCGGCATGTGCGTGCCCAGGAAGGCGACGTGGAAGCCGCAGACGAAGAAGCCCGAGGCCAGCAGCAGGAAGCTGGGCGTGTGCAGCGCCTGCCGCACGGCCTGGCCGGTGGGCAGGGGCGCCGCCACGCCCGCGGCCTGCACGTGGCCGCCGCGCAGCACGAAGGCCGCGGGCAGGGCCAGCAGCACCAGCAGGCCCATCACCTGCAGCGCGGCCGACCAGCCCATCACCGCCATCAGCGTGGTGGCGATGGGCGCCATCAGGAACTGGCCGAAGGAGCCGCCCGCGTTCACCAGGCCGGTGGCAAAGCCGCGCCGGTGCGGGGGCACCAGGCGCAGCGTGGCGCCCATGAGCACGGCGGGGCCGGCCATGCCCGCGCCGCCGGCGCTGAGCACGCCGATCACCAGCACCAGGCCGGCGGTGCTGCCCATGAGCGGGGTAAGGAAGGTGCCCAGCGCGACCAGCGCCACCCCGGCCAGCAGGATGCGCGTGGCGCCCAGGCGGTCGGCCAGCATGCCGGCGAAGGGCTGCGTGAGGCCCCACCAGAGCTGGCCGAAGGCGAAGGCCAGGCTGATGCTGGCCAGGCCCAGGCCGGTGGCGGTGTTCAGGGGCGAGAGGAACAGGCCCATGGACTGGCGCACGCCCATGGTGAGCGCGAAGGTGCCGGCCGCGGCCAGCAGGACGAGTCAGAAGGCTGGCCGCCGGGCGGCGGGGTCGGTCGCGGGCATGGCAACTCCAGATAGGTGTAGATGCACCTATATTACAGGGTCCGCGGCGCGGGGCCACGAAGCAGGGCGGAAACGCGATCGCGCACCGGGGGCCAGCCCGGGGCCGGATTTGGTGTGCTATACTCGCACTCTCAGCGGCTGTAGCTCAGTTGGATAGAGTACTTGGCTACGAACCAAGGGGTCGTGGGTTCGAATCCTGCCAGCCGCACCAGACAAGGTAATCAGACGAAGGGTCCTGCGAATTTCGCAGGACCCTTTTTCTTTGTGCGGCGCCATTGGCCTCCCGTCGCGCAACGGTTCGACGGATGGGTTGGGCCGTTCGGGCCCCTCGCCAGGGGGCTTTGCGCTGTGCATACTGTGTCCCCCGTCAACTCACGCGAGGGTTCACCATGCCGAAGTTCGTCATCGAGCGTTCCATCCCCAACGTCGGGGCTACCAGCGCGGCAGACCTGAAAGCCATCTCGCAGAAATCCTGCGGCGTGCTCAACGAGATGGGGCCCGAGGTGCAGTGGGTCCACAGCTACGTGACCGGCGACAAGATCTACTGCGTCTACAACGCCGCCAGCGAGGAGCTGGTGCGCGAGCACGCGCGCCGGGGCGGGTTTCCGGCCGACAGCGTGTCGCGCGTCATCACCACCATAGACCCCACGACCGCCGAGGCCTGAAGGCCGGCGCAGCCAGGCGCGCCACGCTGCCGCCCGCCAGCGCGCGGGCGGAGAATGCGTGGCCATGGAGTCCTTCGACATCGTCATCGCCGGCGCAGGCATCGCCGGGGCTTCGCTGGCGCACGCGCTGGCCGGCCGGCGCCGCGTGCTGCTGCTGGAGCGCGAACCCCAGCCCGGCTACCACGCCACCGGCCGATCGGCCGCCATGTTCATGGAAAGCTACGGCCCGCCGCAGGTGCGGGCGCTGACGCGCGCCAGCCGGGCCTTCTACACCCAGCCCCCGGAAGGCTTCGCGCCGGTGCCGCTGATGCACCCGCGCGGCGTGCTGTACGTGGCGCAGCCCGGCCAGGAAGACCTGCTGGCCGCCACCTGGCGCAGCCTGCAGGACAGCGGCCAGGGCGTGCAGCGGATCGATGCCCATGAAGCACGGGCCCGGGTGCCGGTGCTGCGCCCAGACCGCCTGCTGGGCGCGCTCGCCGAGCCCGGTGCGCAGGACATCGACGTGAACGCCCTGCACCAGGGCTTCCTGCGTGGCCTGCGCGCCGCGGGTGGCACCCTGCGCTGCGGCGCCGGCGTGGTGGCGGGCCGCCACGACGGCCGGCGCTGGACCCTGCAGCTGGACGATGGCGACGCGCTGCAGGCGGACGTGCTGGTCGATGCCGCCGGCGCCTGGGCGGACGTGCTCGCGCAGGCCTGCGGGGTGAGGCCGCTGGGCCTGCAGCCCTGCCGGCGCAGCGCCTTCACCTTCGACGGGCCGGCGGGCACCGAGGTCTCGGCCTGGCCGACCGTGGTGGGTATCGCCGAGGACTGGTACTTCAAGCCCGACGCCGGCCGGCTGCTCGGCTCGCCGGCCAACGCCGACCCCGTGCCGCCGCAGGACGTGCAGCCCGAGGCGCTGGACATCGCGACCGCCATCCACCGCATCGCCGAGGCCACCACGCTGGAGATCCGGCGGCCCGCCAGCACCTGGGCCGGCCTGCGCACCTTCGCGCCCGATGGCGAGATCGTGATCGGCTTCGACGGCGCGGTGCCGGGCTTCTTCTGGCTCGCGGGGCAGGGCGGCTACGGCATCCAGAGCGCGGCCGGCTGCGCCGCCCTGGCGGCCGCGCTGCTGTGTGGCGAGCCGCCGGACGCGGCCCTGCGTGACCAGGGTGTCGACGCGCGCGCCGTCTCGCCGGCGCGCTTCCAGGGCGGCGGCGCCTAGGGGATCAGCCCCAGGGCCATGGCCTTGGCCACGGCCTGCGTGCGCGTGGAGACCCCCAGCTTGCGCAGCACGTTGGTCATGTGGAAGTGCACGGCCGAATCCGACACGCCCAGGATGGTGGCGACCACGCCGTCGCTCTTGCCCTGCGCGACCCAGCGCAGGCAGGTGGTCTCGCGCTCGGTGAGCCGCGGCGCGAGGCGGGCGAACAGGCGCGGCACCGCGAGCCGCATCACGCTCACGTGCAGCACCCCGGCCAGCAGGCGCAGCGCGTCGGCGACGCGGCGCTCCTGTGCGCTGCCGGCGCGCGGCACCTGCGTGCGGGCGATGCTGAGCACGCTGTCGGCGCCCGGGCCGTGGTGCGCGGCCACCCAGGGCGCCGAGCTGGGCGGCGTGATGGGCGGCAGCTGCGCGGGCAAGCCATGGCGGCGCCACCCCGGCTCGGGCTCGCCGGCGTCCAGCGCCGCGAAGGCATAGGGGCCGTCCAGGTCGTCCCAGCTGTCGCGGCCGGCTCCGCGCACCGGCGGCCCGCAACGGATCGCGTGGTGCACCGGGTCCAGCGGCGGCCGCATCACCCGGATGCGGAACAGCCCGTGCTCGCCTTCCAGGGCCTCCACGGCCAGGCCCATGCGCTCATGCAGCTGGTCCTCGTCCTCGGCGGCGAGCACCGAGGCGATGCGCTCCAGCACCCGGTCCTCACGCACGGGCGGGTCCGGCCGGCGGCGGGCACGGCGCGTGCGTCGGTGGTGGTGAGGGGTCCGGGCGGGGCGTCGGCATGGCGTGGCGGCGTTGGGCCGATTTGACGCGACGAAGCGCGCCCGCCCGTCCCCGGCCGTGCCGTCGATGCAACGAACTAGCTTGGCAGTCAGGTGCGCCGCGTGCGGGCGCACCGGGCCCCTGCGGTGGCGCCGTTCAGCGCGTGCGGCGGGCGCTGAGGCGGGTGGCGATCAGGCCCAGCACCACGGCCGCGACCGGCCCGAAGCGAAAGCGCCGCGACAGCCAGCGGCTGGCACCGGCCACCGCGACGGCGACCAGGGCTTCGCGGCCGCTGGCCACCACGGCCTGGCCGAGGCGGGCCCGCCCGGCGGCGATCTGCGCCTGCAACTGCGCGCGCTCGGCGGCGATGGCCTGCAGGCGGGCTTTCATGGCCGGCGCCCCGCGAGCTGGTCCACGTCCTTGCGCAACTCGGCCATCGTGGCGGCGAGCAGCGGCGGGCGTTCACGCAGGCCCCGCTGCAGGCGCCAGAAGGCCAGCACCGCCCCGGCCACGAAGAACAGGCTCACGCCTACCAGGGCGGCGATGCGCGCGCTGTCCCAGAGCAGCACCACCACCGTGGCGGCGAGGGCGGCCAGCGCTAGCAGCGCCAGCACCGCGACGGCCAGCAGCGCCGCCAGCAGCTGGCCGGCACGCAGGGCCTGGTCCTCGACGTCCAGGGCGGCGAGGGCGAGGCGCTGGCGGCCCGCGTCCGCCAGCCCTGCGCCGAGTGCGCGCAGGCTCTCGGCCAGGGCCATCTCAGCGGCGGCCGATGAGCAGGCCCAGGGCCAGCCCGACCGCGGCGCCCAGGCCCACGGACTGCCAGGGGTTCGCGTGCACGTAGTCGTCGGCGGCCCGGCCGGCGGCCTTGGCACGGTCGACCACCGCGTCCTCGGCGTCCTGCAGGCGGAAGCGCGCGTTGCGCAGCGTTTCCTCGAGCCGGTCGCGCGCGGCCTCGTACTCCTGGCCGGCGTTGTTCGCGGCCTGCCGCAGCAGGATCTCGGCATCGCGCACCACGGCCCGCAGGTCGGCGGCCAGGTCGGGTTTCACATCGGTCGTCGCATCGCTCATCGCGTCCTCCTGAAGTTCGAAAAATGAAACTAAGCCCGGCGTCCATGGCCGCCCTTGACGTGGATCAAGCCTGCCTGCCGCAGAGCTCGCACCATGGTGCCATGAGACTCATCCGCTGGATCGCTGCCGCCGCCCTGGCCCTCGTGGCCGGCTGCTCCGCCATGCTGCCGCGCGGTGGCGCCTCGACGCCTTCGCCCTTCGACAGCTATGCCCAGGCCCAGGCCGCTGCAGAGCGGATCCTACCCTTCCAGACGCGGGTTGCCGAGCTTCAAGGTCTTGGCTTCGACGCGGCGGGCGGCACCAACGTCACGGCCATTCCCTACCCCGACCTGCTGGCGCGGCTGGCCCCCTATTCGGGCGTGCCCATGGATGCGCTGGACCCCGGCATCCGCCAGTGCATCCTCGCACGGGCCTCCTGCCGGGCCTGGGTGTTCCACTTCGAGCGCATGGAGCGCGATCGCGAAGGCGGCTTCCTGGCCGATTTCTTCAACGTGAACCGCGTCACCCGCATCACCGGCTGGTCCTTCGACGTCACGGTGGTGGCCAGCGAGGATCTCGTGCTCTTCCGCAACGCGGGCGGGCAGGCGCGCATCGACCGCGTGGAGCGCCAGCACAACCCGCTGGGGCCGCTGCAGCCGGCGGGCGAATCCGCCGGCAGCCTGCTCACGCGCTGAGCGCCCCCGCCGCGGCCCGCAGGGCCTTGGCGCCTTCGCGCGCTACGGGGACCCGAACAACAGCAGCCTGCCCACGGCCTAGCCGACCTGGCCCGGCAAGCTGGTGTTCGACGCCACGCCGACCCAGGCAGTCATCAGCGCGCAGTCGCCGCCTTGCCCATCGGTGGCGTCCTACACGCTTGTAGGGCGCCATCCCGCAGGCGGCGCGGCGGCCGCGCCCTACAGTTGCGCTCGCATCAGGCCGCCTGGGCCTGGGAAACCCGGTAACACTGATGGGCGCAATACTCGACCAGCGCGTCGATCTCGGTGGACTTGTCGAACACCGCGTCGACGCCGATCTGCGCACAGCGCTTGCGCACGCTGGCGTTGATGTAGTTGCTGAACACCACCACCTTCTGCCCCGGCCGCGCGCGCTGGATGCGCTGCGCGAGGTGGATGCCGCTGCCCTGCTTGAGGAAGAGGTCGACGATGATCAGGTCCCAGGCCTGCGGATTCGCCGCCAGCCAGGCCAGGGCCTCGTCCTCCGTCGCGCTGGTGCCCGCCACGCGCAGGCAGGTCAGCTCCTCCAGCGTTCCGACCAGGTTCTCGCGGATGGTGGGGTTGTCCTCGATGACGAAGGCCTGGAGGTTCACGAAGGGCTGGAGCGCGGTGCCAAGACGGGGAGCTTGCATCATGCGGCCCTGGCTCTGCCTGGCGGCCCGGACGCGCTCCCGTCCTGGGGTAGGACCGGACCTACCGGCGCGGGCGGTCCCCTCGGACCTTTGAATGCACGCCGCGCTGGGTGAACCCCTGCTGCAGGAGGACGCGCTGCGCGGCCTGATGGAGCGCACCGCGCGCATGGGCACCTGGGTGCTCGACGTCGCCAGCGGCGAGCTGGCCTGGTCGCCCGAGCTGGTGCAGCTGCACGAGGCCCCGCCCGGCTTCCAGCCCACGGCCGAGCAGGCCGGCGCCTTCTACACCCCCGAGTTCCGCGAGCGCATGCGCGAGCAGCTGCGGGCCTGCGTGGCCGCGGGCCGCGACTTCGACGAGGAGGTGCAGATCAGCACGCAGCAGGGCCGCCGGCTCTGGGTGCGCAGCGTGGGCCAGGCCGTGCGCGGCGAGGACGGGCGCGTCGAGCGCGTGCAGGGCGTGCTGCAGGTGATCGAGCCGCACGGCCGGCACGCCGGCGACGAGCCCTTCGCCACCATCGACGCCGACGGCCGCATCAGCTACCTGAACGAGGCCGCGGCCGCCCTGCTCGCCGGGGGCGAGGCCGGGCCGCAGCGTCCCACGCTCATCGGCCGCTCGCTCTGGGCCTGCTTCCAGAAGACGGCGCGGGTGCGCCTGGAAGAAGGGCTGCGCCATGCCCTGGCCTCGGGCGAGCGTTTCGAGCTGGAGGCGCAGGATGCGCGCCTGGCCCGCCACATCGAGCTGCAGGGCGACGCCTTCGGCGCCGGGCTCGCGCTGCGCATGCGCGACGTGACCGAGCGCCATGCCGCGCAGCAGCACCTGCGCCTGCTGGAGAGCAGCATCGCGCGGCTGAACGACCTGGTCATCATCACCGAGGCCGGGCCCTTCAGCGAGCCGGGCCCGCGCATCGTCTTCGTCAACGAGGCCTTCGAGCGGCGCACCGGCTACGCGGCCGAGGAGGTGCTGGGCCGCACGCCGCGCCTGCTGCAGGGGCCCGCCACGCAGCGCAGCGAGCTGGACCGCATACGCACGGCCCTGGAGCAGTGGCAGCCGGTGCGGGTGGACCTGGTCAACTACAAGAAGAACGGCGAGCCCTTCTGGGTCGACCTGGAGGTCTCGCCGGTCTGGGACGCACAACGCCGGCTCACGCACTGGGTGGCGGTGGGGCGCGACATCACCGAACGCAAGACGGCCGAGGAGAAGATCCAGTACCTCGCCTTCTACGACCCGCTGACCCGGCTGCCCAACCGGCAGCTGCTGCTGGACCGGCTGCATGCCGCGCTGGACGACCCCGCCTCCCCGCGCGAGGGTGCGCTGATGTTCATCGACCTGGACAACTTCAAGGTGCTCAACGACACCCTGGGCCACCAGCAGGGCGACATGCTGCTGCAGCAGGTCGCCGAGCGGCTGCGCTCCTGCGTGGCGCGCGGCGACACGGTGGCGCGCCTGGGCGGTGACGAGTTCGTGATCCTGCTGGAGAACAGCGGACAGAAGCCCATGGACCCGCTGACGGGCGCCCGGGCGGTGAGCGAGCGCATCCTGGCCAAGCTGGGCGAGCCCTACGGCCTGGCCGGGCACCAGCACCACTCCACCTGCAGCATCGGCGTCGCCCTGTTCGGCAAGACGCCCTGGTCGGTCAGTGAGCTGCTCAAGCATGCCGACCTGGCCATGTACCAGGCCAAGGCCGCGGGCCGCAACACGGTCCGTTTCTTCGACCCCGAGATGCAGGCCACCGTGACCGCCAGCGCCACCCTGGCGACCGACCTGCGCCAGGCCTGGCGCGAGGGCCAGTTCCTGGTCGACTACCAGCCGCAGGTGGCCGTGGACGGCCGGCTCACGGGGGTGGAGGCGCTGCTGCGCTGGCGGCATCCGCGGCGCGACATGGTGCCGCCGGCGGACTTCATCTCCACCGCCGAGGAGACCGCGCTCATCGTGCCCATAGGCCGCTGGGTGCTGGAGCAGGCCTGCGCGCAACTGGCGGTGTGGGCCGCCGTGCCCTCGCGCGCCCACCTCAGCATCGCGGTGAACGTCAGCGTGCGTCAGTTCCGCCACCCGGACTTCGTGGAGGAGGTGCTGGAGATGATCCGCCACGCCAAGGTGCCGCCCAACAAGCTCAAGCTCGAGCTGACCGAAAGCCTGCTGGCCGAGGACATCCAGGGCACGGCGGCGCGCATGCAGCAGCTCAAGGCCATGGGCGTGGCGCTGTCCATCGACGATTTCGGCATGGGCTATTCATCGCTCAGCTACCTCAAGCGCCTGCCGCTGGACCAGCTCAAGATCGACCGCGAATTCGTCAAGGACATCCTCACCGACCCCAGCGATGCCGCCATCGCGCGCACCATCATCGGCCTGGCGCAGAGCCTGGGCCTGGGCGTGGTGGCGGAGGGCGTGGAGACCGAGGCGCAGCGCGACTTCCTGGCCCAGCAGGGCTGCACGGAATACCAGGGTTTCCTGTTCAGCAAGCCGCTGCCGATCGCGCAGCTGGAGGCCTACATCGACGCGATGCCCGCCTGAGGGGCACGCGCCGCAGCGGCGCGCTTCAGACCGGCGCGATCTTCAGCGGCGCGCCCGGGAAGGAGCGTGGCAGGCGCAGCAGGATCTGGCCGCTCTCGCGCAGCAGCTCGGCGCCTTCCACCTGGGCCAGGGCCTGCACGTCGGACCAGTCGAGCTGGCGGTAGGCGGGCTCGAAGGGCAGGCCCTCGAAGCCGTCGTCGCGCGGGGCGGTGCGCACCGTGATCTGCGCGAAGCCCGGCAGCACCTCGGCCCGCACCGACACCACGCAGGGACCGCCGGCCGCGTCGGTGAGTGTGATCAACGAGGCGATGAGCAGGTTGCGCAGCGCCACGCGCGAGACCTGGAAGGCGGTGTCGGGCACCTCCCGCTGCACCAGGAAGCCGCGGAAATTGAAGTTGCTGGCCAGCAGGGCCAGGCACTCGTCCACGCCCTCGGGCAGGCGGACGATCTCGTCCTCGCCCGGCTCGATCCAGGCCGCCACCTTCAGGCAGTTCGCCACCGCCTCGCGCGCCAGCCGGTTGAGCTTGGCGATGCTGGAGGCGAATTCCTGCGGGGCGGGCGTGCTGCGCTCCAGGCGCGCGTTCAGCACCTCCGCCATCATCGCGATGGCCTGCAGGTTCACCACCATGTCGTGCTTGAGCGCCGGTCCCAGCCGCCGCAGCACGCCGTAGCGGGCCGCCTCGGCGCCCGCGCGCGAGCGCCGCGCGCCGGGCGTCGCGGCCAGGGGGGTGGGGGCGGCAGGGCCCCGTGCACCGGCGATGCCGGTGTCAGCGAACGCGGCCATGGGCGTCTCTTTCGTTCACGAAGGGCAATCGGCGATCCAGGACTGCGGAGATGAGCCATGCATGGTGCCAAACCCAGGCGCCCAGCTTGCGTGGGCCTGGGGCGCACGCGGCTGTAGGAGAGCGCCCGCAAGCGCGGCCGTCGGGCGACCCGTCCGCCGCGCGGCGCTATGCTCGGGCGATGAACAAGGCTTTCACCCGCGAGCCGGAGGGCGAGGGCGACGACGACGAGGCCGTCCTGCCGCAGGTCCCACCAGGCACCCGGAACTACATGACGCCCCAGGGCTACGCGCGGCTGCGTGCGGAACTCATGCAGCTCATCGATGAGGAGCGGCCCAAGGTGGTGGAGGTGGTGCACTGGGCCGCCTCCAACGGCGACCGCTCCGAAAACGGCGACTACATCTACGGCAAGAAGCGCCTGCGCGAGATCGACCGCCGCATCCGCTTCCTCACCAAGCGGCTGGAGGCCGCCGAGGTGACCGACCCCTCGGTGCACCACGGCAGCGACCAGGTCTTCTTCGGCGCGACGGTGACCTATGCGGACGGGGAGGGCCAGGAGCGCACCATCACCATCCTGGGCATCGACGAGGCCGACAGCCTGAACGGGCAGGTCAGCTGGATCTCGCCGGTCGCGCGGGCGTTGCTCAAGGCCCGTGTCGGTGACGCGGTGCGCCTGGTGACGCCGGCCGGCGTGCAGGAGATCGAGGTGCTGGAGGTGCGCTACCCGGCCGCGCCGGCCTGAGCCTGCGCGCGCTCAGTTGGCCCCGGGGCGCACGCGTTGCACCCGCATCACCGAAGGCGTGCGGCGCAGCGTGCGCATGGCAGCCTCCAGGTGGCTGCGGTCGCGCACCGCGACCAGGAACTTCAGGTCGGTCGCGTCCTGCGCCTTTTCGTCGTCCATCACCACGTGCGTGATGTCGGCCTCGGCGCTGGCCAGCGCCGCGGCAACGCGGGCCAGCACGCCCTTGCCGTTGCCGACGGTGACTTGCAAGCCGGTCTCGAAGGGGCGCACCGGCTCATCGCTCCAGCCCACGGTGATGAAGCGCTCGGGGTCCTTGTGCTGAAGCCGGCGCGCGACCGCGCAATCCTCGGCGTGCACCACCAGGCCCTCGCCGCGCCCCAGGTAGCCCAGGATGCGGTCGCCGGGCACCGGCCGGCAGCAGCTGGCGAACTGCACCGAGGCGTTCTCGCTGCCGTCCAGCATCACCTCGCCCTGCGAGACGTTCTCGTGCGCGGTGTAGCGCTCGCGGCTGATGAGCAGCTGGTCGGGCTTCTCGCCGCGCTCGGCCAGCAGGTTGACCAGGCGCTTGGCGACGATGCTGGCGATGCGCTTGCCCAGGCCGATGTCGGTCAGCAGTTCCTCGCGGCTGCGGTTGCCGGTGAAGCGCAGCAGGCGCTCCCAGATGCTGCGGTGTTCCTCGCCGTCGCCGGGCAGCTTCTCCAGGCCTTCGGCGCGCAGGGCCTGCGCCAGCAACTTGACGCCCAGCTCCTGCGATTCGGTCTGCTTGAGCGTCTTCAGGTGGTGGCGGATCTTGGAGCGGGCGCGGCCGGTGCGCACGAAGCCCAGCCAGGCCGGGTTGGGCGCCGACACCGGCGCCGTCACCACCTCCACCACGTCGCCGTTCTTCAGCTCGGTGCGCAGCGGCACCTGCACGCCGTTGATGCGCGCCGCCACCGTGTGGTCGCCCACGTCGGAGTGGATGGAATAGGCGAAGTCCACCACCGTGGCGCCGCGCGGCACGGCGATGATCTGGCTCTTGGGCGTGAACACGTAGACCGCGTCGGGGAACAGGTCGATCTTGACGTGGTCCCAGAACTCGGCGGCATCGCGCGTCTCGTGCTGGATGTCCAGCAGCGACTGCAGCCACTTGGTGCCCAGGCGGTCGGACTGGTCGGCGGCCAGGTCGCTGGCCTTGTACAGCCAGTGCGCGGCCACGCCGGACTCGGCCACCAGGTGCATGGCCTCGGTGCGCAGTTGGAACTCCACGTTGACGCCCGAGGGCCCCACCAGCGTGGTGTGCAGCGACTGGTAGCCGTTCACCTTGGGGATGGCGATGTGGTCCTTGAAGCGGCCGGGCACCGGCTTGTAGAGCTGGTGCAGCACGCCCAGCGCGGTGTAGCAGTCGATCACGCCCGGCACGATCACGCGGAAGCCGTAGATGTCGGTGACCTGCGCGAAGCTCAGGTGCTTCTCGTCCATCTTGCGGTAGATGGAGTAGAGCGTCTTCTCGCGGCCGGCGATGCGCACCTGCAGGCCGGACTGCTCGAAGGCGGCCTCCACGTCGCGCTGCACTTTCTGGATGATGTCGCGGCGCCGGCTGCGGGCGCGCGACACGGCCTTGTTCAGCACCTGCCAGCGCCAGGGCTGCAGGTGGCGGAAGGACAGCTCCTGCAGCTCGCGGTAGGTCTGGTTCAGGCCCAGGCGGTGCGCGATGGGCGCGTAGATGTCCAGCGTCTCCGACGCGATGCGCGACCACTTCTCGCGCGGCACGTCCGACAGCGTGCGCATGTTGTGGGTGCGGTCGGCCAGCTTCACGAGGATGACGCGCACGTCGCGCGCCATGGCCAGCAGCATCTTGCGGAAGGACTCGGCCTGGCTCTCCTCGCGCGTGTTGAACTGCAGCTTGTCCAGCTTGGTGAGCCCGTCCACCAGCTCGGCCACCGGGGCGCCGAAGCGCTCGATCAGGTCCGGCTTGGTCACGCCACAATCCTCGATCGCGTCGTGCAGCAGGGCGGCCATCAGGGCCTGGGCGTCCAGCTTCCACTCCGCGCACTGCGCCGCGACGGCGATGGGGTGGGTGATGTAGGGCTCGCCGCTGGCGCGCATCTGGCCCAGGTGGGCCTCGTCGGCGAAGCGGTAGGCGCGGCGCACCTGCTCGACCTCGGCGGCATCCAGGTAGTCCAGCCGGGCCGTCAGCGCGGCGAAGCTCGCCGCCGCCGCATTCATGGCCGCCGGGCTGGACGCATCCGGGCCCGGGCGCCTGCCCTTGCCGGATGAGGATTGGATGACCGCGCTCACGGCTTCAATGTAGCGCACCGGCCCGGCCGCGGCACCCCGGCGGCGGGAAAGTCCTGTCGCAGCTTGCGAAAAGTCGCGCAGCAGCCCCTGCAGGGCGCGTGCGGGCGATGCGGCCGGGGCAAAGAAAAAGGCACCGCGCGGGCGGTGCCTTGGCGTGCCGGTGTCCACCGGCGGGGGCCAGCCGGGGCCGGCGCCACGGGACTCAGCCCGGGACCTTCTTGAGCATCTCCAGGCCGACCTTGCCGTCGGCGATCTCACGCAGGGCGGTGACGCCCGGCTTGTTCTTGCTCTCGATCTTGGGCGTGTGGCCCTGGCTGAGCATGCGGGCGCGGTAGGTCGCGGCCAGCACCAGCTGGAAGCGGTTGGGGATCTTCTCGAGGCAGTCTTCGACGGTGATGCGGGCCATGGGGGTCTTCCGTTTCAGAGGATGTTGAGGGCCTTGAAGGTGTCGGCGCGGGCGCGGTGCTGGGCCGAGTACTTCAGGCGCTGGGCGTGGACGATCGCCTTGAGGTCAAAAAGCGCCCGTTCAAATAACTCATTGATTATAACGAAGTCGAATTCCTTGGCCTGGGCGAGTTCTTCCTGCGCGTTGCGCAGCCGGATCTCGATCACCTCGGCCGAATCCTCGCCGCGGCGCTCCAGGCGGGAGCGCAGTTCCTCCCAGCTGGGCGGCAGGATGAACACCAGCACCGCGTTGGCAAAGATGCGCTTGACCTGCAGGGCGCCCTGGTAGTCGATCTCCAGGATCACGTCCGCGCCGGTGGCGATGCGTTCCTCGATGGCCCGCTTGGAGGTCCCGTAGCGGTGGCCGTGCACGTTCGCCCATTCGAGGAAGCCGCTGGCCAGGACCATGGCGTCGAACTCCTGGGTCGAGACGAAGAAGTACTCGCGGCCGTGCTTTTCCTGGCCGCGTGGCGGCCGGGTGGTGTGGGAGACGGAGGGCTGGACGAGCGAGTCCAGCTCCAGCAAAGCCTTGACCAGACTCGATTTGCCCGCGCCGCTGGGCGCGGCGACGACAAAGAGGTTGCCGGGGTAATCCATGCCGAATTTTAGCGGGCCGGCCCGGCCCCCCGCGCAAAGGCGCTCAGTGCGCCACCAGCACGGGCACCGTCATGGCCTGCAGCACGGTGCGCGAGGCACCGCCCAGCACCCATTCCCGCGCCCGCGAATGGCCGTACACGCCCATCACCAGCAGGTCGGCGCCCAGGTCGCACGCGCGCGAGAGGAAGTGGTCGCCCACGGTGTCGGGCTCGGCCTCGGCCTCGCGGTGCCAGCGTGCTTCCACCCCCCGGCGCTGCAGCCAGGCCGGCAAATCCAGGCCGCCCGCCGGCGTGGTGGCGCCTTCGCCCCAGGTGAGCACGTGCACCTCGCGCGCCTGCTGCAGCAGCGGCAGGGCCGCCGCCACCGCACGCGCGGCCTCGCGGGTCGGTTTCCAGGCGATCGCGAGGGTCTGGGGCAGTTCCAGGGCGCGGGCCGTGTAGGGCACCACCAGCGCCGGCTTGCCGGCGGTGAGCAGCACGCTCTCGACGAAGTCGAAGGGGATGCCGGCCGGCCCGCCCTCGGGCTGGTGCTGGCCCAGCACCAGCAGGTCGGCGTACAGGGCCTGCTCCGAGAACGAGCTCACCAGCGGGAAGCCGGACAGCTCGCACCAGCTGGCCGTGTCGCCCGGCGCCTGCGAGGCGTCGAAGACCGCATGGGCCTGGGCCCGGCGCTGCACGTCGATCTCGCGCAGCGCGTCCAGGGCCTGGGGCCCGGCCTCGGCGGCGAAGGGCACCTCGACCATGGACGGGATCACGGCGTAGGCCGCGGCCAGCGCCGCCTCATGCCGGGCGGCGATCTTGCGGGCGTAGGCCAGGCGCACCGCGGCGGGGGCGGCGTCGTCGAGGTGGACCAGCAGCTGGTGCAGGGGGGCTTTCATGGCAGGCTCCGGGACAACGGGGATGCCTGCATCTTGCGGCGCGGGCCAGCGCGCGGGGTTGACGATCATCAATGGCCACCCGTCCCCGCGGTGCCGGCTCATGGGGCGGGCCGCCGCCGCCGGGCTTGGCGCCGCAACAAAGCGATTCAGCTGCGGCCCTTGCAGACCGGCCCGGCGGTGCCACCTGCCCCAGAATGACCCCGGACAACGACCGCATGCCCAACCCTGAATTCCTACGCCTCATGCAGGAGGCCACCGCCCTGACCCGCGCCGGCGACCTGCGGGCCGCCACGGCCGCGATCCAGCAGGCCCTGGCCGGCGGGGTGCCCCAGGGGGAGGGCGGCGCCCCGGCCCCGGCCCGGCCCCAGGAAGAGGTGATCGACGTGGAGGCCCGCTGGGTGCCCGAGGCCCGGCCGCTGGCGGGGCCGCAGGAAGAGGGCGTCGGTCCGGGTTCGGTCGAGGGCAACGAGGTACCGGCGGCTCCGGGCGTGGAGTCCCGGGCGCCAGCGCAGGACACTGCCGGCGCCGGCGCCGGTGCAGGCCCGGGCGCAGGCCCGTCTTCCCAGCCCGAAGCCTTCATCGCCGGCCGCTGGGGCGAGGGCCCTGCCGCGCGCGACTACAAGCTCTACATCCCGCCGGCGGCCGGCGCCGGCCGGCCCCTGCCGCTCGTGGTGATGCTGCACGGCTGCACCCAGCACCCCGACGACTTCGCGGCCGGCACGCGCATGAACGAGGCGGCGCGCGAACGCGGGCTCTACGTGCTCTACCCCGCCCAGTCGGCCCAGGCCAACCCGCAGCGCTGCTGGAACTGGTTCAAGCACAGCCACCAGGGCCGTGACCGGGGCGAGCCCGCCATCCTGGCCGGCATGGTGCGCGAGATCGCCCGCCGCCACGCCGTCGACCCGGCGCGCATCTATGTCGCCGGCCTGTCCGCGGGCGGGGCCATGGCGGCCATCCTGGGCCAGGCCTACCCGGACCTGTTCGCCGCGGTGGGGGTGCACTCCGGGCTGGCGGCGGGCGCGGCGCGCGACCTGCCCTCGGCCCACCACGCGATGCGTGCCGGCGCCCGGCCCGCGGCCGGGCAGGCCCCGCGCGTGCCCACCATCGTGCTGCACGGCGACGCCGACAAGACGGTGCACCCCGACAACGGCCAGCAGCAGTTCGCGGCCGCCGCCGGGCTGGGCCCGGACCACGGGGCCGCGGAGGCCGGCCGCGCCCCGGGCGGGCGGCGCTTCACGCGGCGCGTGCGCCGGGACGCCGCCGGGCGGGTGGTGGCCGAGTACTGGGAGGTGCACGGCGCCGGCCACGCCTGGTCGGGTGGCAGCCCGCGCGGCAGCTACACCGACCCGCAGGGGCCGGATGCGACCGAAGCCATGCTGCGCTTCTTCGATGGCCAGCGCCGCACGCCGTCGGCCTGAGGGCCGGCCGCGCTGCGGCCAAGGTCCCTCACTCGATGTTCTGCACCTGTTCGCGCATCTGCTCCACCAGCACCTTCATGTCGACGGAGATGCGCGTCAGCTCCAGGCTGGCCGACTTGGATCCCAGGGTGTTGGCCTCGCGGTGAAGCTCCTGGATCAGGAAATCCAGGCGCTTGCCCGCTTCGCCGCCCTTCTTCACCAGCCGCTCGATCTCGTCCAGGTGCGAGGCCAGGCGCGTCAGCTCCTCGGCCACGTCGATGCGGATCGCGAAGGCCGTGGCCTCGGCCAGGGCCCGGTCCTCGGCGGCCTGCGGCGCGGTGGCGCCGGCGGCCAGGTTCATGGCCTCGCGCCAGCGCTCCAGGAAGCGTTCGCGCTGCTGTTCCACCAGCTGGGGCACCAGGGGGGCGGCCTGCTGCGCCAGCGTGCGCAGCTGCCCCAGGTGGCCGAGCAGCATGGTGGCCAGCCGGGCGCCCTCCCGGGCGCGGGCGGCCTGCAGCTCATCCACGGCCTCGCGCGCCAGCTGCATCAGGGGCTGGGTCCAGTCGGTGCCACCGGCGCCGTCCGTGGCCGACAGCCGCAGCACGTCGGCCACGCCCAGGGGCCGGGCGTCCGGCATCCAGGCCCGCACGCTGTCCTGCAGGGTCGCCAGGCGCTGGAGCAGGCGGGGGCTGGGCTCGCGCACCGCGTCGCTGGCGGTGGATTCGACCCCGGCACGCAGTTCGACCTTGCCCCGCTTCAGCCGCTGCTGCAGCAGCTCGCGCAGGGCCGGCTCGTGGGCCCGCAGCTCCTCGGAGAGGCGGAAGCTGATGTCCAGGAAGCGGCTGTTGACGGCCCGGATCTCCAGGCCGATCCGTGTGGCGGGCGCACCGGCCGTGGCCGCCGCGAGGATGTGCTGGCCGGACGCATAACCGGTCATGCTGTAAACTGACATCGAGGGTCTTTCCGTCAGGGAGTGGGGGGCGCAAAAGCGGGGATCGCGAGCCCTCCCGAGTGGGCGGTGCCTCGCTGAAATTATGTCAAAGGTCAAACCCTCGCCCCTTCCGCCCGACACCGTCATCGGTGGCTATCGCGTCGTCCGCAAGGTCTCGGCGGGTGGCTTCGGGGTGGTGTACCTCGCGGTCGACAGCGAAGGCCAGCAGGTGGCCGTCAAGGAATACCTGCCCGCGTCCCTGGCCACGCGGGCCCCGGGCGAGCTGCTGCCGCAGGTGCCGCCCGAGAAGCTCTCCCTGTACCGGCTCGGCCTGAAGAGCTTCTTCGAGGAGGGGCGCTCGCTCGCCCAGATCTCGCACGCCTCCGTGGTGAGCGTGCTGAACTTCTTCCGCGAGAACGAGACCGTCTACATGGTGATGAACTACCTGGAGGGCGCGACCCTGCAGGACTTCATCATCACCGCGCGCGAACTGAAGAAGCAGAAGGTGTTCCGCGAGTCCACCATCCGCTCGCTGTTCGACGAGATCCTGCGCGGGCTGCGCATCGTGCACCAGCACAAGATGCTGCACCTGGACATCAAACCGGCCAACATCTTCATCACCGACGACAACAAGGCGGTGATGATCGACTTCGGCGCCGCGCGCGAAGTGCTCTCGAAAGAGGGCAACTTCATCCGCCCGATGTACACCCCCGGCTTCGCGGCCCCCGAGATGTACCGGCGCGATTCGTCCATGGGCCCGTGGACCGACATCTACGCTATCGGCGCGTGCATCTACGCCTGCATGCAGGGCTACCCGCCCAACGACGCCCCCCAGCGGCTCGAGAAGGACCGCCTGGCGCTCGCGCTCTCGCGGCTGCGCGGCGTCTACTCCGACAACCTGATCGAGGTCGTCGAGTGGTGCATGTCGCTGGACCCGCTGTCGCGCCCGCAATCGGTGTTCGCGCTGCAGAAGGAGCTCAGCCGCGAGGGCGAGCGTCGCTACACCAAGCTGACCGTGGGCGAGAAGATGCGCCTGCAGTTCGACAACATGGTCTCGGACACCAAGAAGACCGTGAAGCGCGCCGCCGCGGCCACCGGCTTCGGCAGCAAGGGCCGCGCATGAAGTTCTCGGTCTTCCAGGTCAGCCGCAAGGGCGGGCGCGAGAAGAACGAAGACCGCATGGGCTACTGCTACACGCGGGAGTCCGGGCTTTTCCTGCTGGCCGACGGCATGGGCGGCCACCCCGAGGGCGAGGTCGCGGCCCAGCTGGCGCTGCAGTCGGTGGCGGCGCTCTACCAGAAGGAGGCGCGGCCGGTGATCCAGGACGTGACCGGCTTCCTGGCCATGGCCCTGATGTCGGCGCACCACCAGATCATCCGCTACGCCAGCGAGAAGGGCATGCTGGACACGCCCCGCACCACGCTGGTGGCCGCCGTGGTGCAGGGCACCGCCGCCACCTGGGTGCACTGCGGCGATTCGCGGCTGTACGTGGTGCGCGGCGGCGAGCTCGTCACCCGCACGCGCGACCACTCCTACCTGGAGCAGCAGGCCGCCGCCGGCATGCGCGGCGCGCCGGTCAACCGCAACATCCTCTTCACCTGCCTGGGCTCGCCCACCAAGCCGGTGTTCGACGTCACCGGCCCGGTCACGCTGCAGCAGGGCGACAAGATCCTGCTGTGCTCGGACGGGCTGTGGGGCGCGCTCAGCGATGCCGAGATCGTGCGCCACCTGTCGGCCAAGCCGGTCTCCCAGGCCGTGCCCGACCTGGTCGAGCTGGCGCTGCGCACGGCCGGCACCCACAGCGACAACGTGACCGTGATCGCGCTGGAGTGGGAAACGCCCGACACCTTCGAGTCCACGCGCGGCATCTCCACCGACAGCATCAGCGACGGCGTCTTCGCCTCCACCATCCAGGCCGGCGTGGGCGATGCGCCGGTGGACGACCTGGACGATGCCGCCATCGAGCGCTCCATCGCCGAGATCAACGAGGCGATCCGCCGTTCGGCGGCCCGCAAGACCTGACCCCGCACGCCGCCTGCGCGGCGTGCCTTCCAGCCCCAGGAATCCCATGAGCTTCATCCGTACCGGCGGCCGCACCGCCGACCAGCTTCGTCCCGTGCGCATCACGCGCGGCTACACCATCCACGCCGAGGGCTCGGTGCTGGTCGAGTTCGGCCAGACCCGGGTGCTGTGCACCGCCTCCGTCGAGGAGAAGGTGCCACCGCACAAGCGGGGCAGCGGCGAGGGCTGGGTGACGGCCGAGTACGGCATGCTGCCGCGTGCCACCCACACCCGCGGCGACCGCGAAGCGGCGCGCGGCAAGCAGAGCGGCCGCACGCAGGAGATCCAGCGCCTGATCGGCCGCTCGCTGCGCGCCGTGTTCGACCTGAAGCGCCTGGGCGAGCGCAGCATCCAGCTCGACTGCGACGTGCTGCAGGCCGACGGCGGCACGCGCACGGCGGCCATCACGGGCGCCTGGGTGGCCGCGCAGGACGCGGTCAATCGCCTGCTGGCCGAGGGCAAGCTGAAGGAGTCGCCCATCACCTCGCACGTGGCCGCCGTCTCGGTGGGCATCGTCGAGGGCACGCCGCTGCTGGACCTGGAGTACGTGGAGGACGTGTCCTGCGACACCGACATGAACGTGGTCATGACTGGCGCCGGCCATTACGTGGAAGTGCAGGGCACGGCCGAGGGCGTCCCCTTCACCCGCAAGGAGATGGACGAGCTGCTGCGCCTGGCCGAGAAGGGCATCGCCGAGCTGGTGCAGATGCAGGAAGCGGCCCTGAAGGCATGAGCATCCGCCGCCTCGTCCTGGCCTCCAACAACGCCGGCAAGCTGGCCGAGTTGCAGGCCATGTTCGCGCCGCTGGGCCTGGAGCTGGTGCCGCAGGGCGCGCTGGGCATCCCCGAGGCGCCGGAGCCGCACCGCACCTTCATCGAGAACGCGCTGGCCAAGGCCCGCCATGCCGCGCGCGAATCGGGCCTGCCCGCGGTGGCCGACGACGCCGGCCTGTGCGTGGAGGCCTTCGGCGGCCTGCCGGGGGTGGACACCGCCTACTACGCGACGCAGTTCGGCTACGCCAAGGGCGACGACAACAACGTGCGCGCCCTGCTGGAGCAGATGCAGGCGGTGGACAACCGCCGCGCCGCGCTGGTCAGCACCCTGGTGGCGCTGCGCAGCCCGGAGGACCCGGAGCCGCTGGTGGCCGTGGGCCGGGCGGCCGGCGAGATCACGCGTGCGCCCGTCGGGGAGAACGGCTTCGGCTTCGACCCGGTGATGTTCATCCCCGAGTTCGGCAAGACCTTCGCCCAGCTGCCGGTCGAGGTGAAGAACGCCCACAGCCACCGCGGCCAGGCCGCCCGGCAGATGGTCGAACTGATGCGCCGCGCATGGCCGATCTGAGTCACTTCCTGCGACCCGGCACGCTGCAGCTGGGCGCGCCGCCGCCGCTCTCGCTGTACGTGCATCTGCCGTGGTGCCTGCGCAAGTGCCCCTACTGCGACTTTAATTCGCACGAGATGAAGGCGGGCGAGCTGCCCGAGCAGCGCTACCTGGACGCGCTGCTGGCCGACCTGGAGGCCGCCCTGCCGCTGGTGTGGGGCCGGGGCGTGCACAGCATCTTCATCGGCGGCGGCACGCCCAGCCTGTTCTCGCCCGCGGGCATCGCCCGCCTGCTCAGCGACATCCGCGCGCGGCTCAAGCTCGCGCCCGATTGCGAGATCACGCTGGAGGCCAACCCGGGCACCTTCGAGCGCGACCGCTTCCGCGCCTTCCGCGACGCGGGCGTGACGCGCCTGTCCATCGGCGTGCAAAGCTTCGACGACGACAAGCTGCATGCGCTGGGGCGGGTGCACGACCGGGCACAGGCGATCGCCGCGGTGGAGGAGGCGCAGCGCGCCTTCGACACCTTCAACATCGACCTGATGTACGCGCTGCCGGGGCAGGACCTCGCCGGCCTGGAAGCAGACCTGGGCGAGGCGATCGCGCTCATGCCACCGCACCTGTCCGTGTACCACCTCACGCTGGAGCCCAACACCTATTTCGCCAAGTTCCCGCCGCAGGTGCCCGACGAGGACCTGGCCTACACCATGCTGGACCGCATCACCGAGCTGACCGGCCTGGCGGGCTACGGCCGCTACGAGGTGTCGGCCTATGCCAAGCCCGGCCACCGCTGCTGGCACAACCTGAACTACTGGCAGTTCGGCGACTACCTGGGCATAGGTGCGGGGGCGCACGGCAAGCTGAGCTTCCCGCACCGGGTGGTGCGCCAGGTGAAGCTGCGCGAGCCCCGCCTGTACATGGAAAAGGCCCTGCAGGGCCAGGCGCTGGCGCAGGAAGAGGAGGTGCCGCGCGCGCAGCTGCCCTTCGAATTCATGCTCAACGCGCTGCGCCTGCGCGAGGGCTTCGCCCTGAAGGACTTCCAGGACCGCACCGGCCTGCCGCTCTCGGCCATCGCGGACGCGCTGCAGCAGGCGCAGGCGCGGGGCCTCATCGAACGCACGCTCACGCAGGTGACGCCCACCGAGCGCGGTTTCGATTTCCTGAGCGACCTGCAGTCGCTGTTCCTGCCCTCGGACTGATCGCGGCGGGCTGCGCCTCAGGCGCAGGTGGCGTGGCCCGTGGCCAGCAGGGCCCGGCCCGCGTTGTTCACCCGAATGCACTGCACGGCCTCCTGGCCCGGGGCGCGCAGCGCCCAGGTGTGGACCGTGCCGGGCAGGCCCTGCAGGCGGCCGTCGGGACCGAAGGCGACGCTGGCCGTGCCCGCGGTGCTGAACAGGCTGGGGTCCGTCGACCCTTGCGGCCTGACCCGCAGCACCGGTTCACCCGGGTCCAGCCGGCCGTTGCCATCGATGTCGACCCAGACCGTGCGCGCATGCCCCCAGTGGTTGCGCAGGCCGCAATCGGCCCCCGCGCCCGCGCAGACGCCCACCCGCTTGCCGCGCCGCGCGGCCTGCTCCTGCGCATAGGCGAGGTCGGCAACGAAATCGCGGGCCTGTGCGGCGCTGCGGCGGGCCTGCCAGCTGTCGTGGATGCTGGGCGCCGCCAGGCCGCCCAGAATGCCGGCCACGAGCAGGCCCGCCACCAGGTCGGGCAGCACGCGCCCGGACGCGCGCCGCCTGGTGCCTGTGAATCTGCCCGTGTTCGTGATGGCGTCGTGCATGAAACCTCCCTGGGATGTAGTGCCGAACTGCGGTCCTGGCATGACCTTAGGCAGCAGCGGCGGGGCGCGGGCATCGGGATCGCAAATCGTCCTGGGCGGTAACGAAACATCACTTCCAGGGAACGGAACGGCTGAGTCCGGGTTATGCGTCGCACGCATAACCCGGCTGGAAAGCGGCATTTGCGCCGTCGGGCGGGCGGTCCTAGAGTGGGCACGGGCCACAAGCCCGCTTCACGAGAACAAGAGACCCCATGAACGCCACCACCCCCCAGATCCATGACCGCGTGCAAGCGGTGATCGCGCTTGCGGCCACGAGCCTTGCGGGCGCCACCCGGCAGAAGGTCCAGGCCACCGCGGCGGACTACTTCCGCCGGCTCGACAGCGATGATGTGAGCGCCCGCTCGCCGGAAGACCTCCTGGCCGCGCTGGTCTCCCACCTCTCGCTCGGCGAGCAGCGCCGGCCCGGCGAACTGCGCATGCAGATCCACAGCCCGGGCGCCGGGGAAGGCAGCGGCCCGCGCCGCACGGTGGTGCAGCTGGTGAACGACGACATGCCCTTCCTGGTCGATTCCAGCAGCCTGGAGATCAGCCGCCAGGGCCTGGGCCTGCACCTGATCGTGCACCCCATCTTCGCGGTGCAGCGGGACGGCCAGGGCCGGCTGGGCGCGATCGCGCCGCGTGCCGAGGCGCCGCAGGCCCCGCGCGAATCCTGGATCCACATCGAAATCGACCGGCTGCTGGACGCCGAGCGCCAGGCCGCGCTGGCCGAGGGGCTGCGCCACGTGCTGGGCGACGTGCGCGCCGCGGTGGGCGACTGGCGCGCCATGCTGGAGCGGCTGGCGGCCGTCACCGACGAACTCGGGCGCGCGCCCGGCAGCGTGCCGCTGGCGGAGGTGGCCGAGAGCCGCGCCTTCCTGCAGTGGCTGGCCGACGACCACCTCACCCTGCTCGGCTACCGCAACCACGACCTGGTGCAGCACGAAGGCGGGGCGGCCCTGCGCGTGGTGCCGGGCAGCGGCCTGGGCGTTCTGCGCGAGCAGGACGGCGACACGCTCTCGGCCAGCTTCATGGCGCTTCCGCCGCAGGCCCGAGCGCTCGCCGCCGCGCCCAGCCCGGTGCTGGTGGTGACCAAGTCCAACACGCGATCCACGGTGCACCGCGCCGGCTACACCGACTACGTGGGCGTGAAGCGCTACGACGACCAGGGCCGCGTGGTGGGCGAGCACCGCTTCCTGGGCCTCTTCACCTCCACCGCCTACAGCGCCCGGGTGGACGAGACCCCGCTGCTGCGCGGCAAGGTGGCGCAGGTGGTGGAGCGCGCCGGCCTGCCTGCCGGCAGCCACCTGGCGAAGGCCCTGGTGCAT
Organism: Ramlibacter aquaticus; assembly: GCF_015159745.1. GTDB lineage: Bacteria > Pseudomonadota > Gammaproteobacteria > Burkholderiales > Burkholderiaceae_C > Ramlibacter > Ramlibacter aquaticus. Next base: position 20,209 of record NZ_JADDOJ010000027.1, on the reverse strand, counting down.
GTGCTGGAGAGCTATCCGCGCGACGACCTGTACCAGGTGCCGGACGAGGCCCTGTACGGCACCGCCATGGGCATCGTGGCGCTGGGCGAGCGCCAGCGGCTGCGGCTGTTCGCCTGGACCGACCCCTTCGAGCGCTACGTGTCCTGCCTGGTGTACGTCCCGCGCGATGCCTACTCCACCGACCTGCGGGTGAAGTTCCAGCGCATCCTGATGGCGGCCTACGCCGGCAGCAGCGCCGAGTTCGACGTGATGCTGACCGAGCAGGTCCTGGCGCGCATCCATTTCACCGTGCGCACCACGCCCGGCGCGATCCCGGTGGTCGATGCGCGCGAGGTCGAGCGCCAGCTGGCCGCGGCCGCACGCCGCTGGGACGACGAATTGCGCGACGCCCTGGTCGAGGCACGCGGCGAGGCCGAGGGGCTCGCGCTGCACAAGCGCTGGGGCGCGGCCTTCCCGGCCAGCTACAGGGAGCGCTTCGATGCACGGGCCGCCGTGCCGGACGTCGGCAAGCTGGACGCGCTGGACGCCGCGCAGCCCCTGGGCCTGGCGCTGTATGCGCGTGACCCGGCGCGGCCGGGCGCGCTGGGCCTGAAGGTCTACCGCCGCGGCCAGCCCCTGGTGCTGTCCGACAGCCTGCCGCTGCTGGAGGCCATGGGCGCGCGTGTGATCGCCGAGTCGAGCTGGCAGGTGCAGAACCCGCAGGCCGGGGACGCGAGCGCGCTGTGGATCCACGACTTCGAGCTGGAGGCGGCGCTCTCCGGTGAGGTCGCGCCCGATGCGCTGGCGGCCCTGTTCGAGGACGGCTTCGCGCGCGTGCTGCGCGGCGAGGTGGAGGGCGACGACTTCAACCGGCTGGTGCTGCTGGCGGCCTTGCCGGCGCAGGAGGTCGTGGTCCTGCGGGCCTATGCGCGCTACCTGCGGCAGATCGGCTTCCCGCAATCGCAGGCCACCATCGCCGCCACGCTGGCGGCCCACCCGCGCATCGCCCGCATGCTGGTGTCGCTGTTCCGCCTTCGCTTCGACCCGGCCCAGCACGACGCCGAGGCCGCCGCCGCCCAGGTGCGTGCCATCGCCCAGGCGCTGGACAAGGTGGAGAACCTCAACGAGGACAAGGTGCTGCGCCAGCTGCTGGCCCTGGTGCAGGCCACCCTGCGCACCAACTTCTGGCGCACCGGCACGGGCGCGAGCGGCGAGGCCGGCCCGCGCCGCGCCTTCCTCAGCCTGAAGCTGGACAGCGCGGCCGTGCCCGGCCTGCCGCAGCCGCGCCCGTTGTACGAGATCTGGGTCTACTCGCCGCGCTTCGAAGGCATCCACCTGCGCGGTGGCAAGGTGGCGCGCGGCGGGCTGCGCTGGTCCGACCGGCCGGACGACTTCCGCACCGAGGTGCTGGGCCTGGTGAAGGCGCAGATGGTCAAGAACACCGTGATCGTGCCGGTGGGCTCCAAGGGCGGCTTCGTGCTGAAGAAAGCGCCGCCGGCCAGCGAGCGCGAGGCCTTCATGAAGGAGGGCGTGGCCTGCTACCAGGATTACCTGCGCGGCCTGCTGGACCTCACCGACAACCTGGTCAAGGGCCAGCCCGTGCCGCCGCCGCAGGTGGTGCGCGCCGATGGCGACGACCCCTACCTGGTGGTGGCGGCCGACAAGGGCACGGCCACATTCTCGGACTACGCCAATGCGGTGAGCGAGGAGTACGGCCACTGGCTGGGCGATGCCTTCGCCTCGGGCGGCAGCGTGGGCTACGACCACAAGGCCATGGGCATCACGGCACGCGGCGCGTGGGAGAGCGTGAAGCGCCACTTCCGCGAGCTGGGCAGGGACATCCAGTCCACCGACTTCACGGTGGCCGGCATCGGCGACATGTCGGGCGACGTCTTCGGCAACGGCATGCTGCTGTCGCGCCACATCCGGCTGGTGGCGGCCTTTGACCACCGGCACATCTTCCTGGACCCGGCGCCCGAGGTCGCGGCCTCCTTCGCCGAGCGCGAGCGGCTCTTCAAGCTGCCGCGCTCGTCATGGGCCGACTACGACGCGGGGCTCATCTCCGCCGGCGGCGGCGTCTGGGCGCGCAGCGAGAAGTCCATCCCGCTCTCGCCGCAGGTGCGCGAGGTGCTGGGCATCACCGCCGAGCGGCTGGCGCCCGCCGAGCTGGTCTCGGCCATCCTGAAGGCCCCGGTGGACCTGCTCTACAACGGCGGCATCGGCACCTACGTCAAGGCGTCCAGCGAACGCCATGCCGAGGTCGGGGACCGCGCCAACGACGCGCTGCGCATCGACGGCCGCGAGCTGCGTTGCAAGGTGGTGGGCGAGGGCGGCAACCTGGGCTTCACGCAGCGCGGGCGCATCGAGGCGGCGATGGCGGGCGTTCGCCTGTACACCGACGCGATCGACAACTCGGCCGGCGTGGACACCTCGGACCACGAGGTCAACATCAAGATCCTGCTGGGCCTGGCCGAGGGCGAGGGCCGCCTCACGCGCGAGGCGCGCAACGCGCTGCTGCCCACCATGACCGACGAGGTCGCGGCGCTGGTGCTGCGCGACAACTATTTCCAGACGCAGGCGCTTTCCATCGCGCGGCGCACGGCGCCCCAGATGCTGGACGAGCAGGCCGGCTTCATCCGCTTCCTCGAGAAGGCCGGCCGGCTGGACCGGGGCATCGAGTTCCTGCCCGGCGACGAGGAGATCGCGCAGCGTCGCGCGCGGGGCGCCGGCCTCACCGCACCGGAGCTGGCGGTGCTGCTGGCCTACAGCAAGATGTGGCTGTACGACGAGATCCTGGGCTCGCAGCTGCCGGAGGACCCCTGGGTCGCGGGCGTGCTGCAGCGCTACTTCCCGAAGGCGCTGCAGGAGCGCTTCGGCGAGGACATCCCGCGCCATCCGCTGCGGCGCGAGATCATCGCCACCTACGTGGTCAACAGCATGGTGAACCGTGTCGGCCCCAGCTTCGTCTGGCAGATGGCCGAGCAGACCGGGGCCAGCGCCGACCGTGTCGTGCGCGCCTGGCTGGCCGCCCGCGAAGCCTTTGGCAGCGTGCCCCTGTGGCAGGCGGTGGAGGCGCTGGACAACCGCGTGCCCGACGAGGCGCAGGCCGCGATGGCGCTGGAATGGCGCCGCCTGCTGGAGCGCGGCTGCGACTGGTTCCTGCGCTCGCGCCGCGGCGCCGAGCCGCTGGACGCCCTGGTGGCCCGCCTGGGCCCGGCCGTGGCGCTGGTGCGCGAACGCCTGCAGTCCGCCGGTGCGGACGACCTGCGCGCGCTTGCCTGGCAGCAGGTGGGCGTGCCGGCGCCGCTGGCGGCGACCGTGGCCTCGGCGCAGCGCCTCTTCGGCGCGCTCGACGTGGCCGAGATCGCCGAGACGGCCCGCTGCGCGCTGGGCACCACGGCGGACGTGGCCGCGATCGTGGGCGAGCGCCTGGGCCTGGAGCGCCTGCGGGTGCAGATCGAGGCCCTGCCCACCGACAACCGCTGGCAGGTACTGGCCAAGGCGGCGCTAGCCTCCGACTTGGCGGGCCTTCGCCGCACCATCACGCTGGACGCGGCCAGCCAGCCGCAGGGCGATGGCGAGGCGCGGGTGGCGGGCTGGCAGGCGCGCAATCCGCTCGCTTTCGCGCGGGCGCAGCGGCTGGTGACGGAACTGGGAGAGGCGGCGAGCCCGGACCTGGCGATGCTGTCGGTGGCGTTGCGGGAGCTTCGCAACCTCGTCGAGGGTTGACGCGCACGACCGGCTCGTCGGGGACAAGGTGTCCTGTGGGCCGGCAACAACGGGCGCCTGGTGCGGGACTGTTTGAGGCGATCGAGAACGAACAATGGCTTCTGCGACACCGATGCCATGTTCTCTGTAATGAATCGTCGCATCCTCCGCGTCCCGGGCACGCGCGCATACCAGGAGGATCAGACAAAACGCGCGCGCCAGGCGTCGTGAGGGCCTGGCCGGACCACCATGCGATGCATGGTGGAGTGCAGGCCCACGTGGGTTCTTATTGGCGTCCTTTCCGGCGCAGTCCATGCTCAGGGCGTTGATGCCCTGAGCGATCAGGCGCGCAGGGAGCGCGAGCGCCAAGAGCAGTTCCGCGAGCTGTTGCAGCCCTCCCCCAGCATTCAGCTGCAGCGGAACCCGACGCCCCGAGTGGGACGGTTGCCCGAGGAGCTTCCATGCGTCCGGGTCAACGCCATCGTCATCGAGGGCCAGGAACCCCTGGCGGTTCGCGAGGACGAGCTTCCGCTGTGGCTCGCCGGGCCGGGTGAGGATCCCATCGGCCGCTGCATCGGGGCCCGCGGCATCGATCTGCTGGGGACCCGCCTGCAAAACGGATTGATCGGGCGCGGGTATGTCACCTCGCGCGTTCTCGTTCCGACCCAGCAGGTCGCGCAAGGTGTCCTGACCTTCACCGTACTGCCCGGTCGAATCGCAGGCATTCGAGGAGATTTCCCCAGGGCGGGCGCAATCCCGCCGCTGCGGCCCGGCGACGTTCTCAACCTGAGGGACATCGAACAGGCGCTGGAAGCGTTGCAACGCGTCCCCACGGCGCGAGCCGACATCCAGATCGAGCCGGCTTCCGACGCCTCGCTGGGCCCGGGCTAAAGCGACCTGGTGGTGAACTGGTCGCAGCAGAAGAGCTGGCGCACCACCTTCACCCTGGACGACAGCGGCAGCCGCGGTACGGGGAAGCTGCAGGCCAGCGCCACACTGAGCCTGGACAACGCGCTGGGCCTGAACGATCTCTTCTATGCCACGCTGGGCCAAAGTGCCGGCTGGGCCGACGCGGGTCCCCGAGGCAACCGCGCGCTCACCTTGCACTATTCCGCACCCGTGGTCGCCTGTTCCTCAGCTTCCCAACGCAGCTGAGAACGAACTTGCTCGTGTGCGCGCTGACTCCGAGGGGTTCATCGCCAGAATGGACGACCTAGAAGCCAAAGGCCACCCGTAACGCTGCCGGACGGCTCAGTTCTGAAGCGCTTGCCCGGGCTTCGGCGCTGGATGTGGGACGGAGAATTCTGCGGCAACATCGATTTGCGCTGGCAAATCGGAACGACAGAACTGCCGCCTCACTTCCATGGCCATATCGGCTTTGGGGTGGTGCCCTGGAAGCGGGGGCTTGGCTACGCGAAGTCGGCATTGGCCCAGCTCTTGCCTGAGGCTGCGTCCCTCGGACTTCCCTTCGTTGACCTCACCACCGATCCTCACAACTTCGCCTCTCAGCGTGTCATCGTGGCCAACGGTGGTGTGCTCGTAGAGCAGCTTCCTTAAGCCGTCGAAGTCCGGCATTCAGCCTGGGCTTCGGTTTCGCATCTCGTTGGAGCGCAGCGTCACCTTGGCCGACAGAAGGAAGGCAGGCCGCTAAATCGCATGGATTTTCTTGAGTTTTTCGAATTGAGTCAGAGTTCGCCTCGTCCGAACGAACTTGGGCTTTGCGCCGCGGCAGGCGGCTTGCACGGGTGAATTGCAGTCCGCGCTGCGTAGGCCTGGCCGGTAGGGGCTGCCCCTTCGCTTTGCCATCACGCCTTCGATGCGCAGCCCAGCCCCAACCATCGCCGCGAACAGGTCATCGTCGGCCGGAGGGTCTCCGGAGAGAACGACGCTGGCCTTGGGCCATGACGCATCGAGCCGCTGCAGGCGCTCAAGTCGGGTGCCGTCTGGTTCTGGGCTGCTGATCTGCCTTGCTCAGGCCTTCCCGAGGTATTTTTATCCTTGTCCTGAAAATAGAGCCCTGATACAAGCACGGGCTACAACAGACGCGTTCGGAATACCAAACACTTGGCAGGGCATAGAGGAGGCACCTTGGCATCCACGGGGATGGCAGGCCAACTTCGAATACTGCCGCAGTGCGCGACCTGCGCAGCCTTGTGAGTTCATACCCGTGGAGATGCCGAGCAGCAAATGCCCTGTCTCCTCTCGGCAGGATCTTACTCCCCCATTCACCAACACCGGGCCGAAGATGAAATCTCTTCCTTTGTCCGTGACCTGCCTCGCCCTGGCAGGCTGCGTAACCCTCACGGGTACCTACGAAGTCAAGGCCGTCGATGCTGACGGGGTTCAGCTCAACAAGCTCACCAACATGGCCTTCGGCCGAAGCATCTATACCGTTCGCAACGCGTTGTGCATCAGGTTCCCGAAGTCCAAGGTGGTGATCACCGACTGGGAAACCAAGAAAGAGTTGTCGGGTGAGAGCCCGTACCAATGCGCCTGATGCACTGCGCGCCCTGAAGGCGCGCTCAAGGTTGACTGGTTAGAGCGTATGCGCCGCGAGGCCTATGCGTTTCGCAGGCATCGATCCCTCACGCCAGTCTCGCCCGGTTCCCTTCCACCACCACCCGCGCCCCACGCGGCAGCGCGCGGGTCTGTTCCACGGTGCGCAGGCTGCCATCCTGCATGCGGATGCGCATCAGGTAGGCGGTGTAGCGGCCCTTGTTCTTCTCCACGTAGTGGCCGGCATAGGCGCCGCCTGCTGCGCCGAGCACGGTGGTGGCGGCCTTGCCGCTGCCGCCACCGAGCTGGTTGCCCAGCACGCCGCCGACCACGCCGCCGATCGCCATGCCGGGCGTGATGCCGGTGCCGGCGATGCCCTTGGTGGGCGCATGCCGCTCCACCGGCACCACCGACTCCACCACCCCGCAGTGGGGACAGGGGGCCTGGGGTGCGATGGGCCCCGGCCCCTGGGCGTGGGCGGCCAGCGGCAGGGCGAAGGCAGCGGCCAGCGCCCAGGCTGCGGGGTGATGGTGACGTCGGGTCATGGCGCGATCCTCCTGCTCTGGCACCACTGTGCGCGCGCGCGTGGCCCGGCGCGGTAGGCCGGCCGCGCAGGCCGCTGTCGGCCATGCCCGCCTTTTGCACGTACCATGCATGCTCTTCCTTTTCGAGGGTATGCATGGACCTGGCCCGGCTGTGGCGGCGCCTGCGCAAGTCTCCCGGCGCGGCGGCCCGGGAGGCGCGCGCCGCCACCACCTTCGACACCACCCTGCCGTGGCTGGACGACAGCCGCAGCGGCCCGCGAGCCGCCATGGGCGGCCTGCCTTCGCCCGAGGTGCTGGGTTGGATGCTGGCACTGCCCGGCGGCCCGCCCGCGGAGCCTGTGCGCGTGGCGCAGCTCCTGGCGATCCTGGACGCCGCGCTGGTGCGCGAGGCGGCCGCGGGCCGGCTGCTGCGCCGCGCGCCCAACCTGGTGCCCCGCCTGGTCAATGCCCTGCGCTCGGACGCGTGGAGCCGGCGCGAGGTGGTGGAGCAGATCCAGCGCGACGCGGTGCTCACCGCCGAGACCCTGCGGCTCGCGCGCTCGGCCCTCTACGGACGCCAGGGCGAGGGCGGCGACGTGGCGCAGGCGGTGGACCTGCTGGGTGCCGAAGGCCTGAAGCAGGTGATCGCGCGCGTGCTGGTGCGCCCTCTGTTCCAGGCTGACGGCGACAGCCTCTCTGCCCGCGCGGCGCCCCGCATCTGGGAAGAATCCGACCGCTGCGCGCGCCTGGGTGCGGCGCTGGCGCGCGAAGCCGGCGATGACAGCGTGGAGGCCTGCCTCGCGGGCCTGCTGCACAGCGTGGGCTGGAGCGCGCTGCTGCAGCTGCGCACCCCCGCGGGCGCCGAGCTCGTGCTGGACCAGGGGCTGCTCGGGGTGCCGGGGGCCGTGCAGGGCCTGGCCCTGCGGCGCGACCGCATCCTGTCCCTCCTGCTGCCGGACTGGGGCCTGGGCCCGCTGCTCACGGCCTGGGGCAGCTCGATGCGCCCCGACGCGGCGGCCGCGCCTTCGCATGGGCTGGCGGTGCTGACCGCAAGGCTGGCGCAGGCCGAGTCGCTGGTCGCGCTGCGGCGCGAGATGCTGCTCGCGGGGGCGCCAGTGGCGCCGCCCCCGGGGCTTGCGCCCGCCGTCGCGCGCGTGTGGGCCGAAGACTGACCCCGGGCCGTCGCCAGGCGCCTCAGCCGGCCTGCAGGGCCCGCACGCAGGCACTGCGCAGCGCGTGCACGCAATCGCCGTGGCGCTGCACCAGGGTGGCGGGCGCGGGGTGGCACCCCGCGCGGCCGGCGCGGTCCTGCCACAGCGCCCCCAGCAGCTCGGAGTGGGCGATGCGCAACGCCAGGGCGGACGCGGCGAGCCCCGGCAGGGCGGCCGCCCGCTGCACCAGTTCCTCGATCTCGCCGCTGACGCGGCGGTAGAGCTCGGGGTCCAGCCAGCGTTCCACCAGCTGGGTGGCATGGTTCTCGTAGCGTTCCAGGAGGGCCACCACCTGGAAGTGCAGCGCAGTGCTGAGCTTGGTTGTCTGCATGGGCGGCAGTCTAGGACCGCGCATCGGCCCCAGCCTGCTCTGCAATGACTGCTTACCTCACTTTGCGCGCCCGCATGACGGCGGCGCGGCGGCCTAGTCACCGGACCCTAATATGCGTCGAACGCCCAACGGGGACGGCCTTTGGTGCAAAATAGAACGACCGTTCGTTTTATTTCGCCCATGTCCGACCCCGATCCGATTGCCAAGCCCTCACGCCCGTCCCGCGAGTCCGGCCGCGGCCTGTTGAAGGGCCAGCAGACCAAGGCTGCCATCGTCGAGGCCGCGCTCGGCCTGGCGACGCAGATCGGGCTGGAGGGGTTGTCCATCGGCGCCCTGGCCGAAGTGACGCAGATGAGCAAGTCGGGCGTGTTCGCCCACTTCGGCTCGCGCGAGGAACTGCAGATCTCGGTCATCCGCGAGTACCACACGCGCTTCGAGGACGAGGTGTTCTATCCGGCGATGGCGCAGCCGCGCGGCCTGCCGCGCCTGCGCGCCCTGTTCGCCAACTGGATGAAGCGCACCTCGATCGAGATCGATTCGGGCTGCATCTACATCAGCGGTGCGGTCGAGTTCGACGACCGGGCCGGCCCGGTGCGCGACGCGCTGGCCAGCTCCGTGCGCACCTGGCACGCCGCCATGATCCGCGCCATCGCCTCGGCCAAGGAAGAGGGCCATCTGGACGCCGGCGTCGACGAGGCGCAGGTGCTGTTCGAGATCCACGGCCTGATCCTCGCGCTGCACTACGAGGCGCGCTTCCTGAAAAGCCCGGGCGCGATCGCCCGCGCCGAGGCGGGTTTCCGCAACATTCTTCGCAACGCCGGCGCCGGCGCCTGCGACGCGCCGACCGCCCCCGCCACGGCCGCGCGCCGCAAGGCCTCACGCCCTTCCAAGGAGTAGTTCCATGCCCATCTACAACCCGCCGCTGCGCGACATGCGCTTCGTGATGCACGAGGTGCTGAAGGTCGCCGACGAGTACCAGGCCATGCCGCGGCATGCCGAGGTCGATGTGGACACCATCAACGCCATCCTCGAAGAGGGTGGCAAGTTTGCCGCCGAAGTGACCTTCCCGCTCAACCAGGGCGGCGATGCACAGGGCTGCACGCTCGACAAGACAACCCATGAGGTGGCGACCCCGCAAGGGTTCAAGGAGGCGTACCACAAGTACGTGGAGGGGGGCTGGCCGTCGTTGTCCTGTGATCCGGACTTCGGCGGCCAGGGCCTGCCCATCGTGGTCAACCAGGCCTTCTATGAAATGCTCAACAGCGCCAACCAGGCCTGGACCATGTACCCGGGCCTGACGCACGGTGCCTACGAGGCGCTGCACGCGCACGGCACCGAGGCGCAGAAGCGCATGTACCTGCCCAAGCTCACCAGCGGCGAATGGACCGGCACCATGTGCCTGACCGAACCGCACTGCGGCACCGACCTCGGGCTGCTGCGCACCAAGGCCGAACCGCAGGCCGACGGCAGCTACCGCATCACCGGCCAGAAGATCTTCATCAGCGCCGGTGAGCACGACCTGGTCTCCAACATCGTCCACCTGGTGCTGGCCCGCCTGCCCGATGCGCCCGCGGGCAGCAAGGGCATCAGCCTGTTCGTGGTGCCCAAGTTCCGCGTCAACGAGGACGGCTCGCTGGGCGAGCGCAACGGCATCTACTGCGGCGGCCTGGAGCACAAGATGGGCATCCACGGCAACGCCACCTGCCAGATGGTGCTGGACGGTGCCGTGGGCACCCTGGTCGGCCAGCCGAACAAGGGCCTGGCCGCGATGTTCGTGATGATGAACGCCGCCCGCCTGGGCGTGGGCATCCAGTCGCTGGGGCTGACCGAGGTCGCCTACCAGAACGCGCTGGCCTACGCCAAGGACCGCATCCAGATGCGCTCGCTCTCGGGCACCAAGGCCAAGGACAAGCCGGCCGACCCCATCATCGTGCACCCCGACGTGCGCCGCATGCTGATGACGGCCAAGGCGTACGCCGAGGGTGGCCGCGCGCTGGCCATGTACTCGGCCCTGCTGATCGACCGCGAGCTCAGCCACCCCGACGAGAAGGTGCGCAAGGAGGCGGCCGAGATGGTGGCGCTGCTCACCCCCATCGTGAAGGCCTTCCTCACCGACAACGGCTGGATCGCGACCTCCGAATGCCTGCAGGTCTTCGGCGGCCACGGCTTCATCCGCGAGTGGGGCATGGAGCAGTACGTGCGCGACTCGCGCATCAACATGATCTACGAAGGCACCAACACCATCCAGTCGCTGGACCTGCTGGGCCGCAAGATCCTGGGCAACCAGGGCGCCACGCTGAAGAAGTTCGGCAAGCTCATCGGCAAGCTGGTCGAGGAGGAAGGCGTGAACGAGAAGATGGCCGAGTTCATCAACCCGCTCGCGATGCTGGGCGAGCAGATGACGAAGTTCACCACCGAGCTGGGCTTCCGCGCCTTCCAGAACGCCGACGAAGTGGGCGGCGCCGCGGTGCCCTACCTGCGCGTGGCCGGCCACCTGGTGTTCGGCTACTTCTGGGCCCGCATGGCGCAGGTCGCGCTGCGCGAGATCCAGGCCGGCAACACCGACCCGTTCTACCAGGGCAAGCTGCAGACCGCACGCTTCTATTTCGCACGCCTGTTCCCCGAGACGGCCATGCTGATGCGCCAGGCGCGCTCGGGCGTGAAGGCCCTCATGGACACCGACGCGGCGCTGGCATGAAGCGCCTGCTCGCCGCGACCCTGCTGGCGCTGGCCCCGCTGCTCGCGCTCGCGCAGTCCTCGCCCGTGGGCCTGTGGCGCAACATCGACGACAAGACCGGCGAGGCCAAGGCCGAGATCCGCATCGCCGAGGGGCCCCAGGGCCTCACCGGCCGCATCGAGCGCGTGCTGAGGAAGGACGCCAAGCCCGACGAGACCTGCGTGGAGTGCAAGGACGAGCGCAAGGGCCAGCCCATGGTGGGGCTGGAGATCATCCGCGGCGGCCGCAAGGCCGCCGACGGCGAGGTGTGGGAAGGCGGGCAGATCCTGGACCCGGAGAACGGCCGTGAATACCGGCTGAAGATGGCGCTGCTGGAAGGCGGCCAGAAGCTGCAGGTGCGTGGCTTCCTGGGCCCCTTCTACCGCACGCAGGTCTGGACGCGCGTCGCGCCCAACGGAAAGAACTGAGATGAAGACCGTCCGACAAGTCGCCGTGCTCGGCGCCGGGGTGATGGGCGCGCAGATCGCCGCCCACCTCGTGAACCTGAAGGTGCCGGTGGTGCTGTTCGACCTGCCCGCCAAGGAGGGCCCCAAGAACGGCATCGTCACCCGCGCGATCGAGAACCTGAAGAAGTTGAAGCCTGCGCCGCTGGGCGTGGCGACCGACGCCGCGCTGATCCGCGCCGCGAACTACGAGGACGACCTCGCCCTGCTGGGCGAGTGCGACCTGGTGATCGAGGCCATCGCCGAGCGCATGGACTGGAAACTGGACCTGTACCGCAAGGTGGCGCCGCACATCGCGCCGCAGGCCATCGTCGCCTCCAACACCTCGGGCCTTTCGATCACCGCGATGGGCGAGGCCCTGCCCGAGGCGCTGCGCGCCCGCTTCTGCGGCATTCACTTCTTCAACCCGCCGCGCTACATGCAGCTGGTGGAGCTGATCCCCACACCGGCGACCGACCCCGCGGTGCTGGACGCGCTGCACGACTTCGTCACCACCGGCCTGGGCAAGGGCGTGGTGCGGGCCAAGGACACGCCGAACTTCATCGCCAACCGCGTCGGCATCGCCGGCATGCTGGGCACGCTGCGCGAGGTCGAGAAATACGGCCTCGCCTTCGACGTCGTCGACGACCTCACCGGCAAGAAGCTGGGCCGCGCCTCCAGCGGCACCTTCCGCACCGCGGACGTGGTCGGCCTGGACACGCTCGCGCACGTGGTGCGCACGCTGCAGGACAACCTGGACGCGGCGAGCGACCCCTTCTACGCCAGCTTCGCCACGCCCGAGGTGCTCAAGGTGCTGCTGGAGATGGGCCACCTGGGGCAGAAGACCAAGGCCGGCTTCTACCGCAAGCAGGGCCGCGAGGTGCTGCGCTTCGAGCTCGAAAGCCGCAGCTACGTGCCGGCGGGCGGCAAGGCCGACGAGGTGTACGCGCGCATGCTGAAGAAGCCGGCCGCCCAGCGCCTGAAGCTGCTGCGCGAGAGCGAGGGGCCGCAGGGCCGCTTCCTCTGGGCGATCCTGCGCAACAGCTTCCACTACGCCGCCGTGCACCTGGGCAGCATCGCCGAGACCGCGCGTGACGTGGACCTGGCGCTGCGCTGGGGCTTCGGCATGCAACAGGGCCCCTTCGAGCTCTGGCAGGAGGCCGGCTGGCTGCAGGTGGCGCAGTGGGTGCAGGAAGACATCGCCAAGGGCGAGGCGCTGTCCACGGCGCCGCTGCCCGCCTGGGTGTTCGAAGGCCCGGTGGCCCAGGCCGGCGGCGTGCACACTGCTGAAGGGTCCTGGAACCCCACCAGCGGCCGCTTCGAGGCGCCGCGACAGCGGCCCGTGCAGCAGCGCCAGCTGTTCCCCGAGACCGTGCGCGGCGAGGCGGCTTCCGACTGGAAGACGGCCGGCCGCACCGTGCACGAGGACGCCAGCCTGCGCCTGTGGACGCTGGACGAGGACATCCTCATCGCCAGCCTCAAGACCAAGATGCACGCGATCAGCCCCGAGCTGTGCGAGGGCCTGCAGCTGGCCGTGGACACGGCCGAGCGCGAGTTCCGCGGCCTGGTGGTCTGGTCGGGCGACGAGCCCTTCTCCGTCGGCGCGGACCTGCAGGCCATGCTGCCGGCCTTCATGGCCGTGGGCGTGGCCGCCATCGAGGACGCCGAGGGCTTCATGCAGCAGACCATGCTGCGCCTGCGCTACGCCGGCGTGCCGGTGGTGTCCGCGATCCGCGGCATGGCGCTGGGCGGCGGCTGCGAGCTGGCCGTGCACTCGGCGCGCCGCGTCGCCGCGCTGGAGAGCTACATCGGCCTGGTCGAAGTGGGCGTGGGCCTGGTGCCCGGCGCCGGTGGCCTGACCTATATCGCGCGCCGCGCCGCCGAACTGCAGGCGCGCACGGCCCACAAGGACCTGCTGCCCTTCCTGTCCGCCGGCTTCGAGGCCGCCGCCATGGCCAAGGTGGGCACCAGCGCGCTGGAGTCGCGCCAGCTGGGCTACCTGCTGGACGACGACATCGTGGTGCCGCACAAGGACGAGCTGCTCTACGTGGCGATCCAGCAGGCCAAGGCCATGGCCGAGGCGGGCTGGCGCGCGCCGCTGCGCCGGCCCTTCCCGGTGGCGGGCCGCAGCGGCCGGGCCACCATCCAGGGCCAGCTGGTGAACCTGCGTGATGGCGGCTTCATCAGCGGCCACGACTTCCACATCGCTTCGCTGATCGCCCACGTGGTCACCGGCGGTGACGTGGACGCGGGCACCCTGGTGACCGAGGAGTACCTGATGACGCTGGAGCGCCGCGCCTTCTGCGAGCTGGTGCAGCACCCGAAGACGCAGGATCGCATCCTGGCCATGCTCTCCACGGGCAAGCCGCTGAGGAACTGAACATGAGCAAGCAACTCCAGGACGCCTACATCGTCGCCGCCACCCGCACGCCCATCGGGCGCTCGCACCGCGGCTACCTGCGCCAGACCCGGCCCGACGACCTGCTGGCGATGGCGCTGCGTGCCGCGCTGGCCCAGGTGCCGGGCCTGGACCCCGCCGCCATCGAGGACGTGGTCTGCGGCTGCGCCATCCCCGAGGCCCAGCAGGGCCTGAACGTGGCGCGCGTGGGCGCGGTGCTGGCCGGCCTGCCCAAGAGCGTGGGCGGCATCACCGTCAACCGTTTCTGCGCCTCGGGCCTGTCGGCCGTCCAGATGGCGGCCGACCGCATCCGCGTCGGCGAGGCCGACGTGATGGTGGCTGCCGGCACCGAGAGCATGAGCATGGTGCCCATGATGGGCAACTCGCCCTCGCTCTCGCCCGCGATCTTCAGCAACCCCGACGACCTGGACCGCTACGGCATCGCCTACGGCATGGGCCTCACGGCCGAGAAGGTGGCGCAGCAGTGGAAGGTCTCGCGCGAGGCGCAGGACGAGTTCGCCTACCGCTCGCACATGAAGGCGCTGGCGGCCATGCAGGCGGGCGAGTTCGGTGACGAGATCACGCCCGTGACCGTGGAGGAGCGCGAGCTGGACCTGGCCTCTGCCGAGGTGAAGGTCACGCCGCGCACCGTCTCGCTGGACGAGGGCGCTCGCGCCGACACCACGCCGGAAGGCCTGGCGAAGCTGCGCACCGTGTTCGCCGCCCGTGGCAGCGTCACCGCGGGCAACAGCTCGCAGACCTCGGACGGCGCCGGGGCGCTCATCCTCGCCAGCGAGGCGGCCGTGAAGCGCTTCAACCTGCAGCCCCTGGCCCGCTTTGTGAGCTACGCCAGCCGGGGCGTGCCGCCGCACATCATGGGCATCGGCCCGGTGGAGGCGATTCCGGCGGCCCTGCGCGCGGGCGGCCTGCGCCAGGACGACATAGCCTGGATCGAGCTCAACGAGGCCTTCGCCGCGCAGTCGCTCGCCGTGATGAACACGCTCGGCCTGGACCCGGCCAAGGTCAATCCCATGGGCGGCGCGATCGCCCTGGGCCACCCGCTGGGCGCGACCGGCGCTATCCGGTCGGCGACAGTGGTGCACGCGCTGCGGCGCAAGAATCTGCGCTACGGCATGGTGACCATGTGCGTGGGCATGGGGCAGGGCGCGGCAGGGATCTTCGAGCGCGTGTGACCCCGGCCCTCCGGAGCGAGGAGACCTGGATGCATTGCGAAGGCACGGCCACATGAGCCGCACCCTGTTCGACGAGGCGGTGGCCCTGGCGCCGGCCGGCGAAGGCTGCTGGACCGGCCACACCCACCCCGGCTGGGCCAACATGATCGGGCCCTTCGGCGGCATCAGCGCCGCGGCCCTGCTGCACGCCGTGCTGCTGCACCCGCAGCGCCTGGGCGAGCCGGTCTCGCTCACGGTGAATTTCGCGGCCGCGGTCGCCGACGGCCCCTATGAGCTGCGGGCCCGGCCCGCGCGCACCAACCGTTCCACCCAGCACTGGTGGGTGGAGATGCTGCAGGGCGGCGAAACGGTGCTCACCGCGACCGCCATCACGGCTGTGCGGCGCGACACCTTCGAGATGACCGAGGCGCTGGCGCCCGTGGTGCCCCGCCCGCTGGACCTGCCGCGCAGCGACCCGGCCCGCGTGACCTGGACCCGCCGCTACGACCTGCGCGTGGTGGAGGGCGAGCCGCCGGCCACCTGGGACGCCAGCGACAGCGGCCACAGCCGCAGCCTGCTCTGGATGCGCGACGACCCGCACCGCCCGCTGGACTGGCTCTCGCTCACGGCCCTGGCCGACGTCTTCATCCCGCGTATCTGGCGCCGCCGCGCGACCCTGGTGCCGCTGGGCACCGTGACCATGACGGTGTACTACCATGCCGGTCCGCAGCAGCTGGCGGAGACGGGCACCGGCTTCGTGCTCGGCCAGGCGCAGGCCCAGGGCTTCCGCGCCGGCTACAACGACCAGGCGGCGCTGCTGTGGAACGAGGCCGGCACGCTGCTCGCCTCCAGCCACCAGTGGATGTACTACAAGGAGTAGCGCGATGGACACACGACAGCCCGTGGCCCTGGTGGTGGGTGCTGGTGACGCCACCGGCGGCGCCATCGCGAAGCGCTTCGCGCGCGGCGGCCTGGTGGCCTGCGCGGTGCGCCGCAGCGCTGAGAAGCTGGAGCCGCTGCTGGCCGAGATCCGCGCCGCCGGCGGCGTGGCGCACGGCTTCGGCACCGACGCCCGCAAGGAGGAGGAGGTCGTGGCCCTGGTCGAGCGCATCGAGCGCGAGATCGGCCCCATCGCGGTGATGGCCTTCAACATCGGCGCCAACGTGCCCAGCAGCATCCTCGACGAGACCGCGCGCAAGTACTTCAAGGTCTGGGAGATGGCCTGCTTCAGCGCCTTCCTGTGCGCCCGTGAGGTCGCCAGGCGCATGGTGGCGCGTGAAGGTGGCGGGCGCGGCACCCTGCTCTTCACCGGCGCCACGGCTTCGATGCGCGGCGGCGCGAACTTCGCCGCCTTCGCCGGTGCCAAGCACGCCTTGCGGGCCCTGGCCCAGAGCTGCGCGCGCGAGCTGGGGCCGCGCGGCATCCACGTGGCGCACGTGGTGGTCGACGGCGGCATCGACACCGCCTTCATCCGCGAGAATTTCCCCGAGCGCTATGCGTTGCGCGAGCACGATGGCATCCTCAACCCCGACCACATCGCGGAGAACTACTGGATGCTGCACCAGCAGCCCCGCGATGCCTGGACGCACGAGCTCGACCTTCGGCCCTGGATGGAGAAATTCTGATGAGCAAGACGGTGGACTTCTGTTTCGACGTGGGCAGCCCGGCCGCCTACCTGGCCTGGACGCAGCTGCCGCGCCTGGCGCGCGAGACCGGCGCGACGGTGAACCGCATCCCCATCCTGCTGGGCGGCGTGTTCCAGGCCACGGGCAACCAGTCGCCCATGATGGTGCCGGCCAAGGGCCGCTACATGATGGAAGACTTCCAGCGCCATGCTGCGCGCTACGGGGTGCCCTTCAAGCACAATCCGCACTTCCCCATCAACACGCTGCTGCTGATGCGCGGCGCAACCGGCCTCGCCCTGCGCGATCCGGCCCGCCTGGAGCCCTATGTGGACGCGGTGCTGCGCGCCATCTGGGTCGACGGCGAGAACATGAACGATGCGCAGGTGGTGGGCCGCGTGCTCGGGCAGGCGGGCTTCGATGCCCAGGCCCTGGTCGCGCTCGCGCAGGAGGCGGACGTGAAGGACGCGCTGAAGCAGGCCACGCAGCGTGCCATCGAGCGCGGCATGTTTGGCGCGCCCACCTTTTTTGTCGGCGACCAGATGTTCTGGGGCCAGGACCGTATCGAATTCGTCAAGGAAGCCCTGTCATGAGCGAGATCCTCAGCCACGCCGAAGCCGGCGTCCTCACCCTCACCCTGAACCGCCTGGAGCGCAAGAACTCGCTCACGGCCGCGATGTACGGCCAGCTGGCCGACGCGCTGGAGGCCGCGGCCGCCGACGCCTCGGTGCGCGTGGTGCTGCTGCAGGGCCACGAGACCATCTTCTCGGCCGGCAACGACATCAACGACTTCCTAAACAACCCGCCCTCGGGCGAGGGCTCCCCGGTGTTCCGCTTCCTGCGCGGCATCGCGGCCTTTCCCAAGCCCGTCGTGGCGGCGGTGTGCGGGCCGGCGGTGGGCGTGGGCACCACCCTGCTGTTCCACTGCGACCTGGTGGTGGCGGGCGACAACGCCGCCTTCTCCATGCCCTTCGTCAACCTGGGCCTGTGCCCGGAGGCGGCGTCCAGCCTGCTGGTGCCGCAGATGATGGGCTACCACCGCGCCGCCGAGGCGCTGCTGCTGGGCGAGCCCTTCATGGCCGAGGCGGCGCAGGAAGTCGGCCTGGTCAATCGCGTGGTGCCGCCCACCGAGGCGAACGCCTATGCACAGGCCCTGGCCCGCAAGCTGGCCGGCAAGCCGGTGAGTTCGCTCATCGAGACCAAGCGCCTGATGAAGCACGGCCAGCAGGCGCGGGTGATCGAGCAGATGGACGAGGAAGGCAAGAGCTTCGGCCGCATGCTGCGTGAACCGGCCGCCCGCGAGGCCTTCACCGCCTTCATGGAAAAGCGCAAGCCCGACTTCAGCAAGGTCTGAGCGCAAGGGCCGGGGGCCGGCTGTCTTCCTTCGAGCGGGGCGGACGCACCCCGCTCAGGGCCGGCCTTCGCGCAGGATGCGTATGCCGCCGTCCGGCGTCATCGCGCCCGGGGGCCCGGCCCCCATGGCGCCCAGGTTGCCGACCTCGCGCGGCGGCGGCGCGGGCGTGCCGATCGCCACCGGCGGTGCAGCCGGCGTCTCCACGCGGGCATTGCCCTGGAACACGCTCTGGATCCACTGGTTCATGCGGTCCATCACGGAAGGATCGGGCGGCGGCTCGTAGTGCACGTGCGGCGCCTGGAACACCGCACGCGGATCCATCAGCCGCGCCTTCTCGGCCTGCTGGGCGAAATCGCCCACCACCAGCAGCGCGTTGCGCGCGCCCTGGCCCCAGGCATCGGGCATGGTGTTGCGCGGGTCGTTGAAGCCGACCCAGGCGCCCGCCACCAGCTGCGGGTGCATGAGGATGAACCAGCCGTCGGTGTTGTCCTGGGTGGTGCCGGTCTTGCCCGCCAGGTCGCCGCGCAGGCCGAAGCGGCTGCGGATGCCGGCGCCCGTGCCTTCGTCGACCACGCCCCGCATCACGTCCAGCAGCACGCGGTCCGCCTCCGGGTCCAGCGCGGCCTCGGGCGCCGGCGGAGCGAAGGATTGCAGCACGCGGCCGTGGCGGTCGCGCACCTGCGTCACCAGCACGGGCTCGATGTAGCGGCCGTCGTTGGCGATGGTGCCGTAGGCGCTGACCATCTCCTTGAGCGTGACCGGGCTGGTGCCCAGGGCCAGCGAGGGCACCACGTCCAGGTGGCTCTGGCGCACGCCCATGGCCTGGGCCAGCTTGGCCACCGGCGCCGCGCCCACCCGCTGGACCAGCTGCGCGGTGATGGAGTTCTTGGAATACACCAGGCCGTCGCGCAGCGTGGTCGGCAGGCCGGTGGTCTCGTGCACGTCGCCGGGCTTCCACACGCCGTTGCCCACCGGGATCTCGACCGCCTGGTCCAGGTAGGTCTCGCCCGGGTTGATGCCCTGCGCGAAAGCGGCGCCGTAGACGAAGGGCTTGAAGGTGGAGCCGGGCTGGCGCCGCGCCTGCGCCACGTGGTCGAACTGGTCGTCGCGGAAATTGCGGCTGCCGATCCAGGCCTTGATGTGGCCGTTCGCGGGGTCCTGCGCCAGGAAGGCCACCTCCAGCAGCGGCGGCGCGGGCTGCCGCCGCCGTTTGCGGTCGGCGACGGCCAGAGCCTGCAGGCGTTCGCCCTGCCGCGCCACGGCCTGGGCCGCCAGCGTCTGCAGGCGCGAGTCGATGGTGGTCTGCACCACCAGGCCGTCGGTGTACATGTTGTAGCCGTGGTCGTCGGCCCAGCCCGAGAGCCACTGGCGCAGCTGCTGCGCCACGTGCGGCGCGATGCCCAGGTCGTCCTCCTGGCGCTCGAAGTCCAGGCCCAGCGGGCGCGCCTGCAGCTGGGCCAGCTGCGTGCTGCCCAGGTCGCCGGCACGCGCCATCTGCGCCAGCACGATGTTGCGCCGTGCGCGCGCGCGGTCCGGGTTGAGCACGGGGTTGTAGTAGGTCGTGCCCTTGAGCATGCCCACCAGCGTCGCGGCCTCCAGCGTGTCCAGCTCGCCCGCCGATTTCTGGAAGTAGGTGCGCGCCGCCATCTCGATGCCGTAGGCGTTGTAGAGGAAGGGCACCGTGTTCAGGTACATCTCCAGGATCTGGTCCTTGCGGTAGAGATGCTCCAGCCGCAGCGCGGTAACGGCCTCCTTGATCTTTCGCTCCAGCGTGGGCGCGCGCCCGATCTCCTCGGGAAAGAGGTTGCGCGCCAGCTGCTGGGTCAGCGTGGAGCCCCCCTGCAGGTCGCCGCGCACGGTGTGCCAGGCCGCGGACAGCGTGCGCCGCAGGTCCAGCCCGCCGTGCTGGTAGAAGCGCCGGTCCTCGGTGTCCAGCAGCGCCTGCACCACCGGCTTGGAGATCTCGTCCAGCCGCACCCACTCCCGGTGCGTGCGGCGGAAGCTGGCCAGCTCGCGCCCGTCGGCGCTGAGGATCACCGCCGGGTATTCGCTGTGCGGCCGGGCCTGGATCTGCGCCTCCGTGGGTGCGCGGGCGGCGATGCCGGCGGCCCACAGGCCGGCGCCGGCCAGCGCCAGCAGCGGCAGGACCAGCAGCAGCGCGAGCAGGATCACCAGGCCCCGCTGCCGGCCGGCCCGGCCGCGGCCGCCGCGCCCTGCCGCGACGCCATGGCGCAGCGGGGCCTGGTGATCCTGCT
>NZ_JADDOJ010000026.1 GCF_015159745.1 Ramlibacter aquaticus | reverse complement strand
GCCCCGGCCCCCGCCGCCCTGGCCGGCGAAGACGCCCTGACCGTCGCGCAGGCCGAGATCGCGGTGCTGCAGGCGAAGAACGCCGAACTGGGCGAGCAGTACCTGCGCGCCCAGGCCGACATGCAGAACACGCGCCGCCGCGCCGAGGACGAGATCGCCAAGGCGCGCAAGTTCGCCGTGGAGAGCTTCGCCGAGTCCCTGCTGCCGGTGCTGGACAGCCTGGAAGCCGGCCTGGCCATCCAGGCGGCCACCATCGAGCAGATCCGAGAGGGCGCCGAGGCGACCCTGCGCCAGCTCAAGAGCGCCCTGGAACGCAACAAGGTGGTCGAGATCGCGCCCGCGGCCGGCGCCAGGTTCGATCCGCACCAGCACCAGGCCATCTCGGTGGTGCCGATGCCCCCCGGTTCCACACAGGAAGCCAACACCGTGGTCGCCGTGCTGCAGAAGGGTTACCTGATCGCCGAGCGCGTGCTGCGCCCTGCGCTGGTGACGGTGTCCGCGCCCAAGTGAGTGCAGCCCCCGGCTTGAAACCCCACAACTTATCCACAGCTAACCCCCATCAAGACTGAATCGGGCGCAAGCCCCAGAGAGCAAGGAGAAATCATGGGACGCATCATCGGCATCGACCTCGGCACCACCAACTCGTGCGTGGCGGTCATGGAGGGCAACACGCCCAAGGTCATCGAGAACAGCGAGGGCGCGCGCACCACGCCGTCCATCGTCGCCTACCAGGAGGACGGCGAGATCCTCGTCGGCGCCTCGGCCAAGCGCCAGGCGGTGACCAACGCCAAGAACACGCTGTACGCCGTCAAGCGCCTGATCGGCCGCAAGTTCGAGGAAAAGGAAGTCCAGAAGGACATCCACCTCATGCCCTACGAGATCAGCAAGGCCGACAACGGCGACGCCTGGGTCTCGGTGCGCGACAAGAAGCTGGCCCCGCCGCAGATCTCGGCCGAAGTGCTGCGCAAGATGAAGAAGACCGCCGAGGACTACCTGGGCGAGGCCGTGACCGAGGCCGTGATCACGGTGCCGGCCTACTTCAACGACAGCCAGCGCCAGGCCACCAAGGACGCCGGCCGCATCGCCGGCCTGGACGTCAAGCGCATCATCAACGAGCCCACCGCCGCGGCCCTGGCCTTCGGCCTGGACAAGCAGGAAAAGGGCGATCGCAAGATCGCCGTGTACGACCTGGGCGGCGGCACCTTCGACGTCTCCATCATCGAGATCGCGGACGTCGACGGCGAGAAGCAGTTCGAGGTGCTCTCCACCAACGGCGACACCTTCCTGGGCGGCGAGGACTTCGACCAGCGCATCATCGACTACATCATCGGCGAGTTCAAGAAGGAACAGGGCGTGGACCTGTCCAAGGACGTGCTCGCCCTGCAGCGCCTGAAGGAAGCCGCCGAGAAGGCCAAGATCGAGCTGTCCAACAGCAACCAGACCGACATCAACCTGCCCTACATCACGGCCGACGCCTCCGGTCCCAAGCACCTGAACCTGAAGCTGACCCGCGCCAAGCTGGAGTCGCTGGTGGAGGAGCTGATCGAGCGCACCATCGCCCCCTGCCGCACCGCCATCAAGGACGCCGGCGTGTCCATCTCGGACATCCACGACGTGATCCTGGTCGGCGGCCAGACCCGCATGCCCAAGGTGCAGGAGAAGGTCAAGGAGCTGTTCGGCAAGGAGCCGCGCAAGGACGTGAACCCCGATGAAGCCGTCGCCGTGGGCGCGGCCATCCAGGGCCAGGTGCTGGGCGGCGACCGCAAGGACGTGCTGCTGCTGGACGTCACCCCGCTGTCCCTGGGCATCGAGACCCTGGGCGGCGTGATGACCAAGATGATCCAGAAGAACACGACCATCCCGACCAAGTTCGCGCAGACCTTCTCGACCGCTGACGACAACCAGCCGGCGGTGACGATCAAGTGCTTCCAGGGTGAGCGCGAGATGGCCAGCGGCAACAAGCTGCTGGGCGAGTTCAACCTGGAAGGCATTCCGCCGGCGCCGCGCGGCCTGCCGCAGATCGAGGTGACCTTCGACATCGACGCCAACGGCATCCTGCACGTGAGCGCCAAGGACAAGGGCACCGGCAAGGAAAACAAGATCACCATCAAGGCGAACTCGGGCCTGTCGGAGGACGAGATCCAGAAGATGGTGAAGGACGCCGAGCTGAACGCCGAAGAGGACAAGAAGAAGCTCGAGCTGGTGCAGGCCCGCAACCAGGGCGAGGCGCTGGTTCACTCGGTGCGCAAGAGCCTGGGCGAGTACGGCGACAAGCTGGACGGCGGCGAGAAGGAAAAGATCGAGGCCGCCATCAAGGAGGCCGAGGAAGCGCTCAAGGGCGAGGACAAGGACGCGATCAGCGCCAAGACCGATGCGCTCATGAGCGTGAGCCAGAAGCTGGGCGAGAAGATGTACGCCGACATGCAGGCGCAGCAGGCGGCGCAGGCCGCCGGTGCCGGCGCGGCGGCGGGCGGCGCCGAGTCCGCCACGGCTTCCAAGCCGGCCGACGACAACGTGGTCGACGCCGAAGTCAAGGAAGTGAAGAAGGGCTGATGCCCGCGGGCTGAACACCCGGCGACGCGCCGCGCACAGCCCTCACGGCTGGCGCGGCGTTCGCACTTCGAAAGAACACGAACATGGCTGGCAGCAAAAGAGACTATTACGAAATCCTCGGGGTGCCCAAGAACGCCTCGGAGGACGAGATCAAGAAGGCTTATCGCAAGCTGGCGATGAAGTACCACCCCGACCGCAACGAGGGTGACAAGACGGCCGAGGCGAAGTTCAAGGAGGCCAAGGAGGCCTACGAGATGCTCTCGGACGCCGAGAAGCGCTCGGCCTACGACCAGTACGGCCACGCCGGCGTGGACCCCAACATGCGGGGCGCGGGCGGCCCGGGCGCGGAGGGCTTCGGCGGTTTCGCGGAGGCCTTCGGCGACATCTTCGGCGACATCTTCGGCCAGGGCGGCGGGGGCGCGCGCGGCGGGCGCGGCGGCGGTCGCC
This sequence comes from Ramlibacter aquaticus, assembly GCF_015159745.1. GTDB lineage: Bacteria > Pseudomonadota > Gammaproteobacteria > Burkholderiales > Burkholderiaceae_C > Ramlibacter > Ramlibacter aquaticus. The sequence continues at coordinate 44,579 of NZ_JADDOJ010000026.1, read as the reverse complement.
AGGTCTACCGCGGCAGCGACCTCTCCTACGCCATGGAAGTGACGCTGGAGGAAGCCGCCACCGGCAAGGAAGCGCAGATCCGCATTCCCTCGTGGGAAGGCTGCGACACCTGCCACGGCTCGGGCGCCAAGCCCGGCACCCAGGCCAAGACCTGCACCACCTGCAACGGCCAGGGCGTGGTGCAGATGCGCCAGGGCTTCTTCAGCGTGCAGCAGACCTGCCCGCACTGCCGCGGCTCCGGCAAGATCATCCCCGAGCCCTGCCCCACCTGCCACGGCCAGGGCCGCGTCAAGAAGCAGAAGACGCTGGAGGTGAAGATCCCCGCCGGCATCGACGACGGCATGCGCATCCGCAGTGCCGGCAACGGCGAGCCCGGCACCAACGGCGGCCCCCCGGGCGACCTGTACATCGAGATCCGGCTGAAGAAGCACGAGATCTTCGAGCGCGACGGCGACGACCTGCACTGCGTGGTGCCCATCAGCATCACCCGCGCGGCGCTGGGCGGCGAGATCGAGGTGCCCACGCTGGCCGGCAAAGCCGCCATCGACATCCCCGAGGGCACGCAGCCGGGCAAGCAGTTCCGCCTGCGCGGCAAGGGCATCAAGGGCGTGCGCTCCAGCTACCCGGGCGACCTGTACTGCCACATCGCGGTGGAGACGCCGGTCAAGCTGACCGAGCACCAGCGCAAGCTGCTGCGCGAGCTGGACGAATCGCTGAAGAAGGGCGGCGCCAAGCACTCGCCGGGCGAGGAAAGCTGGGCCGACAAGCTCAAGGGCTTCTTCAGCGCCTGACGCTGCGGGCGATGCCTGCGACACGGGGCCTGCCATGCAGGCCCTTTTTCTTTACCGGCGCCAGCGGGTCGTGCGCACACCGCTGGAGGCCTGGCGCACAGGAATGCCTGGCGACGAGGACCATCGCCCTCAGAACAGGCTGCCCTGCCCCGCCGCCCCGGGCGGCCGGAACTGCGTGCTGTCCAGCACCCTGCGCTCGCGGTTGTAGCCCAGCCGCGCCGCCGCCTTCTGGAAGCGCTGGCCGATCAGTTGCGCCCACACCCCGCTGCCCTTCATGCGGGTGGCGAAGTCGGCGTCGTAGTCCTTGCCGCCCCGCATCTCCTGCACCCGGGCCATGATGCGGGCCGCGCGTTGCGGGTAGTGCACCTCCAGCCATTCACGGAACAGCGGCGCCACCTCCCAGGGCAGGCGAAGCACATGGTAGAAGGCGCTGCGCGCGCCGGCCTCCCAGGCGGCTTCCATCACCTGCTCCATGTCCTCGTTGAGGAAGGGTATCTGCGGCGCCAGGCTGATGCCGCAGGGCACGCCGGCCTCGGCCAGGGTGCGCAGGGTGCGCAGGCGGCGGTGCGGCGCCGCGGCGCGCGGCTCCAGCTTGCGGCACAGGTCGGCGTCCAGCGTGGTGATGGTGATGTAGACCGCCGCAAGGCCGTCCCGGGCCATGGGGGCGATCAGGTCCAGGTCGCGCTCCACGCCGCTGGACTTGGTGACCAGCGCGAAGGGGTGCCGCGCCTCGCTGAGGACCTCCAGCACGGCCCGGGTGAGCCGCAGCTCGCGCTCCACCGGCTGGTAGCAGTCTGTGGCGCTGCCGATGGCGATCACCGAGGGCTGGTAGCCCGGGCGCGACAGTTCCTCGCGCAGCTTCTGCGCGACGTTGCGCTTGGCGATCAGGCGGGTTTCGAAATCCAGGCCCGGCGAGAGGTTGAGGTAGCTGTGGGTGGGCCGGGCGTAGCAGTAGATGCAACCGTGCTCGCAGCCCCGGTAGGGGTTGAGCGAGCGGTCGAAGTAGATGTCGGGCGAGGCGTTGCGCGCGATGACGGACTTCGCGTCTTCCCAGGTGACCTGCGTGGCCGGCGCGGGCTGGCCGTCCAGCAGGTCCGGCAGGCTGCCCCAGCCGTCGTCGAAACCGCCGCGGTCCTCGGCCTGGAAACGGTGCGCCAGGCGCGAGGCGGCGCCCCGGCCCTTGAGCGCCTGCAGCGGGATGGCAACTTCACCCATGCCCGCATGATACTGTTATTCCATACAGTCCAGGTATGCAGCTGTTTCAGCCGCGCATGGCCTGGGCCTCCGCGTTGATGCGCCGCAGGTTGGTCGACAGCTGGCGCGTCACCTGCTGCAACAGGCGGATCTTGAGCTGGGGCCGCTCCCGGTCCAGGCGCTCGAACACCGCCAGGGGCAGGACGCGGCAGCGCGTGGGCTGCACGGCGACCACGTCCGCCGAGCGCGGCGCACCGTCGATGAAGGCCATCTCGCCGAAGCTCATGCCGGCGGTGAACACGTCGACGCGGCGGCCGCGGCCCGGACCCGGCCCGGACAGGCGCACCTCCACCGTGCCTTCGAGCAGGAAGAACATCGCGTCGCCCGGGTCCCCGGCGCGGACCACCGGCTCTCCCGCGGCAAACCCCTGCTCGGGCATGAGCGCCTCCAGCCAGGCCAGGTCCTGCGGGGCCAGCGGCGCCAGCAGTTCGCACTCGCGCAGCGCGACCGCGGCCCCCGCGCCCGCCTGGCGCGCATCGCGCGACAGCAGCAGCTCCTCGGCCGCCTCCAGGGCCATGTCGATGTCGGGCTTGAGCGATCCGGGCGCCAGCCCCTGGGCCACCAGCCGGGGCCCCAGCGCGCGTGCATGGCACAGGCTGACCGACAGTCCGCCCGCCGCCAGGCCCTGCTGCAGGCGGGCCAGCAGCCGCAGGCTGGGCTCGTCGGCGGCCAGCACGTTGCGCAGGTCCAGCACCAGGGCCCGCAGGCCGGACGCCTGCTCGTGCGCTGCGCGGATCACCGGCTCCACGCTGCCGAAGACCAGGTCGCCCTGCAACTCCATCACCCGGATGCGGTGGCCTTCCTGGGCCAGCAGTTCGCGCTGCCAGGGGCTGCGGCGGCGGCGCGAATGCACTTTGCTGGCGTCGTACACCAGCCGCAGCGCCGGCAGGGGGCCACCGGCCTGGAAGAGGTGCAGCGACAGCTCGCGCGACAGATCGGTGCAGACCCGCACGCCGCGCACGCTGTTGCCCTGCGCGTCCAGCGGCGGCGAGAACACGCCGATGCCCAGCTGGCCCGGCAGCACGGCCATCACGCCGCCGCCCACGCCGCTCTTGGCCGGCAGGCCCACCCTGTAGATCCACTCGCCCGAGGCGTCGTACATGCCGCAGGTGGACATCACCGAGAGGATGTTGCGCACGGCCCCGGGCTGCACCGCCACCTGGCCGGTGACGGGATGCAGGCCGTGGTTGGCCAGCGTGGCGGCCATGAGCGCGAGGTCGCGGCAGGTGACCCGCACCGCGCACTGGCGGAAGTAGGTTTCCAGGGTGTCCGTGGGGTCCTCGTCCAGGATGCCGACATTGCGCAGCATCCAGCCGATCGCGCGGTTGCGGTGCCCGGTCTCGCTTTCCGAGCGGTAGACCGCCTCGTCGATGTCCAGTGCGCGGCCGGCGAAGCCGGACAGGAACTCCAGCACGCGCGCGATGCGGCTGCCCGCGGCGTCCTTGTCGAGCAGGCCGCAGGCGGCGATCGCCCCGGCGTTGATCATGGGGTTGAAGGGCGCGCCGCTGCCAGGGCGCAGGCTGATCGCATTGAACGCGTCGCCCGAGGGCTCCACGCCGATGCGCCTGAGGATCTCCTCCTCGCCCCGGTCCTGCAGCGCCAGGCCATAGACCAGGGCCTTGCTGATGGACTGGATGGTGAAGGGCTGGCGCGTGTCGCCCACCTCGTACACATGGCCGTCGCGGGTGGCGATGCAGATGCCGAAGGCACGGGGGTCGGCGTTGGAGAGTTCGGGAATGTAGTCGGCGACCTGACCTTCCAGGGTGGAACGGTGGCGCTCGAACAGGGCATGCAGGACGGCCTCGACCGGCGAGGCCGGGTGTGGGGACCCCGGGGCGGTGCTCATGCGCGGCTCTCCTTCATGCCTTGGATGAGCAAGAGGCGTTCCACACAACTGCACCAGGGTGGTGCACGGCGCCCGCGTAAGCAATCTGCTTAGGCTTGAGGTGTTTTTGGCGTACGGCTGGGTCCCCGGGGAAATGGTTTCATGGCGAGGCGCACCAACCCGAGAGGCAATCCATGAACACCGGCGAATCCAGTCCCGTCCGCCCCCGCGTGCTGGTGGTCGACGACAGCGAGGACAACCGCTTCCTGATGCAGTCGCTGCTGGAGGACCTGTGCGAGGTGCAGGTCGCGGCCAGCGGCGAGGATGCGCTCGCCTGCCTGGACGCCGAGCCCCTGCCCGACCTGGTGCTGCTGGACATCCTGATGCCCGGCCTGGACGGGCATGCGGTGATGCGGCGGATGCGCCAGGACCTGCGCACCGCCGACCTGCCGGTCATCTTCCTCACCGCACTGGACAGCCCCGAGCAGGAAGAGCTGGGCCTGGACCTGGGCGCCGCCGACTACATCACCAAGCCGATCAGCGCGCCCATCCTGCTGGCGCGCGTGCGCTCGCAGCTCGAGCGCGCTGCCGCCTCGCGCCGGCTGCAGCACCTCTCGCAGCAGCTGGGCCGCTACCTGTCGCCCCAGCTCTACCAGTCCCTGTTCGAGGGCCGCGCCACGGCCGAGGTGCGCACCCGCAGGCGCAGGCTCAGCATCTTCTTCTCCGACATCAAGGACTTCACCGCCGCCACGGCCAGCTGGGAGCCGGAAGAAGTCACCTTCGTGCTCAACAGCTACTTCAGCGAGATGTCGCGCATCGCCTACGCGCACGGCGGCACCATCGACAAGTTCGTGGGCGACGGCATGGTGGTGTTCTTCGGCGACCCGCACACCCGCGGCGTGCGCGAGGACGCGCTGCAGTGCGTGCGCATGGCCATCGCCATGCAGCAGGCCATGGAACCCCTGCACCAGCGCTGGCGCGCCGCCGGGGTCGCCCGCGAGCTGGCCGTACGCATGGGCATACACACCGGGGTCTGCGACGTCGGCAACTTCGGCGGCGACCTGCGCATGGACTACACCATCATCGGCGCCGAGGTGAACAAGGCGGCCCGCCTGGAGCAGGCCGCGCCGGCCGGTGGCGTGCTGCTGTCCGCCGAGACCCACGCCCTGGTCGCCGAAGAGATCGAAGCGGTGGAGCAGCAGCCCCTGGTGGCCAAGGGCTTCGCCCAGCCGCTGCGCGCCTGGTCGGTCCGGCTGGCGACGTCGGGCGGCAGCGCGGATGCCACCCGCGAGCTGCTGCAGCGGCTGCGCCTGCGCGTGCAGCCGGCCACCGACGCAGCGGGGCTGCACGCGGCCTCGCACGGGCTCGCCACCGGCCCCCTGGCCGGCCGGCTGCACTGAAGAAAGACACGCGGACCATGCTCGCCTTCGGCCAGCGCGACGACGCCCCGCGGCTCGAGGACGAGCTGCTGGCGCTGCGCGCCGAGCTGGCCCGGCGGGACCGCCTGCTGGCCGAGCAGGGTCAGAAGCTGGCCGCCACCCGGGCCTCGCTCTCGCTGCTGGTGTCCACGCTGGAGTCCACCACCGACGGCGTGCTGGCCGTGCGTTTCGAGGACGAGGCCATCTACTTCAACGCCGCCTTCGTCGAGATGTGGCGGCTGCCGCACGACGGGCTGGAGGGCATGGGCGAGGCCGCGCTGAGCGCGCTGCTGGAGGTGCAGGTCAGCGACCCGGAGGAGTTCCGCCAGCAGGTCTCGCGCCGCGCGCAGGACAGCGAGGACTTCAACGTGGTCGAGCTGCTGGACGGGCGCATCTTCGAGCGCTACGTGGCGCCGCAGGTGGTGCGCGGCCAGGTGGTGGGCAAGGTCGTCAACTACCGGGACGTGACCCAGCGGGTGCGCTTCGAGCAGGAGATGATGTTCAACCACGTGGTGGTGGAAAGCTCAGGCCCCATGCTCTGGGTGCGCCGCAGGTCGCTCCAGCTGTCTTACGCCAACCCCGCGGCCTGCGAGCTGCTGGGCCGCCGCATCGACCAGCTGCTGGGCTGCAGCCTGCAGGAGCTGGACCCGGGCTGGACGGCCGAGGCCCTGCGCGCGGTGGACGCGCAGCTCTCGGCGCGCGGCCGCGCCGTGCCCTGGGAGACCACCTACCACCGCGCCGACGGCAGCGAGCGCAGCCTGGAGCTGACCGTCGCCCTGGCCTCGCACGGCGAGGACGACATCTACATCGTCACGCTCAAGGACGCGACCGAGCAGCGCCAGGCCTGGGAGGCGACCCGCCGCGCCCGCGAGGTGGCCGAGCAGGCCACGCGCATGAAGACGGACTTCCTGGCCAACATGAGCCATGAGATCCGCACGCCGCTCAATGCCGTCATCGGCCTGTCGCACCTGGCGCTGAAGACCGGCCTGGACGCGCGCCAGCGCGACTACATCGGCAAGGTGCAGGCCGCCGGCCAGCACCTGCTGGGCATCGTCAACGACATCCTGGACTTCTCCAAGATCGAGGCTGGCAAGATCGCCATCGAACGCGCCGCCTTCACGCTGGACAAGGTGCTGGGCGACGTGTCGGACCTCACCACGCCCAAGAGCACGGCCAAGGGCCTGGCGCTGCGCTTCGAGGTCGGCGAGGACGTGCCGCACCACCTGGTGGGCGACCCGCTGCGCATCGGCCAGATCCTGATCAACTACGCCGACAACGCGGTGAAGTACACCGAGCAGGGCGAGGTGGTGGTGAGCGTGCGCCTGCTGGAGCGCGCCGACGACACCGCACTGCTGCACTTCGGCGTTTCGGACACCGGCATCGGCCTCACCGCCGACCAGACGGCCCGGCTGTTCCAGAGCTTCGAGCAGGCCGACACCTCCACCACCCGCCGCTACGGCGGCACCGGCCTGGGCCTGGCCATCTCGCGCCAGCTGGCCCGGCTCATGGGCGGCGACACCGGGGTGGACAGCCGCTGGGGCCTGGGCAGCACCTTCTGGTTCACCGTGCGCATCGGCGTGGGCAGTGCGGCCGACGGCACGCACGCACCGCAGGAGAAGGCCAGGCCCGGCCCCGCGGGCGACCTCGAGGAAGTGCTGGCGGCCCAGCTGGCGGCACGCCGCGGCGCGCGCCTGCTGCTGGTGGAGGACAACGACATCAACCAGCGCGTGGCCCGCGAGCTGCTGGAGGACATGGGCTTCCAGGTGGCCATCGCGGCCAACGGCCAGGACGGCCTGGCCCGGGTTCGCGAAGAGCCCTGGGACCTGGTGCTCATGGACATGCAGATGCCGCTGATGGACGGCATCAGCGCCACGCTGGAGATCCGCCGTCACCCCGAATTCCAGGCGCTGCCCGTCGTCGCGATGACCGCGAGCGTGATGCAGCGCGACAGGGAGCGCTGCATGAACGCAGGCATGAACGATTTCGTCACCAAGCCCATCGCGCCGCAGGACCTCGCCGCTGCGCTGGTGCGCTGGCTGCCGACGCGGGCGCAGCCGGCCGCCGATGCACGGCCGACGCCGGCGGCGCAGCCTGCGCCCCACAAGGCCCTGGGCGCGACGCCGTCGACCGGGCGCGACGCGCCGGTGGCGGCAGCGCCTGACGCTGCGGCAGACCCCCTGATGTGCATCCCGGGGCTGGATGCCACCAGCGGCCTGCGCCGCATGCTGCAGCGCCGGCCGCTCTACCTGGCCATGCTGCGCCGCTACCTGGACGGCCAGCGCCATGCGCCGGCGCAGGTGCGCCAGGCACTGGATGCGGGCGACGCCGCGGCGGCCGAGCGCCTGGCCCACACCGCCAAGGGCGTGGCCGCCACGGTGGGCGCGGATGCGGTGGCCGCCTGCGCGGCCTCGGTGGAGCAGGCCCTGCGCCAGCGCGAGCCGCGCGCCACGCTGGACCCCCTGCTGGAGCAATTCGCGGCGACCCTGGCGCCGCTGGTCAGCGCGCTGGAGGCCGCGCTGGGGGCCGCCGAAGCGGCGGCCTGAGGCGGGACCACGGCGTGATCCGCGGGCGGCTGCGCCCGCCGGATCTGCTGCGGGTGATGGGCGGCGCCCTGCCCGATCCGGCTGCGGCCGGGCCGTGCGCCGGTGGCGGATGTCAGTGCGTGACGGCGGCCAGGCCCAGGCGCGCGCGCGCCGCGTCGTACTCGCGCGCCAGCCGCGCCACCAGTTCGGCCGCGGGCAGCACCTGCTGCACGGCGCCGATGCCCTGGCCGCAGCCCCAGATGTCCTTCCAGGCCTTCTTGGCCCCGTCGCCGAAGTTCATCTTGGTGGGGTCGCTCTCGGGCAGGTTGTCCGGATCCAGGCCGGCCGCCACGATGCTGGGCTTCAGGTAGTTGCCGTGCACCCCGGTGAACAGGTTGGAGTAGACGATGTCGTCGGAGTTGCCTTCGACGATGGCCTGCTTGTAGGCCTCGGAGGCCCGCGCCTCCTCGGTGGCGATGAAGGCCGAGCCGATGTAGCCGAAGTCGGCGCCCATGGCCTGCGCGGCCAGCATCGCGTCGCCGGTGGCGATCGCGCCGGACAGCGCCAGCGGGCCGTCGAACCAGGTGCGGATCTCCTGGATCAGCGCGAAGGGGCTCTTCACGCCCGCGTGGCCGCCGGCGCCGGCCGCCACCGCGATCAGGCCGTCGGCGCCCTTCTCGATCGCCTTGCGGGCGAAGGCGTTGTTGATGATGTCGTGCAGCACCACGCCGCCGTAGGCATGCACCGCGTCGTTGACGTCGGTGCGCGCGCCCAGCGAGGTGATCACGATGGGCGCCTTGTACTTGGCCATCACTTCCATGTCGTGGTCGAGCCGGTCGTTGCTCTTGTGCACGATCTGGTTGATGGCGAAGGGCGCGCTCGGCCGGTCGGGGTTGGCCCGGTCGTACGCGGCCAGCGTCTCGGTGATCTCGTGCAGCCACTCGTCCAGCATGGAGGCCGGGCGGGCGTTGAGCGCGGGCATGGAGCCCACGATGCCGGCCTGGCACTGGGCGATCACCAGCTTGGGGTTGCTGATGATGAAGAGCGGCGAGCCGATGACGGGCAGGCGCAGGCGGCTGAACACCGCGGGCAGCTTGGACATGGGGTTCCTCAGAAGGCTTCGAGGGCCAGCGAGGTCACGCTGTCGGCGCCCTCGACGATGGCGTCGCGGGTGCCCGGCGCGCGGGACAGGATGTGGTCGGCGTAGAAGCGCGCGGTGGCCACCTTGGCCTGCATGAAGGCGACGTCCTCGCCGCGCGCGGCAGCGGCCTCGGCCACCAGCAGCGCGCGGGCCATCTGCCAGCCCGCCACCAGGTTGCCGGCCAGCATCAGGTAGGGCACCGAGCCGGCGTACACGCCATTTGGCGAGGCCTTGGCCTGGCCGGCCATGTAGTCGACCACGTCCAGGAAGGCCTGGCGCGCCGCCGCGAGGCGCTTGAGCACGGCCTTCGCATCGGCGCTGCCGCTGCGGGCGAGCTCGCCCTCGGTCACTTCCACCTGCGCGGCGATGGCGCGGGCGCCCTGGCCACCGTCACGCGCCGTCTTGCGGCCCACCAGGTCGTTGGCCTGGATCGCGGTCGTGCCTTCGTAGATGGTGAGGATCTTGGCGTCGCGGTAGTACTGCGCGGCGCCGGTCTCCTCGATGAAGCCCATGCCGCCGTGCACCTGCACGCCCAGCGAAGTCACCTCCAGGCTCATCTCGGTGCTGTAGCCCTTGACCAGCGGCACGAGGAATTCGTAGAAGGCCTGGTTCTGCTTGCGCACCGCGGCGTCCGGGTGGTGGTGGGCGGCGTCGTAGGCGGCCGCGGCCACCGCGGCCATGGCCCGGCAGCCTTCGGTGGTGGCGCGCATGGTCATCAGCATGCGGCGCACGTCCGGGTGGTGGATGATGGGCGCGGCGGCGTTCATGGAGCCGTCCACCGGGCGCGACTGCACGCGGTCGCGCGCGTACTGCACGGCCTTCTGGTAGGCGCGCTCGGCGATCGCGATGCCCTGCACGCCCACCGCGTAGCGGGCGGCGTTCATCATGATGAACATGTACTCCAGGCCGCGGTTCTCCTCGCCCACCAGGTAGCCCACGGCACCGCCGTGGTCGCCGTACTGCAGCACCGCCGTCGGCGAGGCCTTGATGCCCATCTTGTGCTCGATGCTCACGCAGTGCACGTCGTTGCGCGCACCCAGGGAGCCGTCGGCGTTGACCATGAACTTGGGCACCACGAACAGGCTGATGCCCTTCACGCCCTCCGGCGCGCCGACCACGCGGGCCAGCACCAGGTGCACGATGTTCTCGGCCATGTCGTGCTCACCGTAGGTGATGTAGATCTTGGTGCCGAAGACGCGGTAGGTGCCGTCGGGCTGCGGCTCGGCGCGGGTGCGCACCAGCGACAGGTCGGAGCCGGCCTGCGGCTCGGTGAGGTTCATGGTGCCGGTCCACTTGCCCGACACCAGGTTCTCCAGGTAGATGGCCTTCAGCTCGTCCGAGCCGGCCGTGAGCAGCGCCTCGATCGCGCCGTCCGTCAGCAGCGGGCAGAGCGCGAAGCTGAGGTTGGCCGAGTTGAGCATTTCGCCGCAGGCGGCGCCAATGGTCTTGGGCAGGCCCTGGCCGCCGAAATCCTGCGGGTGCTGCAGGCCCTGCCAGCCGCCCTCGGCGAACTGGCGGAAGGCGTCCGCGAAGCCGGGGGTGGTGCTGACCACGCCGTCCTTCAGGGCGGACGGGTTGCGGTCGCCGGGCACGTTCAGGGGCGCGACCACGCCCTCGTTGAACTTCGCGCACTCCTCGAGCACCGCCTGCGCGGTCTCCAGGTTGGCGTCCTCGAAACCGGGCATCTTGGCGATCTCTTCGATACGCGCCAGGTGCTCGATGTTGAACAGCATGTCCTTGAGGGGGGCCTTGTAGCTCATCGATATCTCCGCAGGTTCAAACGGGTCCCGCCCGCACGCGGCGGGCGGGGAACAGGCGCATTTCAGCTCGGGTGCGCCTGCGGGCCACCCCCCTCCGTGGGGGGCGGCCGAGGGGCGTTACAGCGCCTTGACCAGTTCCGGCACGGCCGTGAACAGGTCGGCCTCCAGGCCGTAGTCGGCCACGGAGAAGATGGGCGCTTCGGGGTCCTTGTTGATCGCCACGATCACCTTGGAATCCTTCATGCCGGCCAGGTGCTGGATGGCGCCGGAGATGCCGCAGGCCACGTACAGCTGGGGCGCGACGATCTTGCCGGTCTGCCCGACCTGCCAGTCGTTGGGCGCGTAGCCGGCGTCCACCGCGGCGCGGCTGGCGCCCAGCGCGGCGCCCAGCTTGTCGGCCAGGGGCGTCATCACTTCGTTGAACTTCTCCGAGGAGCCGAGCGCGCGGCCGCCGGAGACGATGATCTTGGCGGCGGTGAGCTCGGGGCGGTCGTTCTTGGCGATCTCGTTGCCTTCGAAGCTGCTCTTGCCCGCGTCGGCCTGGGCCGCCACGGTCTCCACCGCGGCCGAGCCGCCGGTGGCGGCCGCCGCGTCGAAGCCGGTGGTGCGCACGGTGATCACCTTCTTCTCGTCCAGGCTCTGGACGGTGGCGATGGCGTTGCCGGCGTAGATCGGGCGCTCGAAGGTGTCGGCCGAGACCACCTTGGTCACGTCCGAGATCTGGCCCACGTCCAGCTTGGCGGCCACGCGCGGCGCGACGTTCTTCCCGCTGGCGGTGGCCGGGAAGAGGATGTGGCTGTACTGGCCCGCGATGGCGAGCACCTGGGCCGCGACGTTCTCGGCCAGGCCGTGGGCCAGGCCCGCGGCGTCGGCGTGCAGCACCTTGGTGACGCCCGCGACCTGCGCGGCGGCGGCGGCGGCGGCGCCGGCGTTGTGGCCGGCGACCAGCACGTGCACCTCGCCGCCGCACTGGGCGGCCGCGGTCACGGTGTTGAGGGTGGCGGCCTTGATGGAGGCGTTGTCGTGTTCAGCGATGACGAGCGCGGTCATGATCAGATCACCTTGGCTTCGGTCTTGAGTTTGTTGACGAGCGTGGCCACGTCCGGCACCTTGATGCCGGCGGAGCGCTTGGGCGGCTCGGTCACTTTCAGGGTCTTGAGGTGCGGCTTGACCTCCACGCCCAGGTCGGCGGGCTTGACGGTCTCCAGCGGCTTCTTCTTGGCCTTCATGATGTTGGGCAGCGTGACGTAGCGCGGCTCGTTCAGGCGCAGGTCGGTGGTGACCACCGCCGGCAGCGTGATGGCCACAGTCTCCAGGCCGCCGTCCACTTCACGGGTCACGCGGGCCTTGCCGTCCGCCACTTCGACCTTGGAGGCGAAGGTGGCCTGGGGCATGTCGCACAGCGCGGCCAGCATCTGGCCGGTCTGGTTGGCGTCGTCGTCGATCGCCTGCTTGCCCAGGATCACCAGGCCCGGCTGCTCCTTGGCGACCAGCGCGGCCAGCAGCTTGGCCACCGACAGCGGCTGCAGCTCGTCGTTCGTTTCCACCAGGATGGCGCGGTCGGCGCCGATCGCCATGGCGGTGCGCAGGGTTTCCTGGCACTGGGCCACCCCGCAGGACACGGCGATCACCTCGGTCGCCACGCCCTTTTCCTTCAGGCGCACGGCTTCCTCGACAGCGATCTCGTCGAACGGGTTCATGCTCATCTTCACGTTGGCGATGTCGACGCCCGTGTTGTCCGACTTGACGCGGACCTTCACGTTGTAGTCGACCACCCGCTTGACCGGGACGAGGACCTTCATGCTGGGGCTCCTTGGAGGTTTTGAATTGACGTTTACGTAAACTGGAATTCTAGGGTCGGCGGGCAGGCCACCGCCCCGGCGGTAAAAAACGAACGGTCGTTCTTTTTTTTAGCGATTATAGGGAAGTCGGGCCCGCAGGCGGGAATATCCGAGCCGATTCTGCGCCCTCCCGGATGCCCGACCGATCGGTCGGCGAATCCGGGAAAGCCATGTGAGGCCCCACGGCCGGGCTCCGTATAGTGGCCGCAGCCTTCACCACGGGAGACCGTTCCATGTTGTCCAAGAAATACCTGCTCGCCGCCGCGCTGGGGCTGGCGTTCTCCTGCGCCCCCGCCCTGGCCCAGATCAAGATCGGCGTCACGCTGTCCACCACCGGCCCGGCCGCCTCGCTGGGCATTCCCGAGAAGAACGCCTTTGCCATCGCGCCGCGCGAGATCGCCGGCAAGAAGATCGAATGGATCGTCCTGGACGATGCCTCCGACCCCGTGGCGGCCGTGAAGAACACCCGCAAGTTCGTGTCCGAGGACAAGGTCGACGTCATCGCCGGCTCGTCCATCACGCCCAACAGCCTGGCCATGATCGACGTGGCGGCCGAGTCCGAGACGCCCATGATCGCGATCGCCTCCTCGCTGCGCATCGTGGACCCGGTGGACGCGAAGAAGCACTGGGTCTTCAAGACGCCGCAGAACGACGCCCACATGATGACCGCCATGACCGCCCACATGGCGGACAACGGCGTGAAGACCGTGGGCCTGATCGGCTTCAACGACGCCTACGGCGAGGGCGTGATCGCCGAGTTCGGCAAGCTCACCGGCGCGCGCAAGCTCAGCGTGGTGGCGACCGAGCGCTACGCCCGCACCGACACCAGCGTCACCGGCCAGGTGCTCAAGCTCATGGCCGCCAACCCGGACGCGATCATGATCGCCGCCAGCGGCACCCCGGCCGCCCTGCCCGCCAAGGCGCTCAAGGAGCGCGGCTACAAGGGCAAGATCTACTTCACCGACGGCGTGATCAACGACGACTTCCTGCGCGTGGGCGGCAAGGACCTGGAAGGCGCCTTCCTGCCGGCCGGCCCCTTCGTGGTCGCCAGGCAGCTGCCCGACAGCAACCCGACCAAGAAGGTCTCTCTGGACTTCATCAAGCAGCACGATGCCAAGTACCCGCCCGGCAGCGCCAACTCCTTCTCGGCGCATGCCTGGAACGTGTGGCTGATCCTGCAGCACGCGATCCCGCAGGCGCTCAAGGTGGCCCAGCCCGGCACCAAGGAGTTCCGCAAGGCGCTGCGCGACGCGATCGAGAACACCAAGGACCTGGTCGTCACGCACGGCATCATCAACATGAGCAAGACCGACCACATGGGCTTCGACCAGCGCGCCCGCGTGATGGTCAAGATCGAGAACGGCACCTGGAAGCTGGTCCAATAAGGGCTTGGCGCCCGCACCCAGGCGCTGCGAACCGGCAGCGCCTTTTTTTCGCCAGCCCCCACCTCCTTCCCGCATGGACTTTTCGATCGCGCTGATCCTGGCCCAGGACGGCATCACCTCGGGCGCGGTGTACGCGCTGCTGGCGGTGGGCCTGGTGCTGGTCTTCGCCGTGACCCGGGTGATCTTCATCCCCCAGGGCGAACTCGTGGCCTATGGCGCCCTCACGATCGCGGCCCTGCAGGCGGGCCAGCGTCCGGCCACGGCCTGGCTGCTGTGCGCCGGCGGCGTGGCGGTCTTCCTCATCGATCTCTGGCAGCGCTTCGGGCCGCGCGCGGCGCCCGCCGCGCCCGGCATGCTGCTGCGCTCGGCCCTGGCCAACCTGGCCTGGCCGGGCGCCATGGCGGCCTGCGTCGCGCTGCTGGACGCCAAAGGCCTGCCGCTGGCCTGGCAGGTGGCGCTGACCCTGGGCATCGTCGCGCCGCTGGGGCCCATCGTCTACCGGCTGGCCTTCGAGCCGGTGGCGCATGCGAGCGTGCTGCTGCTGCTCATCGTCTCCGTGGCGGCGCACTTCGTGCTGCTGGGCCTGGGGCTGGTCATGTTCGGCGCCGAGGGCGCGCGCTCGCAGCCCTTCTCGGAGTTGCGGATCCAGGCCGGCCCGCTCACGCTGACCGGCCAGGGCCTGGCGGTGATCGCGGCCTCGCTGCTGATCATGGCCGCGCTCTCGCTCTTCTTCGCCCGCACGGTGCCCGGCAAGGCGCTGCGCGCCACCGCGGTGAACCGGCTGGGCGCCCGGCTGATGGGCATCCCGGTGGCGCGCTCAGGCCGGCTGGCCTTCCTGCTGGCGGGGCTGATCGGCGCCTTCTCGGGCGTGCTCATCGGGCCCGTCACCACCGTGTACTACGACTCCGGCTTCCTGATCGGCCTCAAGGGCTTCGTGGGCGCCATCGTCGGCGGGCTGGCCAGCTACCCCATCGCGGCCGGCGGCGCGTTGCTGGTGGGCCTGATCGAGTCCTATGCCTCGTTCTCGGCCAGCGCCTACAAGGAGGTGCTGGTCTTCACGCTGATCGTGCCGGTGCTGGCCTGGCGCTCCTTCACCAGCCACAACCTGCTGGACGAGGAGGAGGAATGATGCGCATGCCGCGCGGCGACCGCCTGGGCCTGGTCCTCTGGGCGCTGGCCATGCTGGCGTTCGGGCTGCTGCCCGTGCCCGAGTTCTGGATCACCCTGGCCAACTACATCGGCCTGTATAGCCTGGTGGCGCTGGGCCTGGTGCTGCTCACGGGCGTGGGCGGCATGACCTCCTTCGGCCAGGCCGCCTTCGTGGCGCTGGGGGCCTATGCCAGTGCCGTGCTCACCACGGGCTGCGGGGCCTCGCCCTGGGTGGGGCTTTTGGCCGGCCTCGCGCTGGTGGTGCTGGCGGCGACGGCGCTGGGCGCGATCACGCTGCGCCTGTCGGGCCACTACCTGCCGCTGGGCACCATCGCCTGGAGCCTGTCGCTGTTCTACCTGTTCGGCAACCTGGAAACCCTGCGCAAGTTCGACGGCATCACCGGCATCCCGCCCATCATGCTGGGCGGCTTCGAGCTGGAGAGCGGCCGCCACCTCTACCTGCTGATCTGGGCCATCGTCGGCCTGGGGGTGCTGGCGGTGCTGAACCTGCTCGATTCACGCCCCGGCCGCGCCATACGCGCGCTGCGCGGCGGCCTGGTGATGGCCGAGTCCTGCGGCGTCCCCACCACCCGCGCCAAGCTGCTGGCCTTCGTGCTCGCCGCCGTGCTGGCCGGGCTGTCGGGCTGGCTCTACGCCCACCTGCAGCGGGCCGTGAACCCCACGCCCTTCGGCCTGAACGCCGGCATCGGCTACCTGTTCATGGCGGTGGTCGGTGGCGTGGGCCATGTGTGGGGCGCGCTGGCCGGTGCGGCGCTGATGACCCTGCTGGCCGACTGGCTGCAAGAGCTGCTGCCGCGCCTGCTGGGCCAGAGCGGCAACTTCGAGGTGATCGTCTCGGGGGCGCTGCTGATCCTGCTGCTGCAGCGCGCGCCGGGCGGCCTGTGGCCCATGGTGCAGCGCGCCGGCGCCGCCCTGCGCGGCCGCCTGGGCAGCGGCGAACGCGCCCAGCCGGCCGGGCTGCGCAACAAGGCACTGGCCCAGCCCCTGCCGCGGCGCGCGCAGCCCGCCCCTGGCGCGCCCGTGCTGCAGGTGAAGGCCGCCCGCAAGACCTTCGGCGGCCTGGTGGCCGTCAACGACGTCAGCTTCGATCTGCACGCGGGCGAGATCCTGGGCCTGATCGGCCCCAACGGCGCCGGCAAGAGCACCATGTTCAACCTGGTCAGCGGCGTGCTGCCGCTCACCGCCGGCGAGGTGCACTTCCTGGGCCGGCGCGTGGACGGCCGGCCCTCGCGCGAGCTGGCCCGTGCCGGGCTGGCGCGCACCTTCCAGCACGTGCGCCTGCTGCCGCAGATGAGCGTGATCGAGAACGTGGCGATCGGCGCCCACCTGCGCGGCCAGCGTGGCTGGGTGGCGGGCGTGCTGCGCGCCAACCGCGTCGAGGAGGCCAGCCTGTTCGCCGAAGCCCAGGCGCAGCTCGAGCGCGTGGGCCTGGGCGACGCCGCCCTGCGCGAGGCCGGCAGCCTGGCGCTGGGCCAGCAGCGCATCCTGGAGATCGCGCGGGCCCTGGCCTGCGACCCGGTGCTGCTGCTGCTGGACGAGCCCGCAGCCGGCCTGCGCCACCAGGAGAAGCAGGCCCTGGCCACGCTGCTGCGCGGCTTGCGTGCGCAAGGCGTGAGCATCCTGCTGGTGGAGCACGACATGGACTTCGTCATGGGCCTGGTGGACCGGCTGGTGGTGATGGACTTCGGCACCCGCATCTGCGAAGGCCAGCCCGAGGCCGTGCGGCAGGACCCGCGCGTCATCGAAGCCTACCTGGGGGGCGTGGAATGAGCGCCCTGCTGGAGGTGCGCGGCCTGTCAGTGGACTACGGCAAGGTGCGCGCGCTGCACGAGGCCTCGCTGCGGGTGGAGGCCGGCCGCATCGCGACGGTGATCGGCCCCAACGGCGCCGGCAAGTCCACCCTGCTCAACGCCATCATGGGCGTGCTGCCCGCGGCAGCGGGCGAGGTGCTGTTCGAAGGCCGCAACCGGCATGGGGCAATCGAGTCGCGGGTCGCCGAGGGCCTGTGCCTGGTGCCGGAGAAGCGCGAGCTCTTCGCCAGCATGACCGTGGAGGACAACCTGCTCCTGGGCGGCTACGTGCACCTGGACTGGCGCGGCCGCGGCTGGACGAAAGCGCGCGACGAGGTCTTCGCGCTGTTCCCCCGGCTCGCGGAGCGCAGGACGCAGCTGGCCGGCACGCTCTCGGGCGGCGAGCGCCAGATGCTGGCGATCGGCCGGGCGCTCATGTCGCGCCCACGCCTGCTGATGCTGGACGAGCCCAGCCTGGGCCTGGCGCCGCTGGTGGTGCGAGAGATCTTCCACATCATCGCCGGGCTGCGCGAGCGCGGCGTGGCCATCCTGCTGGTGGAGCAGAACGCCCGCGCCGCGTTGCAGGTGGCGGACGAGGCGCACGTGCTGGAGAACGGCCGCATCGGCCTGTCGGGCCCCGCGGCCACGCTGATGCACGACCCACGGGTCGTCGCCACCTACCTGGGGCTGGGCAGGCCGGCCGCCTGAGGCGCGGCCGCTTCGCCCGCAGCGCCGGCACCGCCCGCCGGCACGATGCGCAGCACGCGCTGGGGGTACGGGATGTTGATGCCGGCCTCGCGCAGGGCCTTGAGCACCGCGAGGTTGACCTCCGACTTCACGTTGGCCTGGCCGTTCGCCGGGTCGGCGATCCAGAAATACAGCGTGAACGCGAGCCCGTCGGCCGCCAGGCTCACCAGGTGAGGCGCCGGCGCCGGGTCGCGCAGCACGCGCGGGGCCGAGAGCGCCGCCTCGCGCAGCAGGGCCTGAACCTGGGCGGTGTCGCTCTCGTAGCCCACCGTGACGTCGGTGGAGATCAGCACCCGCGTGTCGGCGAGCGACAGGTTCTCGACCCGCTCGGTGATGACCTTCTCGTTCGGCACGATGGCCTCGCGGCCGTTGAGCGCGCGGATCAGGGTGTAGCGGGTCTTGATGTCCGTGACCACGCCCTCGAAGTTGTCGACCTTCACCGTGTCGCCGATGCGCAGGCTGCGCTCGAACAGGATGACGAAGCCGCTGACGTAGTTGGAAGCCAGCTTCTGCAGGCCGAAGCCCAGGCCCACGCCCAGTGCGCCGCCCAGCACCGACAGGGCCGTGAGGTCCACGCCCACCGCGGAGAGCGCGAACAGCAGGCCCACCACCAGCAGCAGGGCCCGCAGCGCGTTGCCGGCCACCTTGCGCAGGGACAGGTCTTCCAGGGTTTCGGCCAGCACGTGGCGCTCCAGCGCGGCCGAGATCCACAGCACCAGCACCATCACCGCGCCCGAGGACAGCACGGCCTGCACGATGGCCAGCAGGCTGACGTGCGACTTGCCGAAGGCGACGTGGACCTCGTCCATCTGGTCCATCACCTGCGGCAGCAGGCCCAGGATCCAGAGCACCGCGGCGATCCAGGCCAGCCAGGAGAACAGGCGCTCGACCAGGCGCGCGAAGGGCGAGGCGGGGAACACCACCGTCAGCACCCGGGCCAGGAAGCGGATGCCCGCCAGGGACACCAGCATGGGCACCGCCAGCCGCAGCAGCGGCGTGGGCGCGGTGTCGTGGGCCATGAAGGCCAGGCGGGCGCCCCAGCAGAAGGCGAGCGCGAGCAGCGGGAACAGGAGCCCGTCGACCGTGAAGCGGCCGAACCAGACCGAATCGCCCCGGTGGCGGCGCCCGGCCAGCCAGGACAGGCCCCAGGCCAGCACCAGGCAGCCGAGCAGGACGGCGAATTCCAGCGGGACGCGGGGATGCCCCAGGTCCCGCAGCAGGCGGTCGAGTTCAGTCATGCGCTCAGGGTTTCCAGGCCGGCTTGCGCTTTTCCGTGAAGGCGCGGAAGCCCTCCTGCGCGCAGGGGTCCATCATGTTCTGCGCCATGGTCTCGCCGGCCAGTTGGTAGGCGGCCTCCAGGCCCATCTCGCGCTGGCGGTAGAAGAGCTCCTTGCCCATGGCCACGGCGACGCGCGGCTTGTCCAGGATGCTGTCCACCAGCGTGCCGATCTCGGCGTCCAGCGCGTCCGCGGGAACCACGCGGTTCACCAGCCCGCGCTCGCGCGCCTCCCGGGCGCTGATGAATTCGCCGGTCAGCAGCATCTCCATGGCCGCCTTGGCCGGCACGTTGCGCAGCAGGGGCACGCTGGGGGTGGAACAGAACAGCCCGTAGGCGATGCCGCTGACGGCGAAGCGGGCCTCCTCGGCGGCGACGGCCAGGTCGCACTGGGCCACCAGCTGGCAGCCGGCGGCCGTGGCGATGCCGTGCACCCGCGCGATCACGGGCACCGGCAGGCGAACGATGCTGAGCATCATGCGGCTGCACTGGGCGAAGAGCTTGCGGTAGTACGCGGCCGTGGGCTGCTCCACCATCTCCTTGAGGTTGTGGCCGGGGCTGAAGGCCTTGCCGTGGGCGGCCAGCACCACCACGCGGGCGGATTCGTCGGCGGCCACGCGGTCCAGCGCGTCCTGCAGGGCGGCCAGCATCTCCTCGCTCAGGGCGTTGAAGTTGGCGGGCCGGTTCATGGTCAGCGTGACCACGCCGCGCGCGTCGCGCGCAAGCAGGACGGCGTCGTTCGAGTCGCTCATGGCAGGTCCTTCAAAGGTCGGCGAGGACGCGCAGGTGGGCCTCGACGCTGCGCCCCAGGGCGCTGAGGTTGTAGCCGCCCTCCAGCGAGGAGACGATGCGGCCCTGCGCGTGGCGCTGGGCCACGTCGCGGATGCGGGCGGTGATCCAGGCGTAGTCGGCCTCGGTCAGGCCCATCTGGCCGAGTTCGTCCTCGCGGTGGGCGTCGAAGCCGGCGCTGATGAACACCAGCTGCGGCTTGAACGCCTCCAGGCGCGGGAGCCACTGGTGCTCGACCAGCTCGCGGATCGCCGGACCCCGGGTGTAGGCCGGCACGGGCACGTTCAGCATGTTGGGTGCCGGGGCCGTGTCGCCGCTGTAGGGATAGAAGGGGTGCTGGAAGAAGCTGACCATCAGCACCCGCGGGTCGCCGGCCAGGATGTCCTCGGTGCCATTGCCATGGTGCACGTCGAAATCGACCACCGCCACCCGCTCCAGGCCGTAGCGGTGCACCGCGTACATGGCGCCCACCGCCACGTTGTTGAAGAAGCAGAAGCCCATGGCCTTGTCGCGGCAGGCATGGTGACCGGGCGGGCGCACGGCGCAGAAGGCGTTCTGCAGCTCACCGGCCATGACCGCGTCGGTGGCCGCCATCACCGCCCCGGCGGCCCGCAGCGCGGCCGGGAAGGTGTGCACGTTCATGGCGGTGTCGGGGTCGATCTGGGCGTAGCCGCGGCCGCCGGCGTTGATGTCCTCGGCCAGTTCCTGGGCCATGCCGCGCATGGCCGCCACGTGCAGCTTGTCGTGCGCGAGCTCGATCTCCTTGACGGAGCCCACGGGGGCCTCGCGCCGGTCCAGGAAATCGCCCAGGCCGCTGGCCAGCAGGCGGTCCTCGATGGCGTCCAGCCGCTCGGGGCATTCCGGGTGGCCCGGCCCCATCTCGTGGCGCCTGCAATCGGCGTGCGTGAAATACCCGGTCTTGAACATGAGAGCTGCGAATTTCGGATAAGGTCTAGGACTTCGTAGCCCGACAACACATTTCACCCGCCCGGCCCATGGATGCCCACGACAAACTGAAGTCCCTGCTGGATCAGCTTAACACGGTGGTGGTCGGGAAAAGCTTACAGGTGCGCGACTGCGTGGCCTGCCTGCTGGCGGGTGGCCACCTGCTGATCGAGGACGTGCCCGGCGTCGGCAAGACCACCCTGGCCCATGCGCTGGCGCGCTCGTTCGGCCTGCAGTTCTCGCGCGTGCAGTTCACAGCCGACCTCATGCCCAGCGACCTCTCCGGCGTCTCCGTCTACGAGCGCGCCAAGGAGTCCTTCGTCTTCCACCCCGGCCCGGTGTTCGCCCAGGTGCTGCTGGCCGACGAGATCAACCGCGCCAGCCCCAAGACCCAGAGCGCCCTGCTCGAGGCCATGGAGGAGCGCCAGGTCACCGTGGAGGGCGAGACGCGCCCGCTGCCCACGCCCTTCTTCGTCATCGCCACCCAGAACCCGCACGACCAGCTGGGCACCTTCGCCCTGCCCGAGTCGCAGCTGGACCGCTTCCTGATGCGCATCTCGCTGGGCTACCCGGACCGGGCCGCCGAGCGCGAGCTGCTGGCCGGCGCTGACCGGCGCGGCATGGTCGAGACCCTGCGCGGCATGCTCACCCCGCAGGACCTGCACCAGATCCAGCAGCAGGTGCTGGCCGTGCACGTGGCCGAGCCCCTGCTGAACTACCTGCAGGACCTGGTCGCCGCGACGCGCTCGGGCCGCTGGTTCCTGCAGGGCCTGTCGCCGCGCGCGGCCATCGGCGTGATCCGCGCCGCCAAGGCCCAGGCGCTGCTCAGCGGGCGCGACTACGTGGCGCCGGACGACGTGCAGGCCATCCTGCCGCAGACCATCGCCCACCGGCTGGTGCCGGTCGGCGACGCCGGCCGCGGCCCCATCGAGCAGGTGCGCGCCATGCTGGAGGCCGTGCCCATCCCATGAGCGTGGCGGCCTCGCTCAACCCGCTCAACCACGTGCGGCGGCAGTTCCGGGCGTGGTGGCAGGCCCGCCTGCCCCTGTCGGACACCCTCACCCTCACGCAGCGCAACGTCTACATCCTGCCCACCCGGCCCGGCTTCATGCTGGGCGCGACGCTGGCGGTGCTGATCATCGCCTCCATCAACTACCAGCTGAACCTGGGCTACCTGCTCACCTTCCTGCTGACGGGCTGTGGCGTGGTGGGCATGCACGTCTGCCACGCCACCCTGCGCGGGCTGACGCTCTCCCTGGCACCGCCCGAGCCGCAGTTCGCCGGCGTCGCCGCCACGCTTCGCATCACGCTGACCAGCGAGCGCCGCAGCACGCGCCACGGCATCGGCCTGGCGGTGCTGGACGCCCGCGACCAGTGGGCCTGGACCGACGTGCCGGCGCAGGGCAGCAGCGTGGTCGAGGTGGCCTTCCGGCCGGGCCGGCGGGGCCTGCACCGCGTGCCGCCGCTCACGGCCGAGACCCGTTTCCCGCTGGGCACCTTCCGCGTCTGGACCGTGTGGAAGCCGGCGGCGCAGGTGCTGGTCTACCCGGCCCCGGAGGCCCATCCGCCGCCCCTGCCGCCCGGCGAGCCGCGCAGCGGCGGGCCGGTGATGGCGAACGCGCGCAGCAGCGGCGAGTTCGACGGCGTGCGGCCCTACCGCCGCGGCGACGCGCTCAAGCTGGTGGTCTGGAAGAAGGCGGCCAAGTCGGACGAGCTGGTCAGCCGCGACACGCAGCAGGCCCAGCGCTACGAGCTCTGGCTGGACTTCCAGCAGGCCGGCCCGGTGGACACCGAGCTGCGCATCTCGCGGCTGGCGGCCTGGGTGCTGCAGGCCGACCGACTGGGCCTGGACTGGGGCCTGCGCCTGCCCGGCCAGGAGATCGCGCCGGCCACCGGCGAGGCGCACAGGCGGCGCTGCCTGGAGGCCCTGGCCACATGCTGAACCGCTGGCACTCGCTGCCGCGCGACGCGCGCGACACCCTGTTCCTGCTGGTGGTGATCGGCTGGGTGATCCTGCCGCACCTGGCCAACCTGCCGGTGTGGTGCAGCGCGCTCGCCGTGGTGGTGCTGCTCTGGCGCGGCGTGCTGGCATTGGGCTCGCGCCCCCTGCCCGCCCCGCGCTGGGTGCTGGGCACGCTGCTGGTGGCCGTGGGCGCCACCCTGTTCACGCACCGCACGCTGCTGGGCCGCGACGCGGGCGTGACGCTGATCGTGGTGCTGCTGGCCCTGAAGACCCTGGAACTGCGCGCCCGGCGCGACACCTTCGTGGTGTTCTTCCTCGGCTTCTTCACCATGCTCACCAACTTCTTCTTCTCGCAGTCGCTGCCGATCGCGGCCGGGATGCTGGTGGGCCTGCTGGGGCTGCTGACGGCGGTGGTGCTGGCCCACATGCCGGTGGGCAAGCCCCCCCTGCTGGAGGCCGCTCGCACCGCCGGCTGGATGACGCTGCTGGGGGCGCCCGTGATGGCCGCGCTCTTCGTGCTCTTTCCCCGCCTGGGGCCGCTGTGGGGCGCGCCCTCGGACGCGATGAGCGGCCGCAGCGGGCTGTCCTCCAGCATGCAGGTGGGCAACCTGGCCCGGCTCGCGCTGGACGAGACCGTGGCGATGCGGGTGAAGTTCGACGGGCCGCCGCCGCCGCAGTCTGAGATGTACTTCCGCGGCCCGGTGCTGTCGGTGTTCGACGGCCGAGAGTGGCGTCCGCTGCAGGCGCGCTCGACGACCAGCTACCTGCCGGCGGCCCTGGCGCAGCTGCGCGTGGGCGGCACCCCGCGCCACTACCAGGTCACCCTGGAGCCCAGCAACCGGCCCTGGCTGCTGACCCTGGACGGCACGGCCCAGCCACCCCGCGCGCCCGGCCTGCAGAGCTTCATGACCGGCGAGCTGGACTGGGTCTCGGTGCGGCCGCTCACGGACCTGCTGCGCTACGAGGCCGACAGCTACCCGCTGTTCCAGCACGGGCCCACCAGCGAGGCCGGCGTGCTGCCCGAATACACCCAGCTGCCCGAAGGCTACAACCCGCGCACCCTGGAGCTGGCCGGCCGCATGACGCGCGACCCGGCGCTGGTGCGCGGCGGCAACGAGGCCCTGGTGCGGGCCGCGCTGGAGCGGCTTCGCACCGGCGGCTACACCTACACCCTGGACCCGGGCACCTACGGGCCGAACTCCGCCGACGAGTTCTGGTTCGACCGCAAGGAGGGCTTCTGCGAGCACATCGCCTCGGCCTTCGTGGTGCTGATGCGGGCCCTGACCATTCCGGCCCGGGTGGTCACCGGCTACCAGGGGGGCGAGCGCAACCCCGTGGACGGTTACTGGACCGTGCGCCAGTCCGACGCCCACGCCTGGGCCGAAGTCTGGCTGGAGGGGCGCGGCTGGGTCCGTGTCGATCCGACCGCCATGGTGGCCCCGGGCCGCGTGGGCAGCTTCCAGCGCCTGCAGCCCCAGCGCGGCGTGCTGGGCTCGGCCCTGGTCACGCTCAGCCCCGGCATGGTGGCCTCGCTGCGCAACGCCTGGGAGGCCGTGAACAACAGCTGGAACCAGTGGGTGCTCAACTACACGCAGAGCAAGCAGCTGGACCTGCTGCGCCAGCTGGGCTTCGAGTCGCCCAGCTGGGAAGACCTGAGCTACGTGCTGATCGCCCTACTGGTCTCGGGCGCGCTGCTGGGCGCGGGCTGGGCCTACTGGGAACGTCGCCAGCACGACCCCTGGCTGCGGCTGCTGCAACGGGTGCGCCAGCGCCTGGCCCAGGCCGGCCTCGCGCTGCCAACCGAGGCGCCGCCCCGGCTGATGGCCCAGCGCGTGCGCGAGCGCTTCGGCGAGGCCGGTGCCCCGCTGGCCGAGTGGCTGCTGCAGCTCGAGGCGCAGCGCTACGCCCGCACCCCCCCGCAGACCCTGCGCCAGCTCGAGCGCAGCTACCACCGCCTGGCCTGGCCCGGCGCGCGCTGAGCGCCGCCCGGCCTTCACTCCACACCGCCCCGATCTCCGGGCCGCCTGCGCAGACGACGATGCATTACCTCCCCGACCGCCGCCGGCTCCTGGCGGCCCTGCTGGCCACCAGCGCCGGCGCCGCCCTCGCCGGCCCGCAGCGCCGCGGCGCCAGCGCTTCGCAGCCCGCGCGGGCCCAAGCCGCCCGCAAGACCGCCAGCGCCGCCGGCCCCGCCTACGGCGACAACCCCCTGGCCATGGCCTGGGCCACCGACACCGCGATCCGGCTCGGCCTGGACCCGGCCTGGACCCAGGCCGCCATCGCGCAGGCGCGGCTGCAGCCCACGGTGGTGCGCCTCATGCAGCCCGCGCCGCCCGGCACCGCCAAGAACTGGCACGCCTACCGGGCCCGCTTCATCGAGCCCATCCGCATCGCCGCCGGCCTGCGCTTCTGGCAGGACAACCGCGAAGCGCTGGCCCGGGCCGAGCAGCGCTACGGCGTGCCGGCCGAGCTCGTGGTGGGCATCGTGGGCGTGGAGACCCTGTACGGCCGCTACACCGGCAACTTCCGGGTGCTGGACGCGCTGGCGACGCTGGCCTTCGATTTCCCGCCCAGCCATCCGCGCGCCGCCGAGCGCAGCGCCTATTTCCGCCAGGAACTGGAGACCTTCCTGGTGCTGCAGGCCCGCGCCGGCGCCGACCCCACGCAGCCCCTGGGCAGCTACGCCGGCGCCATGGGCCTGCCGCAGTTCATGCCCAGCAGCCTCGCGCGCTGGGCGGTGGACTTCGACGGCGACGGGCACATCGACCTGGACCGCAGCGCGGCCGACGTGATCGGCTCGGTGGCCCACTACTTCCAGGCCTTCGGCTGGGTTCCGGGCCTGCCCGCCTGGTACCCCGTCCGGCTGCTGCCCGGGGCCGACCTCGAGGCCCTGCTCGCGCCGGACATCCTGCCGACCTTCACGGTGCCCGCCTTCCTGGCCCGGGGCGCGCAACTGGAGGGCCCGGCCCTGCAGCACACCGGCCTGCTGGCGCTGGTGGAACTGCAGAACGGCGACCAGCCGCCCGTGTACGTGGCCGGCACCGAGAACTTCTACGCCGTCACCCGCTACAACTGGTCCAGCTACTACGCGATGGCGGTGCTGGAGCTGGGGCAGGAGGTGCGGCGCGCCCTGCCCCCGGCCTGAGCCGGGTCCGGCCCGCGCGGCCCCCGGCCCGGCGAATCGTCGCGCACGCCAGCCCGTGGCCTGCGTCGCGGGATCAGGCGCTTGCAGGAACCAGGAAGTCCCGGCTGATGTGGCCGCCCAGCTCGTTCACGCGGTCCAGGAACTGCGTGAGGAAGGCGTGCAGGCCGTTGGCCAGGATCTCGTCGATGTGGCCGTACTGCAGGTCGGCGCGCAGCTTGCCGGCGCGGCGCTGCGTCTCGGCGGACTGGTCGTTCGCCACCATGGAGAGGTTGGACACCACCTCGTTCATGCTGGCATGCAGCGAGCGCGGCATGTCGGGGCGCAGGATCAGCAGGTCGGCCACGCGCTCGGGCTTGATCACGTCGCGGTAGACCTTGCGGTAGATCTCGAAGCCGGAGACGCTGCGCAGGATCGCGCTCCAGTGGTAGAAGTCGTACTCCTGGTCCTTCTCGCTGGCGGTGCCGAAGAAGTCGCTCTGCACCGCGTGGAACTTCACGTCCACCAGTCGGGCCGTGTTGTCCGCCCGCTCGAGGAAGGTGCCCAGGCGCATGAAATGCAGCGCCTCGTCCATCAGCATGGTGCCCACGGTCACGCCGCGCGAGAGGTGCGAACGGAACTTCACCCACTCGAAGAACTGGCCGGGATCGCGCTCGAACTCACCGGCCTTGAGCATGCGGTTGATCTCCAGCCAGGTCTGGTTCTGCGTCTCCCAGGCTTCGGTGGTGAGCGAGCCCCGCACGGCGCGCGCGTTCTCGCGGGCGGCGCGCAGGCAGGAGACGATGGAGGACGGGTTGCCCTCGTCCTTCACCATGAACTCCATCACGCGGTCGGGCACGATCTCGCCGTGGCGGGCGGCGTAGGCCGGCATCAGCTCGCTGATGGACAGCATGCCCTGCCAGCCCACCTGCGCGACCTCGGCGGACTGCGGCAGCAGCGAGGTCTGGTAGTTCACGTCCAGCATGCGGGCGGTGTTCTCGGCCCGCTCGGTGTAGCGGGACATCCAGAAAAGGTGGTCGGCGGTTCGGGAAAGCATCGCAGTCTTGCCTTGTGCGCGAGTCAAAGGGTCTGGGCGCAGGGCGCCGCGAAAACCGGCGTTGCCGGGCCGCTGGTGCCGTCCCTCGAGGGGCAGGGCCGAAGGTCCGTCGGGGTGGTCATCATTCCTCCAGGATCCAGGTGTCCTTGGTGCCGCCGCCCTGCGAGGAGTTCACCACCAGCGACCCCTCCTTCAGGGCCACGCGCGTCAGCCCGCCCGGCACCATCTGCACCGTCTTGCCCGAGAGCACGAAGGGCCGCAGGTCGATGTGGCGCGGCGCCACGCCGCTCTCCACGAAGGTCGGGCAGGACGACAGCGAGAGCGTGGGCTGCGCGATGTAGCCGCTGGGGTTGGCCTCCAGGGCCTTGCGGAAATCCTCGATCTCCTGCTTCGTTGCGGCCGGCCCGACCAGCATGCCGTAGCCCCCGGCGCCGTGCACCTCCTTGACCACCAGGTCCTTGAGGTTGGACAGCACGTACTTCAGGTCGTCGGCCTGGCGGCACATGTGGGTGGGCACATTCTTGAGGATGGGCTTCTCGCCCAGGTAGAACTCGATCATCTTGGGCACGTAGGGGTAGATCGACTTGTCGTCGGCCACGCCGGTGCCGATCGCATTGCAGATCGTCACGTTGCCCGCCCGGTAGGCGTCCACCAGCCCGTGGCAGCCCAGGGTGGAGGTGGGACGGAAGACCGAGGGGTCCAGGAAGTCGTCGTCCACGCGGCGGTAGATCACGTCCACGCGGCGCGGCCCGCGGGTGGTGCGCATGTAGACGAAGCGGTCCTTGACGAAGAGGTCCTGGCCCTCGACCAGCTCCACGCCCATCTGCTGCGCCAGGAAGGCGTGCTCGAAATAAGCGCTGTTGTACATGCCGGGGGTCAGCACCACCACCGTCGGGTCGGGCGCGCCGGGCTGGGCCGACGCGCGCAGGGTTTCGAGCAGCAGGTCCGGGTAGTGCATGACGGGCGCCACCTTGTGCTGCGAGAACAGGTCCGGGAACAACCGCATCATCATCTTGCGGTCTTCCAGCATGTAGGAGACACCGCTGGGCACGCGCAGGTTGTCCTCCAGCACGTAGTACTCGCCCTTGCCCTGCGCGTCGGGCGCGCGGACGATGTCGATGCCGGCGATGTGCGAGTAGACGCGGTGCGGCGTGTACACGCCCATCATCTCCTGCCGGTACTGCATGTTGTTCAGCACCTGCTCCGCGGGGATCACGCCGGCCTGCAGGATCTCCTGCTCGTGGTAGACGTCATGCAGGAAACGGTTGAGGGCGGTGACGCGCTGCACCAGGCCCTTCTCCATCTCGGCCCACTCACCGGCGGGGATGATGCGCGGGATCAGGTCGAAAGGGATGAGGCGCTCGGTGCCGGCGCCATCCTCGTCCTTCGCGCCGTAGACCGCGAAGGTGATGCCGACGCGGCGGAAGATCATCTCCGCCTCTTCGCGGCGTGCGCGCATCACCTCCTGCGGTTGCCGCGCGAGCCATTGCGCATAGGCCAGGTAGTGCTGGCGCAGGTCCTGCGCGCCGCCCGTGAAATTGAGGGGCTGCCCGCCCTCGGGCAGCTGCGAGAACATCTCGTCGAACTTGAGCATGATGGGGCGCGTTTCTCCTGTGCCACAGAATAGCAAGTTCCGGGCCGCAAACGGGACTGTTTCGGGTCTTCCCTCAGGGCGGCCGGTGACGCCAGGGGCGTGGATCGGCCTCGCGTTCGCAGCGCAGCGCGTCGGGCTGGGCACTGGCCCAGGTCGCGGCGCCACAGTGCGCGCTGTCCACGACACGAATGCCCCGCTCGCGGTAACGCGCGAGCACGCTGGGCGCCGGGTGGCCGAAGCGGTTGCGCCAGCCGGCCTGCACCAGGGCCCAGTGCGGCGACACCGCGTCCAGGAAGGCGCCGGACGACGAGGTCTTGCTGCCATGGTGGGGCACCATCAGCAGGTCGGCGGCGAGCGGCGCGCCCTCGCCCACCAGGCGCAGCTCCTGCGCCTGCTCCAGGTCGCCCACCAGCAGGGCCGTGCCCGCCGGTGCGGAGGCCACGTTGGCAGCCGGCGCGTCCACACGCGGCGTGCCCTGCGCCACGCCGGCGCGGATGCGCAGCACGCAGCTCAGGCTGTTCGGCTTCGCGCCGGGCTGGAAGTCCTCGGCGCGCGGGTGCAGCAGCTCGAAGCCCACGGCGTCCCAGGTCCAGCGCGTGCCGGCGAGGCAGGCGCGACCCGGGCGCAGCCGCCACAGCAGATGGCCGGCCTCCAGGCCGGCCACCAGCACCGCGCCGGGCTGGGTGGCCAGCACCGCGGCCGCGCCGCCGGTGTGGTCGGTGTCGCGATGGCTGAGCACCAGCATGTCCAGCGACTCGCCCCGTGCGCGCAGCAGGGGCACCAGCACGCGCTGCCCGGCATCGCTGTCAGGGCCCCAGCGCGGCCCGGCGTCGTACAACAGCGCGTGCGTCGCGGTGCGCACCAGCACCGCGTTGCCCTGGCCCACGTCCGCGAACAGCAACTCGAACTGGCCCTGCGCCGGCCGGGGCACGGACCAGGCCAGCACCGGCACCAGCAAGGGCAGGCCCAGCAGCCGCAGCCGCGGCGCCAGGGGCAGCACCAGCAGCAGCCCGCCGGCGACGCCCAGGGCCGCGGCCCACACGGGCGCCACCGGCCGCCACAGCACCGCACCCGGCAAGGCGGCCAGGGCGCCCAGCACGCCCGCCAGCAGGGACGCGGCGCCGGCCGCCAGGTCCCAGGCCGGCGCCACGAGGACGCCGGCCATGGCCAGGGGCGTGAGCACCAGCGTCACCCAGGGGATCGCCAGGGCGTTGGCCAGCAGGCCGACCAGCGAGACCTGCCCGAACAGCAACAGGGTGAGCGGCGCCAGCGCCAGCGTCACGGTGAGCTGCTCGCGGGCGCCGCCGGCGAGGCTGCGCGCCAGGGCCTGCCCGGTCCGGCGCAGCCGGCTCCGCCCGCCGGCCGGCGCGGGGCGGACGGCGTGCGGCCCCGCCGCGGCCTCCCGCTGCGCCGCGGCCGCGCGGGGCCCCGAGGCGAACAGCACCCCCACGGCGACGAAGCTCAGCCAGAAGCCCGCCTGCCACAAGGCCCAGGGATCGGCCACCGCCACCGCCGCGAAAGCCAGCAGCCAGGTGGCGGGCCAGGGCCAGCGCCGGCCCGAGAGCCGCAAGGCCCCCACGCACGCGAGCATCAGCACCGTGCGCTGCGAGGGCAGGCCCCAGCCGCTGAACAGCGCGTAGCCGGTGGCCAGCAGCACGCCACCGGCCAGCCCCGCGTGCTGCGCCGGGCAGGCCAGGCAGGCGCGGGGCCAGCGCCGCCACAGCCGCTGCAGCAAGGCCGCGGCGGCCCAGGCGAACATGGTGATGTGCAGCCCCGAGATGCTCATCAGGTGCGCGACGCCGGTGGCCCGGAACACGTCCCAGTCGCCGCGTTCGATGGCAGACTGGTCCCCCACCACCAGCGCCGCGACGATGCCGGCCAGCCGCGCGTCCGGCACGCGGGCGAAGATCGCGTCGCGCACCCGCTGCCGCGCCGCCTCCACCGGGTGGCGCGTCGTCATGCCCAGGCGCAGCGGGGGCGGGTCCGATGCGCCGGCCCGCACGTAGCCGGTGGCGCCCAGGTCCTGTTCCCAGAGCCAGAGCTCCACATCGAAGCCGTGCGGGTTGACGCCGCCGTGCGGCGCCTTCAGGCGCACCGCGAACTGCCATCGCTCACCGGCGCGCACCGAACGCGCCTCGGCCTGGTCCTCCATGGCGTCCACGGCGCCGTACCAGGCGAGCAGCAGGCCGGGCGGCAGCGCCACCGCCCGGCCCGCGAGCCGGGCCGACTCGAGCTCGAAGCGGAAGCGCGCGCCGGTGTCCAGCCGCTGGGGCAGCGCGCCCACCACGCCGGTCACCACCAGGTCACGCCCCTCCAGCGCCGGGTCCAGCCGGCCGGCCGCTCGCTCCAGGGTGCGGCCCCCCGCGGCCGCGAAGGCCAGGGCCGCCGCGGCCAGCGCCCACGCGAGCGGGGCCTGCACGCGCCGACCTCCGGCCCAGGGCAGGGCGGCCAGGAGCAGGCCCGACGCGCCCAGGGCCGCGTAGCCGCCGGCCGGCCAGGCCGAGGGCTGGAGCACCTGCAAGGCCGTGCCCACCACCACGCCGGCCAGCACCGGCATCCAGCCCCGTCCGGTGCCCATCCGTGCACAACGCAACAGGCCGCTGGCGGGCCCACGGCGGGTGAATCCTGCCTGGGAAAGCGTTCGGGCCCGGGCCTTGCTCGCAGCGCCCCGGCCCCTGACCGGGCCCCAGACTTGCTAGCATGGGTCGCATGTCCATCCATGCCGCCCTGCGCCACGTCACGCACTACCGGTACGACCGCCCGGTCCGGCTCGGTCACCAGGTGGTCCGCCTGCGGCCCGCGCCCCACTCGCGCAGCCAGGTGCTCGCCTATTCGCTGACGGTGGAGCCGGCACGGCACTTCATCAACTGGCAGCAGGACCCCTTCTCCAACCACCAGGCCCGGCTGGTCTTCCCGGAGCCGACGACCGAGTTCAAGGTCACGGTGGACCTGGTGGTCGAGATGGCGGTGTACAACCCCTTCGACTTCTTCCTCGAGCCCGCGGCCGAGCGCTTTCCCTTCCGCTACGAGCCCCTGCTGGCGCAGGAGCTGGCGCCCTACCTCGCGGCCGAGCCCCTGACGCCGAGGCTCGCGGCCTACCTGGACCGCGTGGACCGCCGCGAGAAGCCGACCATCGATTTCCTGGTTGCCATCAACCAGCAGCTGCAGCAGGACATCCGCTACCTGATCCGCATGGAGCCGGGCGTGCAGACGCCCGAGCAGACGCTGGCCCAGGGCAGCGGCTCCTGCCGCGACTCCGGCTGGCTGCTGGTGCAGCTGCTGCGGCACTGCGGCCTGGCGGCGCGCTTCGTGTCGGGCTACCTGATCCAGCTCGCGCCGGACGTCAAGTCGCTGGACGGTCCCAGCGGCACCGAGGTCGACTTCACCGACCTGCACGCCTGGTGCGAGGTCTACCTGCCGGGCGCGGGCTGGGTCGGGCTGGACCCGACCTCGGGCCTGCTCGCCGGCGAGGGGCACGTGCCGCTGGCCTGCACGCCGCAGCCCTCGGGCGCGGCGCCCATCGAGGGCCTGGTGGACGAGGCCGAGGTGCAGTTCAGCCACCACATGGAGGTAACGCGCATCCTGGAATCGCCGCGCGTCACCAAGCCCTACACCGAGGCACAGTGGCAGCGCATGCTGGCCGTGGGCGAGGCCGTGGACCGGGAACTGGCCGAAGGCGACGTGCGCCTGACCATGGGCGGCGAGCCGACCTTCGTGGGCATCGACGAGCGCGACGCGCCCGAGTGGAACACCGAGGCGCTGGGCCCGACCAAGCGCCAGTACGCCACGGCGCTGGTGCAGAAGCTGCAGGCCGAGTACGGCGCGGGCGGCTTCCTGCACCTGGGCCAGGGCAAGTGGTACCCCGGCGAACAGCTGCCGCGCTGGGCCCTGTCGATCTACTGGCGCGCCGACGGGCAGCCGGTGTGGTCCGACCCCTCGCTGTTCGCCGACGAACGCGTGCCGGCGAGCTACACGGCCGCCGATGCCGAGCGCTTCCTGCGCAGCCTGTGCACCCGGCTCGGCCTGACCGACCGCTTCGTGCAACCCGGCTACGAGGACACCTTCTACTACCTGTGGCGTGAGCGGCGGCTGCCCGTCAACGTGGACCCCTTCGACTCGCGCCTGGACGACGAGCTGGAGCGGGTGCGCCTGCGCCGCGTCTTCGGCCAGGGGCTGGAAAAGCCGGTGGGCTACGCCCTGCCGCTGCAGGCCAACGTGACCGGGCCGGCGCTCGCGTCGACGGTGTGGAGCACCGGCCCCTGGTTCTTCCGCGACGACCGGATGTACCTGATCCCGGGCGATTCGCCCATGGGCTTTCGCCTGCCGCTGGACGCGCTGCCCTGGGTGACGCGCGGCGACCAGCCTTTCATGACCCCGCAGGACCCGACCGAGGCGCGGGCCGGCCTGCCGGCCTTCGTCGAGATGCAGGCGCGCTACGGCGCGGCCACGCCTGCAAGCCGGACGCAGGCTGCGCGCGTCATGCAGTCACCCGCCAGTGCGGCGGGCGCGGCCGGCGGCGCGGGGGCTGCGGGCCAGGGCCCGGCCGGGGCGCAGGCGGACGCCGCAGCCCCGCAGCGCTTCGAATCCGCGCGCGGCATCACGCGCACCGCGCTGTGCGTGGAAGCGCGCGACCCGCAGCGTGCCAACGGCCCGCGCGCGGAGCGCGAGCACGGCGGCCAGAGCGGCCTGCTCTACGTCTTCATGCCCCCGCTCGCGCGCCTGGAGGACTACCTGGACCTGCTGGCCGCCGTGGAGGCCACCGCGCGCGACCTGGGCATGCAGCTGGTGATCGAGGGCTACCCGCCGCCGCGCGACCCACGCCTGAAGCTGCTGCAGGTCACGCCCGACCCGGGCGTGATCGAGGTCAACATCCACCCGGCGCACGACTGGCAGGCGCTGGTGCAGCACACCGAGTTCCTGTACCGGGCCGCATTCGAATCCCGCCTGTCGGCCGAGAAGTTCATGACCGACGGGCGCCACACCGGCACCGGCGGCGGCAACCACGTGGTGCTGGGCGGTGCCACCCCGGCCGACTCGCCCTTCCTGCGCCGCCCCGAGCTGCTGGCCAGCCTGGTGCTCTACTGGCACAACCATCCTTCGCTCAGCTACCTGTTCTCGGGCCTGTTCATCGGCCCGACCAGCCAGGCGCCGCGGGTGGACGAGGCGCGCAACGACCAGCTGTACGAGCTCGAGATCGCCCTGCGCGAGATCGCGCGCCAGCGCGAACTGCACGGCGCGGACATGCCGCCCTGGCTGGTGGACCGCACGCTGCGCAACATCCTGGTCGACGTGACCGGCAACACGCACCGCAGCGAGTTCTGCATCGACAAGCTGTACGCCCCGGAAAGCGCCACCGGCCGGCTCGGCCTGCTGGAACTGCGGGCCTTCGAGATGCCGCCGCACGCACGCATGAGCATCGCCCAGCAGCTGCTGATCCGTGCGCTGGTGGCCCGCTTCTGGAAGCGCCCCTACGACGCACCCGTCACGCGGTGGGGCACGCAGCTGCACGACCGCTTCCTGCTGCCGGCCTTCATCCGCATGGACTTCGCCGACGTGCTGCAGGAGATGCGCGAGGCCGGCCATGCGTTCGAGGACGAGTGGTTCGAGCCGCACTTCGAATTCCGCTTCCCGCGCGTGGGCGAGTTCAGGGCCCAGGGCATGACGCTCACCCTGCGCAACGCGCTGGAGCCCTGGCACGTGATGGGCGAGGAAGGCACGGCGGGTGGCACCGTGCGTTACGTCGATTCCTCGCTGGAGCGCATCGAGGTGCGCGTGAGCGGGCTCAACGAAAGCCGCTACGCGGTGACCTGCAACGGCCACGCCCTGCCGCTGCAGCCCACGGGCGTGGCGGGCGAATTCGTGGCCGGGGTGCGCTACAAGGCCTGGGCGCCGGCCTCGGCCCTGCATCCCACAATCGGCGTGCACGCGCCGCTGGTGTTCGACATCGTGGACACCTGGATGCAGCGGTCGCTGGGCGGCTGCCAGTACCACGTGGCCCACCCGGGCGGGCGCAACTACGAGACCCTGCCGGTGAACGCCTACGAGGCCGAGAGCCGGCGGCTCGCGCGCTTCTTCCGCATGGGCCACACGGCCGGGCCGCTGGCGGTGCCGCCGGCGAGCGCCCAGGTCGCCGCCAGCCGCGAGTTTCCCTTCACCCTGGACCTGCGCCGGGTGGGCCAGGATTGAAAAAAATATCCACCGGCGCTGTGGATAACCCTGTTGGGCAGCCGGGGACGCCGCGCGCACAGCGAGCATCCACGCGGGTTCCGGCTGTCCTGCCTGTTTCGCGGGCAGGCGGCAATTCTTGCTGCGGCGGGCCTTGACAGGCCCGCCCCGGGCGGGCTTGGCCGGGCCTCAGCCGCCCTGCTTCTGCTTTTCCTTGTCGCGCGCCGTGGTGATGTCCACCGAGGGGACGTCGATGGTCTTCTTCTCGGTCTCGACCTTGGGCACGGTCACTTCCTTCTGCGTGCTGCCGACCTTCACGTCGGGCGCGGTGACGTCGTACTTGGGCAGTTGCACCTCGCCGGACTGCTTCTTCTCGACCTCGTACTTGGGCGCCTGCACATGCCCCTCCTGTGTCTTGCGCACGTCGCAACCCGTGAGGCCGACGAGGCCGGCGACGGCCAGCGCGCCGGCGATGCCAAGGGTGTGTCGCATCAGTGATCTCCCGTTGTGTCTGATGCGCCGTAGCTTGGCCCGGGCGGCACGGCAGTCCTGTAGGAACCGCCTGCCGGGTGCTGTGCGCCGGCAGCGCGCACGGCGGTCCGACTGGGCAGCCCGGGCCCTGCCGCGGGCGGCGCGCAGCCCCGCCCGCGCTTCGATGTAAGAATCTGCGACTTGGACAAGCCCGACGCCACGGAAGATTCGCTGTTCGGCCGCGATGCGGAGGCCTCGCCGTCGGCGCTGGCTGCCGCCCTGGCGCCCGCGGCCACGGCCGGCCATTTCGACGAGTTGCGCGCTCGCCTGTCGGCTGGCCCCGGCGCCCAGGGCCCGGTGTGCGCCCCCTGGCAGCGTTTCTTCGAGCAGATGGGGCCGGGCGGCTTCGCCGACCTGGACCGCCGCACCGCCAACCTGGAACGCCAGGTGCGCGACAACGGCATCACCTACAACGTCTACGCCGACACGCACGGACCGCAGCGGCCGTGGTCGCTGGACCTGTTTCCCCTGCTGGTCGAGCCCGCGAGCTGGGCGCGCATCGAAACCGGCGTGCTCCAGCGCATGAAGCTGCTGGACCGCGTGCTGGCCGACGTCTACGGCCCGCGCGAGTTGCTACAGTCCAACCTGTTGCCTCCCGCGCTGGTGCAGGGCCACCCCGGGTACCTGCGGTCCATGCACGGCGTGCAGCCCGCCGGCGGCACCTGGCTGCACATCGCGGCCTTCGACCTCGCGCGCGACGCGCAGGGCGGCTGGTGGGTGGTGTCGCAGCGCACCCAGGCCCCCTCGGGCCTGGGCTACCTGCTGGAGAACCGCCTCCTGATCTCCCGCCTGTTCCCCGAGGCCTTCCGGGGCCTGCAGGTGCAGCGGCTGGCCGGCACCTACCGCGCGCTCATCGACTCGCTGCGTGCCCATTGCCCCGCCGGCGGCGAGGAGCCGCGCATCGCGCTGCTCACGCCCGGCCCCTACAACGAGACCTACTTCGAGCACGCCTACCTGGCGCGGTACCTGGGCCTTACGCTGGTCGAGGGCAGCGACCTCACCGTGCGCGGCGACCGCCTCTACCTGAAGACCCTGACCGGCCTGGAACGCGTGCACGGCCTGCTCAAGCGGCTGGACGACGAGTTCCTGGACCCGCTGGAGCTGCGCGCCGATTCCCAGCTGGGCGTGCCCGGCCTGCTGCAGGCGATACGCGCCGGCAACGTGCTGGTGGCCAACGCGCCGGGCTCGGCCTTGCTGGAGTCCACGGCCATCCTCGGTTTCCTGCCCGCGCTCTCGCGCCACCTGCTGGGCGAGCCGCTGGCCCTGCCCTCGGTGCCGACCTGGTGGTGCGGCGAGCGCGCCGCCCTGGAGGCGGTGCTGCCGCAGCTCTCGGGCAGCGTGGTCAAGCCCACCTACGGCAACGCCGGCGCGGTGCTGGGCAAGCAGCTGGGCCGGCGCGGGCTGGACGAGTGGGCCGGCCGCATCCTGCGCGCCCCCGAGGACCACACCGTGCAGGCCTACCTGCCGCTGTCGCAGATGCCGACCTGGAAGCGGGCGCCCGACGGCAACCGCATCCTGCCGCGCTCCATGATGCTGCGTGTGTTCGCGGTCTCCGACGGGCCGGGCGCCTGGCGGGTGCTGCCCGGCGGGCTCACCCGCATCGCCGGCACCACGCTGGACATCGCCTCCATGCAGCGCGGCGGCAGCAGCGCCGACACCTGGGTCATGACCGAGGGCGAGGTGGACCAGAGCACCCTGCTGGTGTCGGACCAGCCCGCGGCCGACGTCCGCCACCGCAGCCGGACCACGACCAGCCGCGCGGCCGAGAACCTGTTCTGGCTGGGCCGCTACACCGAGCGCACCGAGAACACGGCCCGCCTCGCGCGGCTGGTGCTGGAAAGCCTGAACGGCGAGGACCAGAGCTCCCAGCGCCTGATCGCCTGGCTGGGAGCGCTGGCCCAGCGCAACGGCCTGGTGCTGCCCGCCGTGCCCGTCGCCACGCAGGCGCGCCGCGTCTTCGAGCGCTCGCTGGTCGCCGCCCTGGGCGACAGCCGCAACGCCAGCAGCGTGGGCTTCAACCTGGCGGCGCTGCGCGGCGCGGCCTCCGCGGTGCGAGAGCGGCTGTCGCAGGAGCAGTGGAACCTGCTGGTGCAGGCCGAGGAGGACTTCCGCCTCGGCTGCCAGGCCCTGCCCGGCCGTGGCGAGCAGGCTTCGCTGGAGGCGATACGCCTGCTGGAATCGCTCTCGGTGGCCACCGCCGCGATGACCGGCGCCCAGACCGACCGCATGACCCGGGACGACGGCTGGCGCCTGCTCTCCATCGGCCGCCACCTGGAGCGCCTGGGCTTCCTGGCGGACGCCATGGGCATGGCCTTCGAGACCGGTGCGGTGCAGGACGGCGACGGCTACGAGGCGCTGCTCGCCCTGTTCGACAGCACCATCACCTTCCACGCCCACTACCAGCGCCGCCACGACCTGCCGCCCCTGCTGGACCTGCTGGTGATCGACCGCGACAACCCGCGCTCGCTGGGTTGGGTGACGCAGACCCTGCGCGGGCGGCTGGCCCGGCTGGCGGGCAGCGCCGGCGGCGAGCTGCCAGCGATCGCGCAGGCCCTGCCCGATCCGGCCGCCTGGAGCCTGGAGCTGCTGGCCACGCGCGACGCGGCCGGCCAGCCGCGCGCGCTGCTCGCCCTGCTGCAGTCCTGTGCCGGTGCGGCCTTCCACCTGTCGGACGCGCTGGCGGCGCGTTATTTCGAGCACGCGCTGGACCGCCACAGCGTGGGCGCCTGAAGCGATGCGGCTGCAGCTGGTCCACGAAACCCGCTACGACTACGCACCTGCGGTGCGCAGCGCGCAGCACATCGCGCACCTGCGGCCCGCGGACGGCGGCCAGCAGGCGCTGCTGCGCCACAGCCTGGAGATCTCGCCCGAGCCTGCGCAGCGGAGCGAATCGACGGATGTGTTCGGCAACCTGCGGACCTTCTTTTCGCTGCCCTCGCCGCACGAGTCGCTGTGCGTGGTCGCGCGCAGCGTGGTGGAGACGCGCGCGGCCGCGCAGCCCGACCATGAGATGGCCTGGGAGGACGCGCGCGAGCGGCTGCGCTACCACCGGGCCAGCCGCTACGACCCGGCGACCGAATTCGCGTTCGCATCGCCCTACGTGCCGCGCCATGCCGACTTCATGGCCTACGCGCTGCCCAGCTTCCCCCCCGGGCGCGGCCTGCTGGAGGCCGCCACGCACCTGATGCAGCGCGTGCATGACGAGTTCGAGTACGTGCCGGCGGCCACCGACGCGGGCACGCCCGCGCTGGAGGCCCTGCAGCTGCGCAAGGGCGTCTGCCAGGATTTCGCCCACGTGATGATCGGCTGCCTGCGCAGCCTGGGGCTGCCGGCGCGCTACGTCAGCGGCTACCTGCTGACGGAGCCGCCCCCGGGGCAGCCGCGGCTGGTGGGCGCGGACGCCTCGCACGCCTGGGTCTCGGTGTACCTGCCCGGGGCCGAGGGGCCGGGGCAATGGACCGCGCTGGACCCGACCAACCGCCGCGCGCCGGGCGAGGACTACGTCGTGCTGGCCACCGGCCGCGACTATTCCGACGTGTCGCCGGTGCGCGGTGTGCTGCACGGCGGCGCCAACCACAGCCTCAGCGTGGCCGTGACGGTGAGCCCGGCCGGCTGAGCGCGGGCGGCCGCGTTGCGGCGTACAGGGCCTCGGCCCTTCCTACAATCGCGCTTTGAACGCCAGAACCCAGGAGAGCGCCATGAGCGTCTACGACAAGCTGAAAGAGCTGAACATCACCCTGCCCCCGGTGGCCACGCCCGCGGCGGCCTACGTGCCTTTCGTGCGCACCGGCAACCTCGTCTTCATCTCGGGCCACATCGCGCGCAAGGACGGCAAGCCCTGGGTGGGCCAGCTCGGCCGCACCATGGGGACCGAGGAAGCCAAGCAGGCCGCGCGCCAGATCGCGATCGACCTGATGGGCACGCTGCACGCGGCGGTGGGCGACCTGAACCAGGTCAAGCGCATCGTGAAGGTGATGAGCCTGGTCAACTCCAGCCCGGACTTCACCGAGCAACACCTGGTGACGAACGGCGCGAGCGAGCTGTTCGGCGAGGTGTTCGGCGACAAGGGCGCCCACGCGCGCAGTGCCTTCGGCGTGGCGCAGATCCCGCTGGGTGCCTGCGTGGAGATCGAGCTGGTCGCGGAGGTCTGAGGCCGGAGGAGCGTTGCGTCGCGCCGCATCTTCTGCGCGACGTCACTCTTCAGCCCTCCTCGCGGACGCATCGCAGTCTCGGCTCGTCGGGCTCCGCTCATCGACCTCGCGCTCGTTTTGGTGGTTCTGGCTGGCGTCACGCTTTGCTCTTCGACCTCGCGCTCGCCCCGCTGGCCGGCCTGTGACGGGGGCTCATACTGCCGCGGTCCGCTGCGCGGACTCCGCTGGAATTTGCGGCCTGGGGCCGGCACGGCGCAACTCGCTACGCGCTGGCTGCGCCACCGCTCCGCTCAAACAGGCGCCGTGAGCATGAGACGACGCGCGGACCTGCGGACCGCGCTCCCGACCCCAGGCCGCAAATTCCAGCCGCGTCACAAATCGCCCCCGCCACAGGCCGGCCAGCGGGGCGAGAACACCATCTGGGCGCGCCGCCGTGGAGCGTCCGCATCACCCGAGCATGAATTGACGCTGGCGCTCAACGGCTGCGCGCCCACACGTGTTGGGCCCACCCGGCCCCGGCTGCCCTGTGCCGCGCCGTGTGGGGCGCCCGAGAAGCGCAGGGCCAGGCCCTTCGTCCTCTGACTTGCGGCGTCTGTCTGAGCGAAGCGGTCGCCGCAGGCGGGCGCGTAGCGAGTTACGCCGCAGGGCCTGGACCGCGCATCGCAGGGGAAGTCGGACACGAAGTGCCGACCGCCACAGTCGGCGCGGCACAGGGCTGCCGGGGCCGGGTGGGCCTGAGGTCATGCAGGCATGAAACGCAGCGAGATCACGGCCGCCCGCGTCTGGATGTAGCTGACGCAATGCAAGCAGGGAACGCAACGCGCCGACCGCCGTCGGCCGCCGGGGCCACAAAGCAGCACCCGGCCGCCGTAACGCGACCAGCTCAGCGAAACCCGTCCCGCAGTTCCCGCTTCAAGACTTTGCCGATCTCGCTGCGGGGCAGCTCGTGCATGAAACGCACCGCCGAGAGGCGCTGAGTCTTGCCGAGGCGCTCATTGGCCCAGGCGCGCAGCGCTCCTTCGTCGGGCGCGCCTTCGCGGGGCACCACGAAGGCCACGGGGGTCTCGCCCCACTCCTCGGACGGCACACCCACCACAGCCGCGTCGGCCACGGCCGGGTGCTCGCGCAGCACCGCCTCCAGGTCGCTGGGGTAGATGTTGAAGCCGCCCGAGATGACCATGTCCTTGCGCCGGTCCATCAGCACCAGGAAGCCGTCCTCGTCGAAGCGGCCCACGTCACCGGTGCGTATGAAGCGCTGGCCCTGCGCGTCGTACCACTCGGCGTCGCGGGTCTTGCCGGGCTGGTGCTTGTAGCCGGTCATCATCGCGCCCGAGCGGCCCACCACCTCGCCCACTTCACCCGCCGGCAGCACCTGGCCCGCCTCGTCGATGAGCCGGATGTCGTGGCCCTCCGCCGGCCGGCCCACCGTGTGCAGCTTGCCGGGGAAGTTGTGCGCTTCCAGGATACAGGTGCCGCCGCCTTCGGTCATGCCGTAGAACTCGACCAGCCCGCCCGGCCAGCGCCTGAGCACGTCGGCCTTCAGGTCGGCGTGGAAGGGGGCGCTGGTGCAGAACTTCATCACGAAGGCGGACAGGTCGTAGCGGTCGAAGTCGGGCACCGCCATCACGCGCCGGTACTGCACCGGCACCAGCATGGTGTGCGTGACGCGGTGCCGCTGCGCCAGGCGCAGGTAGACCTGGGGGTCGAAGCGCGGGGTGTCCATGAAGACCGCGCAGCCGCCCTTGGCGATGGTCGGGAAGAAGCACACCAGCGTGGTGTTCGAGCACAGCGAGGTGGCCAGCAGCGTGACGCTGCTGGCGCTGTAGCCGTAGCTGTCGGCGCGCACGACGTGCATCCAGCGCATGCCGTGCGGCTGCACGATGCCCTTGGGCGTGCCCGTGGTGCCGGACGAATAGATGATGTTGAAGGCCCAGGCCGGATCGATCGCCACGGGCGCGGGGCGGCTGCCCTCGGGGGCCAGCCACGCCTGCAACGACGGGCTGGCCGAGCCGTCCATCGAGATGCGGCGGGCCCGGGTGCGGATCGGGTGGGCGGCGGCGTCCACGAAAAAGTGGGCGGCCTCGCTGTCCTCGACCATGCCGGCCAGTTGCTCGGGCGTCGCGCCGGTGGGGATGGGCGCCACCACCACGCCGGCGCGCAGCGCGCCCAGGAACAGCGCGGCGTACTCCAGCGAGTTGCCGCCGCAGATCGCGATGCTCTGCTGCGGCTTCACGCCGTCGCGCTGCAGGGAGGCGGCGATGCGGTCGGCCATGGCGTCGAGCTGGCCCCAGGTCACCTGGCGCTCGCCCTGGATGAGCGCGGGCTGGAAGGGCCGGGCGGCGGCGTGCTCGCGCACCAGGTCGCCCATGGGGCGGAAGGGCGGCACCGCCGACGGTGCGGCGGGCACGGCGTGAACGGACGAGCTGCCGGAGGGTGCGGCGCGGGGGACGGGAGACGAAGTCTTGCGTTGGACGGTTCGGGACATGGCGGCAACTGTACCGGGGCTTCCCCCGCCCCCGGCTGCTGGCTTTCCCCGTAAACTGGATCGGGGCGCCACCCACCCGTGGCGCCCCGGCTGCGCGCCCTGCCCACCCGGTGGGGCGTGTCCCTTGAGAGACAAGCCCGGCACCCCGGGACGAGGACTTCACATGAGCCAGCACCAGGCCTTGCGCTTGCACGTGCCGGAGCCCAGCGGGCGACCCGGCTGCCACACCGACTTCTCCTACCTGCACGTTTCACCGGCCG
Source organism: Ramlibacter aquaticus (assembly GCF_015159745.1). Classification (GTDB taxonomy): domain Bacteria; phylum Pseudomonadota; class Gammaproteobacteria; order Burkholderiales; family Burkholderiaceae_C; genus Ramlibacter; species Ramlibacter aquaticus. The sequence goes on along the minus strand of NZ_JADDOJ010000026.1, from coordinate 2,598 downwards.
GCGCCGTGCGCAAGCCGCCCCTGGACACGCGCCCCGCGGACACCATGGACCTCGCCGACGGCCTGGTGCGCGTGCTCGGCGAGGACGGCCGCGCCACGGGGCCCTGGGTGCCGGAGGACCTCGCGCCCGAGCGGCTGCGCCAGGGCCTGCGCGCCATGATGAAGACGCGCATCTTCGACGCCCGCATGCTCATGGCCCAGCGCCAGAAGAAGCTCTCGTTCTACATGCAGAGCCTGGGCGAGGAGGCGATCGGCACGGCGCACGCCTTCGCGCTCTCGCCCGGCGACATGTGCTTTCCCACCTACCGGCAGCAGAGCCTGCTGCTGGCACGCCAGGACGTGCCCATGAGCGAGCTGATGTGCCAGCTGATGAGCAACGAACGCGACCCCCTGCGCGGCCGCCAGCTACCGGTGATGTACTCGTACCGGCGGGCCGGCTTCTTCAGCATCTCGGGCAACCTCGCGACGCAGTACATCCAGGCGGTGGGCTGGGCCATGGCCTCGGCGATCAGCGGCGACACGCGCATCGCCTCGGCCTGGATCGGCGACGGCGCCACCGCCGAGGCCGACTTCCACACCGCCCTCACCTTCGCGCACGTCTACCGTGCGCCGGTGATCCTGAACGTGGTCAACAACCAGTGGGCGATCTCCAGCTTCCAGGCCATCGCCGGCGGTGAGCAGACCACCTTCGCGATGCGCGGCGTGGGCTGCGGCATCGCCTCGCTGCGCGTGGACGGCAACGACTTCCTGGCCGTGTACGCGGCCTCGCGCTGGGCCGCCGAGCGCGCCCGCGCCAACCTGGGCCCCACCCTGATCGAGTGGGTCACCTACCGCGCCGGGCCGCACTCCACCTCGGACGACCCCTCCAAGTACCGGCCCGCCGACGACTGGCAGCGCTTCCCGCTGGGCGACCCGATCGCGCGGCTGCAGCAGCACCTGGTGCAACTCGGTGAATGGTCCGAGGACCTGCACGCCCAGGCCCAGGCGGCGCTGGAGGCGGAGGTCGCCGCCGCGCAGAAGGAGGCCGAGCGCCACGGCACGCTGCTGGACGGGCACATCCCCGGCCCGGCCGCGATGTTCGAGGACGTCTACAAGGACATGCCCGCGCACCTGCGCCGGCAACGTGACGAACTGGGGGTGTGAGATGCTGGTGACGACCCCCAGGACCGGCGAGCGGGCCGACGCGCAGGCCGACACGCCGCATCAGGTGCCCATGACCATGATCCAGGCCCTGCGTTCGGCCATGGACGTGATGATGGGCCGCGACCCCCGCGTGGTGGTGTTCGGCCAGGACGTGGGCTATTTCGGCGGCGTGTTCCGCGTGACCGAGGGCCTGCAGAAGAAGTACGGCAGTTCGCGCTGCTTCGACGCGCCCATCTCCGAGGGCGGCATCGTGGGCGCCGCGGTGGGCATGGCCGCCTACGGCCTGCGGCCGGTGGTGGAGATCCAGTTCGCCGACTACTTCTACCCGGCATCGGACCAGATCGTGTCGGAGGCGGCCCGGCTGCGCTACCGCTCGGCCGGCGACTTCACCGCGCCCCTGACCATCCGCATGCCCTGCGGCGGCGGCATCTACGGCGGCCAGACCCACAGCCAGAGCCCGGAGGCGCTGTTCACCCACGTCTGCGGCCTGCGCACGGTGATGCCCAGCAACCCCTACGACGCCAAGGGCCTGCTCATCGCCGCCATCGAATGCGAGGACCCGGTCATCTTCCTGGAACCCAAGCGCCTGTACAACGGCCCCTTCGACGGCCACCACGACAGGCCGGTGGTGCCCTGGAGCCAGCACGCCATGGGCCGGGTGCCCGAGGGCCACTACACGGTGCCGCTGGAGAAGGCCGCGGTGTTCCGGCCCGGCCAGGCGCTGACGGTGCTCACCTACGGCACCATGGTCTGGGTGGCCGAAGCCGCCGCGCGCGAGACCGGCATCGACGCCGAGATCATCGACCTGCGCTCCATCTGGCCCCTGGACCTGGAGGCCATCGTCACCTCGGTGAAGAAGACCGGGCGCTGCGTGGTCGTGCACGAGGCCACCCGCACCAGCGGCTTCGGCGCCGAGCTGGCGGCCCTGGTGCAGGAGCACTGCTTCTACCACCTGGAGGCCCCCATCGCCCGCGTCACGGGCTGGGACACGCCCTACCCGCACGCGCAGGAATGGAACTACTTCCCCGGGCCGGACCGCGTGGGTCGCGCCATGCGGCAGGCGATGGAGGGCTGAGCCATGGGCAGCTACGTGATCCGAACGCCCGACATCGGCGAAGGCATCGCCGAGGTCGAACTGGTCGCCTGGCATGTGCAGCCCGGCGACGCCGTGAAGGAGGACCAGGTGCTGGCCGATGTGATGACGGACAAGGCGACCGTGGAGATCCCCTCGCCCGTGAACGGCACCGTCACCGGGCTGATGGGAACGCCCGGCAGCATGCTGGCCGTGGGGTCGGAGCTGGTATGGCTGGAGGTCGACGGGGCCGGCAATGTGCGGGACGCGGGTGGGCCAGGCCGGGCCGTGGCCCATGCCCCTGCCCTGGCCATGCCCGCTGCGCAGGCCACGGCCGCGGTGCAGGGTGCGCCGCACCCGCTCCCGCACTACCCGGCCGCCGCC